>DIUL01000018.1:0-162956 GCA_002422345.1 Acetobacteraceae bacterium UBA6159
GAGTTCGGGATCATGTGCCCGATCTCGCTGACGGATACATCGGCCATGCTGATCGGGCGCTATGGCAGCCAGGACCTGCATGACCGCTATCTGTCCCGCATGCACAGCCAGGACATGGACACGCTGTTCCGCTGCGCCCAGTTCATGACCGAGAAACCCGCCGGGTCCGATGTCGGCAATGTCGAGCTGGAAGCCCGCTGGGAAGACGGGAACTGGCATCTGTATGGGGAGAAGTGGTTCTGCTCCTCGGTCGACGCCGACCTGGCGCTGCTGCTGGCCCGTCCGCAGGGAGCGCCTGCCGGCGGCGCGGGCCTCGGCGTTTTCCTGCTGCCCCGTGTCCTGGAAGACGGCACCCGCAACCGCTACCGCACCGCCCGCCTCAAGCCCAAGCTCGGCACACGCTCCATGGCCTCGGGGGAGGTGATCTTCGACGGCGCGATCGCCTACCCGCTGGGAGAGGTCGGGGCACACGCGAATCCAGGCCTGAAGCAGATGCTGGACCAGGTGAACCTGTCCCGCCTGTCCCACGGCGTACGCGCCGCCGGCATGATGCGCCGCTGTCTGAACGAGTCCCTGCTGGTCGCCCGCACCCGCTACCAGTTCGGGGAGACGATCATCCGCAAGCCCCTGCTGCGCCGGCAGCTCATGAAGCTGATGGTCCCAACCGAGCAGGCGCTGTCGATGATGCTTTATGCGTCCCAGCAACTGCACCGCGCGGAACAGGGCGACAAGCAGGCCGAACGGCTCGTCCGCATCCTGACCCCGATCGTCAAGTTCCGCGCCTGCCGCGACAACATCCCGGTCGCGACCGGCGCGATGGAGGTCCGCGGCGGCAATGGCTATATTGAGGACTTCGTGAACGCCCGCCTGATCCGCGACGCCCAGATCGGGCTGCTGTGGGAAGGCACCTCCAACATCAACGCCCTGGATGTCACGACTCGCGCGGTCGCCAAGGTCGGCGCGCATCGGGACCTTGGCCAGGCTTTGACCGACCGGATCGAGGCTGAGACCGCCATTCCCGGCCAGATGCGCGGAGAACTCGCCGCCCTGACCGAACGGGCCGTCGCCTTCGCCGATCGCGTCGCGGCCAGCGGCAATGAGACGCTGGCTCGGCGGGCCGCGGACGGGTTGTACAACATCACCAGCGCGACGTTGATGGCATCCGAAGGCGCGCGGATCGGCGCGGCCGGAGGGGATGCGCGCCGGCTGCTGCTGGCCCGGATGGTCGTGCGGCACAAATTGCGCCCGCATGACCCGCTGATGGAGGACAATGACGGCGACGGGCCAGCGGTGGACGCGCTGCTGTCGGAGGAGCCAGTGCCGCTGGACCGGGCGGTGGAACTGGCGGCCGGATAGGCCTCCGGGACCCGCCATCCGCCCGGCACATGGCCGAATTGCTGCGTCGCACAATCAGGATGGCTTGTGCGGAGCCGCGCAAGTGCTAACAGGACCCTGCTCAATCAGCCGCAGGACCAACATGACCGACCCGCGCTTCTTCACTGCCCCCCTGTCCGAGACCGACCCCGAACTCGCCGCCGCGATCGGTGCCGAACTGCGCCGCCAGCAGGACGGTATCGAGCTGATCGCGTCCGAGAACGTCGTCTCCGCCGCGGTGCTGGAGGCGCAGGGTTCGGTCCTGACCAATAAATACGCGGAGGGTTATCCAGGTAGACGCTACTATGGCGGTTGCGTCTACGTGGACGTGGCCGAGGAACTGGCGATCGCCCGCGCCAAACAGTTGTTTTCATGCGAATTCGCCAATGTGCAGCCGCATTCCGGCGCGCAGGCCAACCAGGCCGTGTTCCTGGCCTTGTGCAAGCCGGGCGACACCGTCCTGGGCATGAGCCTGGCGGCCGGCGGGCATCTTACCCATGGCGCGGCGCCGAACCTGTCGGGCAAATGGTTCCACGCGGTGCAGTACGGCGTCCGCAAGGAAGACGGCCTGCTAGATTACGAGGAACTGGAGGCCAAGGCCCGCGCTGAGAAGCCGAAGCTGATCATCGCCGGCGGTTCGGCCTATCCTCGCTTCATCGACTTCCCCCGTATCCGCAAGGTCGCGGATGAGGTCGGTGCCTATTTCATGGTGGACATGGCGCATTTCGCCGGCCTCGTGGCTGCCGGCCTGTTTCCGAGCCCCCTGCCGCACGCCCATGTCGTCACCACGACAACCCACAAGACCCTGCGCGGCCCGCGCGGCGGGATGATCCTGTCGAACGACGCCGAGCTTGGGAAGAAGATCAACTCGGCGGTGTTCCCTGGGCTGCAGGGTGGACCGCTGATGCATGTGATCGCCGGCAAGGCCGCGGCCTTCGGGGAGGCCTTGCGTCCCGACTTCAAGGTCTATCAGAAGGCCGTGCAGGACAACGCCCGCGTGCTGGCGGAGACGCTCAAGCAGCAGGGCCTCGACATCGTCAGCGGCGGCACCGACTGCCATCTGATGCTGGTCGACCTGCGGCCCAAGCGGGTCACCGGCAAGGCGGCCGAGGCCTCCCTGGAACGTGCCCATATGACCGCCAACAAGAACGCCATCCCGTTCGATCCGGAGAAGCCGATGATCACCTCGGGCATTCGCCTGGGTTCGCCGGCGGCCACCAGCCGCGGCTTCGGGGAAACCGAATTCTGCCAGATCGGCATGATGATCAATGAGGTGCTGGAAGGCCTCGGCCGTTCCAACGACGGCACCAACACGGCGGTGGAGGCCGCGGTGGGCGCGAAAGTCAAGGAACTCTGCGCCCGCTTCCCGATGTATCCCGGCAGGTAACCCAACATGCGCTGTCCGTTCTGCGGCTCCGACGACACCCAGGTGAAGGACAGCCGTCCCACCGAGGATAACGGCGCGATCCGTCGCCGCCGCTTCTGTGCCAATTGCGGGCAGCGCTTCACGACGATCGAGCGTGTCCAGCTACGGGAACTGACCGTGGTGAAGACCGATGGCAGGCGGGTCCCCTTCGATCGGGACAAGCTTGCCCGCTCGATTCGGATCTCGCTGCGCAAGCGCCCGATCCAGGAGGAACGGATCGAGCGGATCGTGAACTCCCTGGTGCGCCAGCTGGAGGCGAGCGGCGAGAGCGACATCCCCAGCAAGCAGATTGGCGAGCTGGTGATGGACACGCTGAAGGCGCTCGACAAGGTCGCCTATGTGCGGTTCGCCAGCGTCTACCGGAACTTCCGGGAGGCGAAGGATTTCGAGGAATTCGTGGGCACGTTGACCGAACCGGAAGTCTGAAGGCCGCCTGGTTTCGGCAATGACCTCCCCCTCGTCATGGTCCGCGACCCTGCGTTATAGCGCGCACACGTCCGTCATGGTTCGCGCACCCTTGTCATGCCCCCGCCCCTTCCGGCATGGCTCTTGCTCTTCCGTCATGGCCCGCGAAGGCGGGCCATCCACGACTTGCGATGTCAATACCGGCAAAGACCTGCATGCTAGCCGGGCCGCAGCCAGACAACGCGATAACCAGAGAGGCCTGGGATATCCCCCCTCAGCCCCCCACCTCATGCAGAATCCCAACCCGCGGCTTGGCGGCATGCTCCTTCATGACCGACCCGCTCCCCGGATCAATCTCCCGCATCACCACGTCATAGCCCCACAGATCCGCCAGATGCTGCAGGACCGAGCGCGCATCTCGCTCATCCAGCAGAATCCGGTTCATCGCGCCGTGGTGCAGGACCAGCTTGCGATCCCCCGCCAGGTCCACATCCACAACCTGGATGTCCGGCGCGGTCCACGCGACGTCGTACTGCCTAGCCAGCCGCTGGCGGATGGCGCGATAGCCCCGCTCGTCATGGATCGCCTCGATCGCCAGATGCGGCTCATCGGCGTCATCAACGACGTGGAACAGCCCGAAATGCCGGATCAGGCGCGGGCTGAGGAACTGGAGGATGAAGCTCTCATCCCGATAATTGGCCCAGCAATCCCGCAACACCGCCATCGCGTCGCCTTTGCCGGCGATGGCAGGGAACCACTGCTCATCCTCGGCCGTCGGCTCGATGCAGATACGCTCGATATCCTGCATCATCGCGAAGCCCAGGGCATAGGGATTGAGCCCTGAGTAGCGCGGATCGTTGAAATCGGGCTGGAACACGACGTTGGTGTGGGACTTCAGGAACTCCACCATCGCCCCGTCGGTCAGCAGGCCCTTTTCGTGCAACCGGTTCATGATCCGGTAGTGGACATAGGTCGCGCAGCCCTCGTTCATCACCTTGGTCTGGGTCTGCGGATAGAAATACTGCGCGATGATCCGCACGACGCGGAGCAGTTCGCGCTGCCAGGGCGCCAGCCGAGGAGCCGTCTTCTCCAGGAAATACAGAATGTTTTCCTGCGGCAGTTGCAGCAGCGCCTTGCGCCGTTCCTCGGTCGTCGGGTCGTGGCGGGCATTGCCGCCGCCGGGGACCGTGCGCCAGAGGTCGTTGAATACCTGCTCATCATGCAGGCGGCGTTCGCGTTCCCGCTTTTCCTCCAGCCGCAGATCGGTTGCGCGCCGGCGGGGATAGCGGTGGACGGCGTGGCTCATGAGCGCATGGGCCGCGTCCAGCACGCGCTCAACCGCCGCTTCGCCGTGGCGTTCCTCGCATTCCATCACGTAGTCGCGGGCGAATTCCAGATAGTCGAGGATGCCGTCCGCGTCGGTCCACTGCTTGAACAGATAGTTGTTCTTGAAGAAGTGGTTATGCCCGAACGCCGCGTGCGCGATGACCAGCGCCTGCATGGTCGCGGTGTTCTCCTCCATCACATAGCTGATGCAGGGGTTGGAGTTGATGACGATCTCATACGCCAGGCCCTGCATCCCGGCGCGATACAGGCCTTCGTTGCGGGCGAACTGCTTGCCGAAGGACCAGTGCTTGTAGAACAGCGGCATGCCGATTGACGAATAGGCATCCAGCATCTGTTCGGCGCTGATGACCTCGATCTGGTTGGGATAGACCGACAGGCCGAGTTCATCGACCGCGATCTCCTGGATCGCGTCGTGGCAGCGCTGGAGGGTCGAGAACTCCCAGTCCGCGCCTTCGAACAGCGGGCGTTCCGCGCGGGTGATGACGTTCATGCGGTGACGGCCTCCGCGCCGGTCTTCTTGGAAAACAGTTCCCGGAACACCGGATAGATGTCACGGCGATGGCCGACCTTGCGCATGGCCATCGGCGCGCCGGCCTTCACCAGCGCGGCGTAGGTCTGCCAGAGGTCGCTGTCGCGGCGGATGAAGCCCGGGGGGAAATGCTCCACGTCGCGGCCGACCTCCAGATAGGCGTAGTACTGGCATTGCGGCAGGATCGCCTGGGTCAGCAGATGCGCCGTGCGGTCATTGTCGCTCGCGGTATTGTCGCCATCGGAGGCCTGCGCGGCATAGATGTTCCAGTTGTCGGCCGGGTAGCGTTCGCCGACGACGCGCTGCATTTCCTCCAGCGCCGTCGAAACCACGGTGCCGCCGGTTTCGGGGCTGTGGAAGAACGTGTCCTCATCGACCTCGGACGCCACATGGGTGTGACGGATGAAGACGACCTCCACGTTCTTGTACCGGCGCTTCAGGAAGATGTACAGCAGGATGTAGAACCGCTTGGCCAGATCCTTCATGTGCTCGGTCATCGAGCCGGAGACGTCCATCAGGCAGAACATCACCGCCTGGGCAACAGGGCGCGGGGTCGAGTCGAAGCGTTTGTAACGAACATCCAGCGGATCAATATAGGGGATCAGGCTGACGCGCCGCAGCTTGCGGGTCAGTTCCTCCTCCAGCGCCCGCTTGCGGGATTCGGCCGCGACGTCGCCTTCCAGCGCCGCGATTTCGGCCCGCAGGGCTTCGAGTTCATCCACCTTCGGCCGGCGCAAGGCGATGCGGCGGGACAGGCTGTTCCGCACCGTCCGCATCAGCGCCAGGTTGGCCGGCGATCCACTGACCGAGTAGCCGGCCCGATGCCAGGTCACCGCCTCGGCGCTGGCGACCTTGCGCTTGGCGAGGTCGGGCAGCTCCAGGTCTTCCAGGAACATGTCGACGAATTCGTCGCGCGACAGGGCAAAGCGGAAATCATCCTCCCCTTCCCCGTCCGGGCTGCCTTCCGACCCACTGCCACCGCCGCCGCCCTGGGGACGGGGGATGGTGTCGCCGACGATGTATTCCTTGTTGCCCGGCAGCAGATGGTCGCGCACGCCGCCGGTCGGGCTGCGGTGAAAGCTCGGTTCGTGGACACCGCGGGCGGGAAGCACGATCTCCCCGCCCTCATCCGCGTCCTTGATCCCCTTTCCGGCGGAACTTTCATGCACCGCCTTTCGGATCTGCTCCTTCGCCCGTCGCATGAAACGCTGGCGGTTGGAGAGATTCTTGCCACCTGGGTTGAGACGGCGGTCGACGATATGCATGCTGATTCGCTACGCCTTTTCCATGTGTCGTCAGCCGGCCTGCTTGACCCGCATGTACCATTCCACCAGGCGCCGCACCTGGCGTTCGGTGTAGCCGCGGCTGGTCATGCGCTCGACGAAATCGTTGTGCTTCTTCTCGGTATCGCCATCCTTCTTCGATCCAAAGCTGATGACAGGCAAAAGTTCCTCCACCTGGCTGAACATCCGCCGCTCGATCACTTCCCGGATCTTCTCATAGCTGGTCCAGGACGGGTTCTTGCCGGCGTTGTTCGCCCGGGCGCGCAGGCAGAACTTCACGACCTCGTTGCGGAAGTCCTTGGGGTTGGCGATCCCCGCGGGCTTCTCGATCTTCGTCAGTTCCTGGTTCAGCGAGTCGCGGTTCAGCAACTGCCCGGTATCGGGGTCCTTGTAGTCGATGTCCTCGATCCAGGCGTCGGCGTAGGAGACATAGCGGTCGAACAGGTTCTGGCCGTAGTCGTGATAGGATTCGAGGTAGGCCTTCTGGATTTCATTGCCAATGAACTCGGCGTAGCGGGGTGCCAGTTCCGCCTTGATGAACTCCAGAAAGCGCTTTTCGGTTTCCTGCGGCATCTGGTCGCGCCGGATCGACTGTTCCAGCACATACATCAGGTGGACGGGATCGGCCGCGATCTCGGTCGTGTCGTGGTTGAAGGTCGCGGCCAGCACCTTGAAGGCAAAGCGGGTGGACGCGCCATCCATGCCTTCCTCGACGCCGGCGGCATCCTTGTATTCCTGCAGGCTGCGCGCGCGGGGATCGGTTTCCTTCAGGCTTTCGCCGTCATAGACACGCATCTTCGCGTAGATCGTCGAATTGTCGTGCTTGCGCAGCCGCGTCAGGACCGAGAACCGGGCCAGCATTTCCAACGTCGCCGGCGCGCAGGACGCGGCGGCGAGTTCGGAGCGGCTGACGAGCTTTTCGTAGATCTTCTGCTCCTCGGTCACGCGCAGGCAGTAGGGGACCTTGATGACGTAGATGCGGTCGATGAAGGCTTCGTTGTTCTTGTTGTTCTTGAAACTCTGCCACTCCGATTCATTGGAATGCGCCATGATGATGCCGGAGAACGGGATCGCGCCGATGTTTTCCGTGCCGATATAGTTGCCTTCCTGCGTTGCCGTCAGCAACGGGTGCAGCATCTTGATCGGTGCCTTGAACATCTCCACGAATTCCAGCAGCCCCTGGTTCGCGCGGTTCAACCCGCCCGAGTAGCTGTAGGCATCGGGATCGTTCTGCGAATGCAGTTCCAGCTTGCGGATATCGACCTTGCCGACCAGGGACGAAATATCCTGGTTGTTCTCGTCCCCAGGCTCCGTCTTCGCGATGCCGATCTGGCGCAGCCGCGACGGCGTCATCTTCAGCACGGTGAAGCGGGAGATGTCGCCGTGGAACTCGTCCAGCCGCTTGAGGCACCAGGGGCTCATGAGGCCCGTCAGGCGCCGGCTGGGGATGCCGTAGCGTTCCTCCAGCAGACTGCCCATCCGTTCCGGATCGAACAGGCCGAGGGGGCTTTCGTAGACGGGGCTGATTTCGTCCCCGGCCTTGAGGACGTAGATGGGATGAACCTCCATCAAGGCCTTCAGGCGTTCCGCGAGAGATGACTTGCCGCCGCCGACCGGGCCCAGCAAATACATGATCTGCTTGCGTTCTTCCAGTCCCTGGGCCGCGTGGCGGAGGAAGCCGACGATCCGTTCAATCGTCTCTTCCATGCCATAGAATTCGTGGAACGCCGGATAGACGCGGATCGTACGGTTCATGAAGATGCGGCCCATGCGCGCATCCTTGGACGTGTCCACCATCTCCGGCTCACCGATCGCGGCGAGCAGGCGCTCGGTCGCGGTCGCATAGCACATCGGATCGTCACGGCAGGCTTGCAGGTACTCCGCAAGGCTCATCTCGACTTCGCGATAGGCCTCGAAGCCGCGGGCATAGACGGAAAAGATGTCCTCGACCGTGTCAAGCATTCGGCCGCTCCTGTGTTTGCTACGGGTGGAATCCAACGGACCCATGCAAGATGGGTGCTAGCCTAGCCCACGGCACGCGTGGGACGTGAACAAAATTTTCTTACGCCACGATTTTGAACGATTATAACTCCGCCTTTTCGCGAGCGTGTCCTGTTCGCCGATGGGGAGCGCGAGCGATTGGTCAGGCATAAAAGCCGTAGACCAGCTCTCGCGTTTCAGGGCGTCTGAAATGCGAGCGGCAAGCCGGCCTGACCGCGCGGGTGGACGTTTCATGCCCCCTTGGACCGGTCGAACCGGTCCGGACAACGTCCCGCCTACAGGCTCATACGGCCGGTTTGGCAGAATGGATGCATAGTGAACGTCGGGTTCGACGAAGTTCAAGTTAATTCGGGTAACAGGCCAGCCGGTGAAATCCGGCCCGCGCGTCCTGTCCGGACGCCTCCGCCCCGCATCACGACCCACCACGGCGACAAGGCACATTCTGTCCCTCCGCAACCGTCCGACCGCACCGTCCTGGTTCGGTCCTTCCTCATCAGGACTACAGGAATGTTCCTAATGAACGGTTAACGTGGGGCAGAAATATGGTTAGGCAAGATCGCGCGCCTGGGGCCAAACCGCGACACGACCGATACAAAGGCAATTGCCCTGCAAACCGGCGCTGGATGATCAATCGCCGGTCGGCTGGCCTTGCGGGTCGCGCCGGACCGCCGCGATCACCTTCTCCGCGACTCCGTCCGGCGGCGGCGCGGGCGGAGCATCCGCCAGCAGGCGAATCGTCTTCCGCATCTGGTCGAAGTACCGCCTGCAGGACGGGCAGATGAAAAGATGCATGCGCGTGCCCAGCCTCGACGACGCGGAAAGCGCACCCTCCAGATAGTCGGTGACCCGTTCGGCCATGTCGCGGCAGGTGGGAATCGTCGCCTCCATTGTCGGATCGATGCTGGTATGTCTTCTGTCCCGGCAGCGTCGATCGCGTTACATCTTATTCATGCGTGCGCGCGGGAGAAGTCTGGATGCTGAAACAGGCGCGGGAATTCGATGATCCGGCCTTCCTCGCCCGCCTGCGACAGGGGGATGACGCCGCGTACCGAGTCCTGATCCAGCGCTTCCATGCCTCCCTGACCTCCGTCGCCGCCTCCATCATTGGCAGCCGAGCGCAGGCGGAGGAAGTGGTGCAGGATGCGTGGCTGGCGGTTTTTGCGGGGATCGGACGGTTCGAGGGCCGGTCGAGCCTGACCACCTGGGTGTTCTCGATCGTGCTGAACCGGGCACGGACCCGGATCGGGCGGGAAAGCCGGACGGTCGGGCTGGTGCTGGAAGGATCGGCGCCGGGGGAACGCGCGATGCCCGCAAGCGCCTTCAAGCCGGACGGGCACTGGGCGGAAATCCCGGCCCTGTGGGACGAGATCGACCCCGAGCGGGTGGTCGGCGGACGGCAGTTCTGGGACCACGCGAGGGCGGTGATAGAAACGCTCCCCGCGGGTCAGAAGGCCGTGATCACCCTGCGGGACCTGGAGGGCCAGGACGCGGAGACGACCTGCACCCTGCTGGGCATCAGCCCGGAAAACCAGCGCGTGCTGCTGCACCGGGCGCGGGGACGGGTGCGCCAGACGATCGACAACCTGCTGCGGGCGCCGCCCGGCAAAGTGAGCCCGTCCAGGCGAACCCGGACGGGGATGGCGTTCCAGATCGCGTGGGAGTGGGCTCACGCCGTGGCGGCGGGGCTTCTGGCCCCCGGCAGCCAGCGCTGGGCCAGGGCGATCAATTCGGCGCGGTAGGACGCCAGGATGAACACGGAACTCACCCAGACCGCGCAGGCTTCCTTGAACAGCGTGCCGCCGTCGTTATAGGGATCGATGCCCAGCGGGCTGGCGACATGGAAGAAGATGGCGCCGGAGATGATCCCCAATGACAGCAGCGCCCCGAACATCCGTGTCACGGGGATGACGACCAGGACCGAGGCAATGATCTCGGCCGTAGCCACGGTCAGGCGGAACGGCTTTTCGTAGCCATCCAGATACAGCCAGTCGGAGAGGATGGTGAAAAGCTCCACCGATCCCTGGTTCCCGGTGAGCTTGTACTGCTCGTACCAGAGGAAGATGAAGGCGATGAACAGCGCGGCTGGCCAGGTCAGCAGGCGGTGGATGCGGTGCATGGCGGTTGTCCCTTGTGTTCCTGGGGATGGGACACGGCCGGTGCGCGAACGTTACATCAGGATCGACGATCGGATGACGCGAAGACCGCCGCGGCGAAGGTGAGCAGCACGCAGGCGGGGGTGGAGATCAGGACATTGTCCGTGATCGCATGGGCGGCGAGGGCCAGGAACACGAACCGCATGATCCAGCGGTCGGAATGGGCCAGCGGCGCCGTGCGGACGATCACCCAGGTCGTGAACATCGCGATCAGCAGGGCGAGGCCGATCCAGCCCCCCTCCACCCGGATGCGGAGATACTCGTTATGCGCAGCCCAGGTGCGGAGCAGCTTCGCCACCGCGCTGCCGGGCGGGATGACGATGTTGCCGGCGCCGACGCCCCAGCCGAACCAGGGCGCGCCCTCGGTCGCCGCCTTGAACAGCGGCCAGAGCCGTTCCCGGCCGCTGAGGTTCCCGGCATCGGTGGTCAGCAGATGGAAGACACGGACATCGGACAGGTCCCCAGCCAGGGCAATCACGATCGGCACGGCACACACCGCGCCCAGGATCAGGAAGCCACGCCGGATCGCGGGAAAGGCCGGGGCGCGGAGGAAGGTCAGGCTGAGGAGGATCACCGCCGCCCCATAGGCCATCGGGGCGCGGGCGCCGGTCAGCAGCAGGATGACCAGGTTGACCACCAGCAGCCAGCGATCGGCGGCCTGGTCGCGGCGGAACATCTCGATCAGGCAGGCATAGACGCCGACCAGGGTCACCCCCGCCAGGAAGGCCGGGTGCCCGACACCGGCCAGGCGCAGCCCTCCGCCCTCCACGAACAAGGGGCGCAGGCCGGCCAGCGTCAGGACCACGCCGCACGACACCGCGACAACCGGGCACCAGCGCACGGTCGCCAGCAGGATGGCGGCACGGTCCCGCGGGATGCGGCAGAAGCAGAAGGCGAAGGGGGCGATGGAGCCGAACAGCGACCGAAGGTTGTCCTGCGGCGGCAGATCGGGGTGCAGCCCCACCGCCAGGCCCAGCACGCCCATGGCGGCGAAGGCCCAGGCCGGGTTGAACGGATCGAGCCTCCAGCCCCAGCGCAGCGCGCAGATTGCCGCCAGCGCCAGGCCCACCGCTTTCTCGGCCGCGATGGTCATCTGGAACGCCGCGGGGCCGATCAGGTCCAGCAACGCCATCTCGACGGTTGCGCCGGTGATCAGCAGCCAGACCACGCAGAACACGGTCGGATGCCGCAGCGCCAGCAGCCCGACACCCAGCACCGCCATCAATCCCAGCGCCGGCAGCCAAAGTACCGGGGCGACCATCACCAGCCCCACGGCGCCGAACAGCGGGACGCCGATGGTCAGAACGGGCGCGAGAGGGAAAGCGAGGCCATGCATGCATCCGCATCATGCCGCGAAGAAGTGAACCAAAGGTTAGCGCCGCGTCTCTTCCTTTGCCCGCCAGATCGGCTAGTTTCCCCTGACCAGTAAGACCGGGGGAGAAACCGACATGGCCAATATCAGGATCATCGCGACAGGGCTGCGCTTTCCGGAAGCGCCGGTCGCCATGAAGGACGGGTCCATCGTCCTGACCGAAATCGAGCGGCAGACCGTCACCCGCGTGAAGATGGACGGCACGACCGAGGTGATCGCCCATACCGGCGGCGGCCCCAACGGCCTCGCGGTCGGCCCCGATGGCGCCTTCTATATCTGCAACAACGGCGGTTTCTCCTGGCGGTCGGAGTGGAACATGCTCCGCCCCGCCGGCCCCTCCACCGACTACACCGGCGGAAGGATTGAGCGGCTGGACCCCAAGACCGGCAAGCTGACCACGCTGTATGACCGCTGCGGGTCCCACAAGCTGCTGGGACCGAACGACCTGGTCTTCGACGGGCTGGGCGGGTTCTACTTCACCGACCTGGGCAAGGCGCGGGCGCGGGATCGTGACTGGGGCGGGCTGTACTACGCGCTGGCCGATGGCTCGATGATCAAGGAAGTCGCTCATCCGATCCTGACGCCCAACGGCATCGGCCTCTCCCCCGACGGCAAGACCCTCTACGCCGCCGAAACCGAGACCGCTCGGCTTTGGGCCTGGGACGTCGTGGAACCGGGCGTGCTGGGCAAGGCGCCCTTCCCGTCGCCGCATGGCGGGCGGCTGATGGTGGGCCTGGGCGGGTTCCAGCGGTTTGACAGCCTGGCGGTGGATGGCTGGGGCAATGTCTGCGTGGCGACGCTGGTCAATGGCTCGATCAGCGTGATCGCGCCCGAGGGTGGGCTGGTACGGCAGATCGCGATGCCCGACATGTTCTGCACCAATATCTGCTTCGGCGGGCCGGACCTGAAGACCGCGTATCTGACGCTGTCGGGCTATGGCAAGCTGGTGGCGATGGACTGGCCCAACCCGGGTCTGCGCCTGGCGCACGAAGCCTGATCGAAGGGGAACGCGGATGTTCAGCGGCAAGACAGTCATCGTCACCGGCGCGGCCGGAAACGTGGGCTCCGCCCTGGCCCTGGTGCTGGCGGGGAAAGGCGCGCGGGTCGCCGCTGTCGATACCGTGAAGGAGCGGCTGGAGGCCGTGGTGGCCGCCCTGCCCGGGCAGGGGCATCTGGCGCTGTCACAGTTCAACCTGCTCGATCCCGCGGCGACCGAGGCCTTGGTTGCCCATGTCGTGGCGACCTGCGGCGGGCTGCACGGCGTCGGCACCACGGTCGGCGGCTTCGCGATGGCGAAGCTGGCGGATGCCGGGCAGGACCAGTGGGACCTGATGTTCAACCTGAACGTCCGCACCACCTGGAACATCTATCGCGCCGCCGTCCCCGCGATCCGGGCGGCCGGCGGAGGCGCCCTGTGCGGCATCGGCAGCGCCGCTGGCCTGCGCGGGTCTGGGGAGATGGCGGCCTACTCGGCCACCAAGAGCGCGGTGATGCGGCTGACGGAGAGCCTGGCGGACGAACTCCGCCCCGACCGCATCCGGGTGAACGCCGTGCTGCCGACCACGATCGACACGCCGCAGAACCGGGAGGCGATGCCGGGCGCGAACACCGACCGCTGGGTCAAGCCATCCGAGGTCGGGGAGGCGATGGCCTTCCTGCTGTCGGATGCCGCGAGCGGGGTCTCCGGCGCGCTGCTGCCGGTCGGAAACTGACCTGCCCCCTCCCCCCTTGAAGAGGAGGGCCGGGGTGGGGGGTAAGCAGCGGCACGGACCGGGGGGTTTCGACCCCTCCCCCCAACCCCCTCCCTCAAGGGGAGGGGGAGTAACGAGACGAACGACATTTCTCGCCCCAAACAGAGGTGTGTGAATGACATCCGCCGCCCACCCCAGCCACGGAAGCTGGTTCCGACGCACCCTCGCCGCCCTGCTGCTGGCCCTGCCGCTCCCGGCCCAGGCCATGGACAAGATCGCCTTCGGCCTCGACTGGAAAGCCGAGGCGGAATACGGCGGCTACTATCAGGCGCTCGCGACCGGCATCTACGCCCAGCACGGCCTGGACGTGACGATCCATGAGGGCGGGCCCCAGATCAACCATATGCAGTTGCTGCTGGCCGGCCGGCTGGACTTCAACCTCGGCGGCGGGCGGGCGATCGAATTCGCGGCCGAGAACCTGCCATTCATCGCCATCGCCTCGGCCTTCCAGCGCGACCTCTCGATCCTGATCGCGCACCCGAACCAGGGCAATGACAGCTTCGAGGCGCTGAAGGGAAAGCCGATCATGATCGGCGCGGACACGCGCACCGGCTGGTGGCTCTACCTCGCGGCCAAGTACGGCTACTCCGACAGCCAGATCCGTCCCTATACTTTCAACCTCGCCCCTTTCCTGGCGGACAAGAACGCCATCCAGCAGGGCTATGTCAGCAGCGAGCCATTCCTGATCCGTCAAAAGACCGGGATCGACCCGGTCATCCTGCCGCTGCCGGACTCGGGCTACCAGGGATATGCCAACATCATCACGACCAGCACGAAGCTGGTCCGCGACCGGCCCGAACTGGTGCAGCGCTTCGTCGATGCCTCGATCAAGGGCTGGTATTCCTACCTGTATGGCGACCCGACCCCCGCCAACAAGCTGATCGTGAAGACCAATCCCGAAATGCCCGCGGACCTGGTCGACTTTGGCCGCAAGACGATGATCGAGCGGGGGACGGTCGATTCCGGCGACTCCCTGACCCTGGGCATCGGCGCCATGACGGATGCGCGCTGGCAGGCCTTCTACGACACCATGGCCGCCGTCGGCGTCTACAAGCGGGGCATCGACCTCTCCAAGGCCTATACCCTGCGGTTCGTGAACAAGCGCGTGGGCATGGAGATGAAGCGCTGAGCGACGCCAAGCCGGCCTGGAAGGGCCTCGCCACCGACCGGATGCCGGTCTTCATAGGCTATGACCAGGCCGAACGGATGGTGGCCGCGCTGCTCGACCACGCCGCGGCCTGGGAGCCGGACGCGGTGGCGGCGATCGCGCGCGGCGGGCTGGTGCCGGGCACGATGGCATCCTGCATGCTCGCGTTGCCGCTGTTCATCCTGGGCTGGGACCGCGCGAGCGGGGCCACGCACTGGGTCGGCCCCGCGCCCGCCACGGGCCGCATCCTGCTGATCGATGATTGCTGCGCCACCGGCGCGACGATGGCCTCGGTCCGTTCGGCGCTGCTGGCCCAGGGCCATGCGTGCGCCACCCTGACCATCACCCACGACCCCGACACGACCCGCCACGTCCCCGATTTCTCCCACCCGATGCGGGAGCTGTTCCGCTTCCCCTGGGAACGGGGGGAGGCCACGCCCGCCGCCCGGGCCAGGCGCGCGACCGGAGCCCCGGCGGACCGGGCGTTCGAGCAACCCTTCTTCGGCCTCGACCTCGATGGCGTGTTCCTGCCCGACGTGCCGCGTGCCCATTACGACGCCGACCTGGAAGCGGCGCTGCGGCGGCGGCAGGCGCTGGAACCCTTCCCCGCTTTGCCCCCCTTCGCCCGCGACCGCGCCGTGATCATCACCGGCCGGCCGGAGATGGACCGCGACCGGACGCATGAATGGCTGGCGCGCTGGGGCTATGGCGACCTGCCGCTGGAATGCCGGCCGGCGGATGTGCCGGACGCGATCGCCGCTGTCTCCCGCTACAAGGCCGCCGCGGCGACGCGCTGGGGCTGCACCCATTTCATCGAGAGTGAGCCCGAACAGGCGATCCGCATCGCCGCCGAGGCGCCACACCTGATCGTCAGTTGGTGGTCGGCGGAGGAAACCCGCGCCTGGCTGATCGGCGCCGCGGGGCATCCGGTCCGCCCCTGACCGTCAACTTGCCAACACAGGAAAACCGTTCATCATCGGGAACACGTCCCCAATGAGGGATGACAAAGAATCAACCGGAGGTTCGTTATGCTTACTCGCCGAACGCTGATCGGGACCGGCGCCGCGGTCGCAACCATGGGCGGACCCGCCCTCGCACAGGATTTCCCCCGCCGTTCGATCCAGATCATCGTCGCCGCGGCCGCGGGCGGGCCGACCGATGTTGGGGCACGCATCCTGGCCTCGGTGATGGAGAAGGATATCGGCCAGTCCGTCATCGTCGTGAACAAGCCGGGCGCCGGCGCGCAGCTGGGCCTGACGGAACTCGCCCGCGCCCGCCCCGACGGCTACACGATGGGCATGGTCCATATGCCGGGGACGAATACGATCATCCTGGACCCGGAACGCAAGGCGCTGTTCGGGTCGGACGGCTTCTTCCTGCTGGTCAACCAGGTGTTCGACGCCGGCGCGATCTGGGTGAAGGCGGACAGCCCCTTCAAGACGCTGGCCGACCTGGTCGCCGCGGCGAAGAAGGAGCCGAACAAGATTTCCGCCTGCACGACCGGCATCCTCAGCGATGACCATCTGGCCATCATGATGCTGGAGGAAGCGGCCAACATCAAATTCCGCATCGTCCATTTCGACAGCGCGGCGCAGCAGTTCACCGCGATCCTGGGCGGACATGTGGACGTGGCCTTCGACAACGTGGGCAGCGTCCGCAAGCGCGCCGCGGCCGGAGAGGTCCGGGTGCTGGCGGTGACCGACAGCCAGCGGTCCAAGCTGATGCCGGATGCGCCCTCCACCGCCGAACTCGGGTTCCCGACGGTGCTTTCGAGCTCGACCCGCGGGGTGGCGGTGCCGAAGGGAACGCCGCCGGCCGTGGTTGCCTACCTGACGGCGGCACTGACCAAGGCGATGAACAACCCGGACCATCTGAAGAAGATGGAGGACGTGGGGTTGGAGGTCCGGATCATGGACAACGCGGAGTTCCGGAAATACTTCGACGGCGTGCATGAAACGGCGAAGAAATACATGGAGTGGGCGAAGAAGTTCCAGTAGCCGAAGGCCTTTTTACGTCGTGGCGGCCGAAGGGCCGCCATCCACGCCTTTCCCCGTTGTCACGTTGCCTGCTCGCCGTGCCCGCGGGGGCTCGCCTTTCTCCTACCGCCACCGCCGAGCACGGCGGTAGGTTTGGGATGAGACGATTTCGCAGGTGGGGGGAAGCATGGAGCGGTCGGTGACCGCGGTTCCCCGCAGGTCCAGGCGGCGAAGGCCGGTGATCCCGGCGAGGGGCGACAGGTCGGTGACCTTTGTCTCCCCGAGGTCCAGGAATTCCAGCGCCATCAGGCCGGCCAAGGGGGTCAGGTCGGTGACCTTGGTGTCGCAGAGCTCCAGGCTGCGGAGGCGGGTCAGGCCGGCCAGCGGGCTGATGTCGGACACCCCGGTTGCCCCCAGATCCAGTCGGTCGAGCTTCGTCAGGCCGGCCAGGGGCGTGATGTCGGCCACCAGCGTGCCGGTCAGATAGAGGCTCTCCAGCGCGGTCAGCCCGGCCAGGGGTGCCACGTCGGTGACCGAGGTGAAGGACAGGATCAGGCTGCTCAGCCCGGTCAGGCCGGCCAAGGGCGCGATATCGGTGATCCGGGTCAGTTTCAGACTGAGCCGCTCCAGACCGTGCAGCCCGGCGAGGGGGGCGGCGTCGGTCACCAGGACGCGGTTCAGGAACAGCCCCCGCAGCCCGGTGCAGCCGGCCAGCACCGAGAGGTCGCGCAACGGTGCCCGATCCAGGCGGAGGTCTCCTGTCACACGGGACGCCAAGTCCGCCGGCACCGGCTCCCCGGCCAGCAGCAAATCCCGCAGGGCCTCGATCGTTGGTTCCGCCATCAGTGCGTCCTCCCGCCGTCGGAGCTACCCCGCCCTTTCGGCCGTGTCACCTCCCAAGGGGTGACCGCCCCAGCGGATGACATCCCAGGGGGTTATCTGCCAGGGGTCACCTCCTCGGGCACCGCCGCGATCCCCCGCCGTTGCAGCCAGGCCCCCAGGCGCGGGTCGGCCGTCAGGACGCAGAACGGGATGGCGACCAGCAACCCACCGGCCAGCGGCAGGGCGACCAGGACCGCGCCCGGGCCAGCCGAGGCGAAGGCGGCGAAGACCCCCAGGCCCAGCACGGTCTGCGGCCAGAACAGGCGCGTGGCCTCGGACCAGGCAACCCCGCGATCGGCGCGGTTCTGCGGCGCCCAGCCGGCGGGCAGGCCGGCGAACAGGCGCAGGATGGTGGCGGTCTTGCTCACGACGGTGATCGGATCGACGATCAGGGTGAACCCAAACTCCAGCACCCCGCCCAGGATGACCCGCCCCGCCCCGCCATACCGGAGACGTTTGTCTGGCGACAGCAGGACCTCCAGATATCCCAGCAGCTTCGGGGCATAGATCATCGCCATCCAGCCCACCGCCACGACCAGGACGTCGCCCAGGGGAAAGGGCGAGACGGGGTCGGTCGCGGCGGCCCAGGCGGCGGCCAGCAGCAGGACCAGATAGCAGGGCGTCACCGCGAACATCAGGATCGCCTGGCTGAGTTGCCACAGCCCCATCGGCCGCAGCCCCGGCATCCCAAGCAGATGCCGGTATTGGAGATTCCCGGCCAGCCAGCGCAGGTCCCGGCGGACGAACTCGGGGAAGGCCGGGGGATTGGCCTCGAACGATCCGTCCTCCTCCGGGATCAGGCGGACACCCCAGCCAGCGCCGGCGAGCATCGCGGCCTCGACCTGGTCGTGGGAGAGGATGTGGCGGCCGCCGGACACACCCTCGGGCAGCAGCGGCAGGCGGGCGTGGGCACGAAAGGGGGCGATGCGGATCGCGGCGTTGTGGCCCCAGTAGCAGCTCTCATCCCCCTGCCACCAGGCGACGGCGGTGGCCCAGGTCCGCATCCCGGCCCGCATGCCGAACTGGAACAGCCGGGGAAAGGCTGAACGCGCCGGCACGCCCACGACAAGATGCTGGACGATGGCCAGCCGAGGCTCCCGCGCCAGGGCGCCAACGAGGCGCAGCACGGCGCGGGCGGACATCTGGGAGTCGGCGTCGAGGGTAACCATCAACTCGAACTCGTCCGCGTGGTGGTCGAGGAAGTCCATGACGTTGCCGGCCTTGTAGCCCTCATTCGACGTGCGGCGGCGGTAGCGGATGCGGGCGGGATCGCGGTCGGCGGCGCGGAAGGCGGCGACGGCCTGTTCCTCCTCGGTCGCGGGGCATGCGGTGTCGGACAGGATGCAGGCGGCGAAGCGTTCCCCCACCCCGGCAACGTCGAGTGCATCGAGCAGGCGGCGCAAGGGGGGCAGGACGCCAGACATGTCCTCCTGCCGGACGGTCACCACAAGGGCGGTCATTGGCAGGTGGGTTGGCGGTTCGGCGTCCCAGGGTGGCGTGTTCCGGCCTCGTGCGATCAGGATCGCGAAGCCGATTGCGCCGTTGGCGAGGCAGAACCCGACCCAGGGCGTCGCGAGCGCGAAACTGGCCAGCATCACGACCTTGGCGCCGGTCCACCCGCCGGGTGCCAGCGCCGCCCACAACGCCGCATCCAGCGCCAGCGAGCCCAGGACGGTGATCAGCACGACCAGCAGACGACGAAGCAGCATGCGTGGGGGAACCCGCTGGCGGAGGAGACCGTCTGATACCGGAACCCGTCCCGGTTCTGATAGGCCGAACCTCGGTGGTGGTTGACCGGGCCATCCCGTCCTATATGTGGCGCCAACATGATCGACGGGCGGAGAGCAGGACCCATGGCGAACACCGACACTCCGGACCAGGTTCCGGTGACCGTGCTGACCGGCTACCTCGGCGCCGGCAAGACGACATTGCTGAACCGCATCCTGACCGAGCAGCACGGCCGCAAATACGCGGTCGTAATCAATGAGTTCGGGGAACTCGGCGTGGACAACGACCTTGTCGTCGATACCGACGAGGAAGTGTTCGAGATGAACAACGGCTGCATCTGCTGCACCGTGCGCGGCGACCTGATCCGCATCGTCGGCGGGCTGATGAAGCGACGCGACAAGTTCGACGGGATCATCATCGAGACGACCGGGCTGGCAAACCCCGCCCCGGTCGCCCAGACCTTCTTCGTGGATGAGGGCGTGAAGGCCAAGACCCGCCTCGACGCCATCGTCACCGTCGTCGACGCCAAGCACCTGCCGGCGAGGCTTATAGACAGCACCGAGGCGGCCGAACAGATCGCCTTTGCCGACGTGATCATCCTGAACAAGACCGACCTGGTGACGCCCGAGGAGTTGGAAGCCGTCGAGGCTCAGATCCGCCAGATCAACCGCTTCGCCGTCATCCACCGCACCCAGCGTTCCGCGGTGCCGATTACCGACGTGCTGAACCAGGGCGCCTTCGACCTGACCCGCATCCTGGAAATGCAGCCCGACTTCCTCTCCGGCGAGGATGAGCACGAGCACAGCGACGAGGTCTCCTCCATGAGCTTCGAGGTCGACAAGCCGATCGACGCCGAGAAGTTCAACGCCTGGATCGGCGCGCTGCTGCAGGACAAGGGCGCGGACCTGCTGCGGACCAAGGGCATCCTGAACTATGAGGGCGACGACCGCCGCTTCGCCTTCCAGGCCGTCCACATGATCGCCGACGGGGACTTCATCGGCCCGTGGAAGGACGGCGAAGCCCGCGCGAGCCGGATCGTGTTCATCGGCCGCAACCTGAACCGCCCGCAACTGCGGCGCGGGTTCGAGGGTTGCGTGGCCGGCTGAACGACGATCGGGACAAGCCAATGAGCCAGACCACCCAACCCCGCTTCCTGATCGAAAGCCGCGGCACCACCCGCGACCTCGGCGCCTTCGTCGTGGCCGCCCGGTTTTCCCGCGACGGCAACCGCCTCGCCTTCGCCCTCGGCGACGGCACCCTGCGTCTCGTGACCCTGTCCGATCCGGACAACTGGACAACGGTGGAGGTCCATGACGGCGCCATCCTGTCGCTGACCGCAGACACCACCCCGGGCGGCTTCATCACCGGCGGCGACGACGGCGCGCTCAAGCGGGTCGACGCGGATGGCCAGGTCCACACGCTGGCCAGCCACGGCATGAAATGGGTGGAGCATGTCGCCACCTATGCGCTGGAAAAGGGCAAGGGGCTGATCGCGGCCAGCGTCGGCAAGCTGGTGCATCTGTTCGATGAAACCGGCAAGAAGCTGAAGGAATGGACGCACCCATCCTCGGTGACCGGCCTCGCCTTCGATGCCAAGGGCAAGCGCGTTGCGGCCTCGCACTACAACGGGGCCTCGATCTGGTTCGTCGCCGCCAAGACCGACACCCCGCGCAAGCTGGAATGGAAGGGCAGCCATATTGGCGTCGCCTTCCACCCTGATGGCGACGCCGTCGTCACCGCCATGCAGGAGAACGCGCTGCACGGCTGGCGCCTGTCCGACGGCCAGCACATGCGCATGAGCGGCTATCCCGCCAAGACCCTTGCCCTGTCGTTCACCCGCAAGGGCAAGTGGCTGGCCAGCAGCGGGGCCGACGCGATGGTCCTGTGGCCGTTCCATGGCGGTGGGCCGATGGGCAAGGCGCCGCTCGAACTGGCCGGCGGCGACGGGATCATCTGTCAGCAGGTCGCCTCCCACCCCTCCCAGGACGTCGTGGCGGGCGGGTTCTCCGACGGGTTGGTGGTGCTGGCGGACATCGACTCCTCCCGCATCATGCCCATCGCGCCACCCGACAACGGGCCGATCACGACCCTGGCCTGGAGCGCGGAGGGCGGCTGGCTGGCGATCGGGACCGAGACCGGGTTCGCCGCGATCGTCGACATACGGAAACGATAACCGCTGCTTGGCCGTATCGAACACCGCTGTCTCCCAGCCGCGACAGGGCGCCGCGGCGGGCGGTGCGTTGCCCGGTACGACTCAATTCTTGCGATCCGAGGCCAAATCGTCCAAAATTGATGCAAGGTTGAACGCTGCGAAGTGCGTGTACAGGACTCGTCCTTTTCAAGAGGTTACCGCGATGCGCCGAGTGATCATTCCCGCCCTTGCCGTCGTGATGCTGGCGGCGCCGGTTCACGCACAGGCTGACCAGCAGGCGGTGGATGCATTGATCGGCCAGCTTCGCCCGCGGTCAGCGACCGCGCCGATCGTCCAGCGCGGGCTGCCGAAGCCGGGCGCGCCGATCGCGCAACCCAGTCCGACCCAGCAGGCCAGCGCATCCCAGGCCGTCGCTCCGCCCCGTGCCACCGCGCCGGCCGCTGTTGCGACAACAACGGCCGCCCCGGCGGCCGCCGCCGACAGCCGCCCCTCCGCCAACATGAACATCCTGTTCGTCACCGGATCGGCGGAGCTGACCCCTTCCGCCGTCCAGGCGCTGCGGACCCTCGGACAGGCGCTGACTCATGAATCCATGGGACAATCGCGGTTCCTGATCGAAGGCCACACCGACTCCGTGGGTGACCGGACCATGAACCAGGAACTCTCGGAACGCCGAGCGGCGACGGTGGCGGGATTCTTGATTGAGCAGTTTCGGCTGCCGGCGGAACGCCTCAGCACGCGCGGGGTCGGGGAAGGACAGCTCATGATTCCCACCGCCGACAATGTGCCGGAACCCCGGAACCGCCGCGTCCACATCGTCAATCTGGACGGATAGCACCGGCCGCGCCGATCACCCAGGAGGGGAAGCCCCCTGCGGCCGCCATCCGATCCGAACCGGACAACGCGTGCCAAGGCTCCCGAAGCGGATATCGAGGCAACGTTTGTCCGCAAGCCCGTTGCCGCGACCAAGCCGCCCGTGCGTCGTCCCGTTGTGCTGGTCGCGCTGCTGGGTGTTGGCGCCACCATCATGATCGGGCTGGCGGGGTGGCTGTTGCTGGCGCGCCCTGATCTCCCGCCGGCACCGTCCTCCTCCCCCGCGCCGGCTGCAGCCATCCCCATCACCGTCGCGACCGAGGCGCAGATCGCCGTCCACGACTCCGACCGGCTGCGGGTGTTCCGCCTGGCGGACAATCCGCTGATCCTGATCCTCGACTACCCCACGCTGCGCCAGCAGGGCCTGGCGCTGAACCGCGTCGCCGCCTTCATCGAGAAGGCCGCCCTGCCCAAGGACAAGGTGCTGGACGACGACGCTCTGGCGGCGGAAATCGCGCGGTCTGGCGAGACGACCGACAGCTATTATTACGGGCATGACTATGCCGCGGCGGACCTGACCCGGTTCTTCGCCGCCGCCGACCGGGACGGCGTCCGTCTGAACCCGGAGGAGGCGGCCCTGCGCGCCCTGGTCCGGCAGGAGGGCCTGACGGACCCCACCAACCGGGGCGCCATCATCACCGTGGCGCGCGTCGGCCCGGACTCAGTGGATGCCTTCACCCGCCGAATCATCTTGCGGCACGAGTTGTCGCATGGGGAGTTCTTCACCAACCCGCTCTATGCCGCCTTCGCGCGGCAGGCCTGGTCCGACATCCTCTCGGCCGAGGAACGGGCGGCGTTCCAGCGCTTCCTGGTCGATCAGAACTACGACGCCCAGAACACCGACCTGCTGGTGAACGAGATGCAGGCGTTCCTGATGTTCACCCCGGACGACCGCTATATCAGCCCCGAACGGCTGGGGATCAGCGCGGAGGCGTTGCAGGCGCTGCGGGCCCGGTTCCTTGCCGCCATGCCGGACGGATGGCTGCGGCGGCTCGCGACCGCCCCGCTGCCGTGATCCGGATCAGGGCGGCGGCTGGATGATCACCGGGATCGCCTGCGCCGCCACCGTCCCTAGCGCCCGTCCCTCCAGGACAGCGCGCAGAGCGGCCAGATAGGCCTGGGCGTCCTCGATCTCCGGCCGCGGCTGGGCAAACAGCCGCTCCCGCGAGGCGATGGCGATCACCATGTCTTCGCCCGGGGAGCCGGCCGAACCATTGAACACCAGGGCCGTTTCGGCGGCGTTCAACTGGATCGCCTGCGGCAACGGGGTTGGCTGGCGGCTGACGCGCGGCGCGGACAGGCCGACATGCAGGACGGCGTTGTCGGCGAAGCTGAAGTAGTCCACCTGGATCCAGCCGGCGAAATCCGGCATCCCGACCGACAGGGAGAACCCGGCATCGGGGCGCAGGTTCAGCCTGTTCGCGTCCCCTGGCGTATCCCCCTTGGCCGCCACCCGAACCGAGACGGGACGCCGCGTCGATCCCAGCGGTTCGGCGTAGGGCCGCACCAAGCCCAGCGCCTCGCAGACGCCGGGGACTCGGGCCAGGCCGGTCACGTCAAAGCGGGAGGCGCCGTTCCCATCATGCAGCGTGGTCCACAGGTCGCGGAGCGGCGTCACGAGATCGCTTGCCCCCAGGCCGCTCAGGATCATCCGCCCGGGTTCCAGCGAGCCGCCGATCACGGCGCAATCGGCGCTGAAGACGAGGTTCCGCAAATCCGCCAGCCGCGGTCCGGTGGGCGGCGGCGGGGTGGGGGCGGTCACCGGAGGCGCCGTCACCGGCGGATCGGCCGGCACCGCAACGACCGGTGGCGCGCCCACCGGGGCAACAACCACGGTCGGAGGCGTCACGGCGGCCGGGCCAGCCGGTGGATCGTCCGGAGGCCGTGTCCCCGCCCCTGATGCCTCCTGAACAACGGGCGCTGGGGTCGCAGGTGGAGTGACCACCGGCGGCTCCACCCGTGCCGCCACCGGCGGGTCGACCGGACGGGGAACGAGGATCGGGGTTGGCGTGGCGGACAAAAGCCAGACGGCGACGCCGACCCCCGCCGCCACGACCGCTCCGCCACCCAGCACCCACGGCAGGGGGGACGCCTTCCGCACAGGCGGCGCCCCAGCCGCGGCCGGCGCGGCGGACGGCGTCACCACGATCGTCCGATCAAGCTCGGACGGCGCGTGCATCGCCTCCTCCAGCGCCTGGGCGAACGCATCGGCCGAGGCAAACCGATCCTCCGGCCGCTTCGCCAGCGCCTTCAGCACGACCTGGTCCAGCGCGGCGGAAATCAGTCCTGGCAGGCAATGTTCGGACGGCGGCGCGGGGGTCGCGTTCCGGATCGCGTCCATGATCGTCAGCGCGTTGGCACCGTCGAACGGCTGGTGGCCGGTCAGCATCTGGTACAGCAGAACGCCGGTCGACCAGATGTCGGCCCGCTCATCGATCTCCCCGCCCAGCAACTGCTCGGGGGCCATGTAGTGCGCCGTGCCGATCACGGTGCCGACCATGGTGGATCGCTTGTCGGCGATCCGGGCGATGCCGAAATCCGCGAGCAGCGGCAGGTCGCCCCGCATCAGGATGTTGCCGGGCTTGATGTCGCGATGGATCACGCCGATCCGGTGCGTCGCCGCGAGCCCCGCCAGCACCTGGCACACCAGGCTGAACGCCCGCGCCGGCGCCATCGGATGATCCGGATCAAGGAGTTGCCGCAGCGACCCGCTCTCGACGAACTCCATCACGATGAACGGGAAGTCCTCGCTCCGGTCGTCGTAGTCATAGATGCGGACGATGTTCGGATGCGCCATCCGCGCCAGAGCCTGGGCTTCGCGGCGGAAGCGCTCCAGGTGTTCCTGCCCCTCGGCGTCCTCGGCCGGCAGCAGGTTCTTGATCGCAACGGACCGATCCAGATCCGGATCGAGGCACTCGTACACGACCCCCGCCCCGCCGCGGCCCAGCATGCGGAGGACGGTGTATTTCCCTATGCGTTTCTGCTCAGGCGGCGTTCCGACCAATCCGGCTCATGCTCCAGGCTGGACCGATCATAACCCAGCCGAACGGACGGAAGAAGCGCTTCCGGCGGCAGGCGGGCGACCTCCGCCTTCCCCCAGCACGATCATCGGCGCCCAGAAGAAGGGATGTTCATACCCCGGCGTGGCCATCATCCGCATCTGCGCCTTCCGCAGGGCGGGGGACAGGGCACCCGTCGGGCTTTCGTTCATGCCGTCCAACGCCTCCACCACCAGGCGCACGTTGGTATAGTCGTCCACCGACCAGTGCGTGACCATCAGCGCGCGGGCGCCGGCGAAGAAGAAGCTCTTGGCCAGTCCCGACAGGCTTTCACCACCATCCCGGCCGCTGCCGCCGCCGGTGTTGCAGGCCGACAGCACCACGACATCGGCGCTGAGCTTCATGTTCACCAGGATATCCGTCGCCGTCAGCAGCGCCGGCGTCGGATCGTTCGGCGCGACCGTCGTGACGATGGCCGGTTCATCCAGGCAGGCAATGTCCGATTGCAGCAGCGCGTGGGACGCGAAGTGCAGGACCCGATAATCGCTCAACGGGCGAGAGATCGTGGCTCGGCGTGTGAACGCGGCCCCCAGCAATTCGTCGCCCGCGGACCCGGCGATCAAGCGGCGCACCGCGTTCAGTTCCCGTTCGGCGCCGGGCAGCACCGGCAACTGGGTGATCCGCGACGCGCTCTGTGCCTCTCCGCAGCGGGCTGTCGGATACAGCCGCGATGCGACCGCCGGGGTGATGGGGTTGGAGGCGCCGAAGCCGAACCAGGGCCGTTTCGGCGCGGCCGCCACGGGCGCCCCGGCCCGCGAGTCCAAAGGCTGGCGCAGGCGCAGCAGGTTGGCGGCCGAGGGCACATGGGTGATCGGGAATTTCTTCACCAGGAACGGCGCCTCGGCCAGGTTCGTACCGGTGAACGCATCCGTCGTCAGCACCTGGAACGGGATCGACAGCAGCTTGCCGGAGGGCGCGACGCTGAGTTCCGCGGCGCCATCGAGGCCGGCGGCGACCGAACCGAACACGGCGGTATAAAGCGCCCGGGCCGTGGTCGTGTCGTAGTCCGGCAGGGTGTTGCCGGAAGGCTCGATACTGGCGCGCAGCTTGGTGACCAGGTCTTCCATGCGCCGGTTGCCGCCGTCGATCTGGCCCATGCGGATCTGGCCGTCCCGCAGCAGGAACACCCAACCATCGGTGTCCGCCAGGGTGATGGACGCGAATGCCTCGCCTGGCCGCAGGACAGAGAACACGGCACCCGCCGTCGCGAAGGGTTCCAGCAGCGCGTGGTAGTTCGGCAGCGCGTCCTGCAGGTCGATCTCGGTCTGGCGCAGCGCCGTCTCGGCCGCCTCGATCTGCCGGTCGATCTGCGCGACCTCGGCCGAACCCGGCGGCAGCTTCGCCCGCTTCTCCCGCAGGTCGTTCAGTTCGGCGTTCGCGTTGTCGCGAATCGACAGTTCCCGCGCGATCTTCGGATCGGCCGCCAGGCGCAGTGCCGCCCGCTGCGCCAGTTCCGCCGTGGCCGAGGCGCGGGACAACTGCGCCGTCAGGAACATCTCCCGCAGCAAAGGCTGGGGATCGGAGGCCGAACCAACCCGCCTTGCATAGGCCACGAGGCAGGGAACCAGCAGGTCCGCCTCCACGCTCTGCCGCAGCGTCACCAGCACCTCGGTGGCGGCCCGACAGGACTTGAACGTCCCCTCCGGATCGCCCGACCGCAGCAACGCTTCGGCTCGGCGGAGCTGGGTCTGCGCCAACTGCGGCGTCGGAGTAGTGCGCCAGCCGGCACGGAACGCCTCCACCGACTGGCCGAGCTTGCCGACGGAGGGGTCGATCTGTCCGCCGCGGAGCATGACCACGCCCGTCGTGCGGTAGAAGAACGCGGCCACCTTGGGCATCGTCATGCCGCGCGAACGGGCGAAGTCCTCGGCGCTGAGGGCCATGGCGAGCGCCTGATCCTGTTCGCCCAAGGCGCGGAGGACAACGGCCTGGTTGCGCCGGGTCTCGATGACACCGAGCACGGCTTCCAGGGCGTTCGGCGCGGCGGCCTGGAACTGCCCGCCGACGGAAAGTTGCGCGACCAGGGTCGTGGCGGCGAACCGCGTCAGGTTTTCGGTGGAGGCCGATGGCGCGGTGGCGCCGGTCGGCACGTTGGCGGCATAGCGCGCCTCGGCCGAGCGCAGCAGGCGCAGCGCTTCGGTCAGGTCGGGATTGTCGTTCTGGTCCAGGCCGCGATTGAGCAGGTGCCGGCCCTTGTAGTGATCGTACTGGGCCGGAGAGAACAGCCCGCTCTGCAACAGGGCCGGGGCGCTGGCCTGAGCGAAGATCGCGTCGGCCTCGGTGAACTTGCCCTGGTTGGAAAGCTGGATGCCCAGGCCCATCAGCGCGTTGAACCGCGCCCAGTCGTCCTTGCGCGGGTTCTTGTCGAGCAATTGCAGGGCAGAGCGGAAATAGGTCGCCGCTTCCTCCCAGAAGCCTTCGCGGTTGGCCGCGTCCCCGGCCAGCATCAGACCCTGGAAGTCGTTGGGATCGGGACGACGGCCGGAGGAGCGGCGGACGCCTTCCTCGGGCGGCAAGGGCTGGGCGCGCCCCGCCAGCACGCCGATCGAGCGTTGCATGGCCGGCACGACGGCTTCCATGCCATCGGCGAAATAGATCTGGCTACCGACCTGCGCGACCATCGCGGCATGTGACCAGCGGCCTCGGGCGCAGGTCATCTGCACGGCCTGGTCGGCGCCGTTGAAGCGGATCGGCTGCGGCGTGCCGCAATCGGTGATGCGCGGCGCGAGCGAGGACGCAAGCCGCCCCGCCTGCTGGTCCACGGCGCCGCCTGCGTTTGACACCCGGATGCGCCCGGCCGGCTGGCCCCAGGCCCCGCAATAGACGTCGGCCCCGCCGTCCTGCTTGTACTGGAAGCACGGATCGCCCACGCTGTTGTGCCCGACCAGCACGCCCTCTCCCCGCGGTCCGCCCGAGACATAGGCATCCGGCGGCGGCACCTCACACCCCAGCAGGCCGATCACGGCGGCCAGCGGGAGAAGCCGGGAGACCGATGGCAGACGCATGAACGATGTCGGGCGGGGCATGATCAGTCGTCCTGGTCCGAAATGAAGGGCAGCAGCAGGTCCGGGTCATCCAGCACGCTGGGCGGCAGCGGCAGGTACAGGGTCTGCAACGGCAACTGCGGCGGGATCTGCAGGGTCGAGGTCAGCACGCAATTCACGGACGTGATGCTGCACTGGTTGATCTGGTAGACCGAGCTCGGGTCGAAGATCAGGCCCAGCTCCGTCTGGCCAAAGGCCGCGGTGACCGTCTCGCGCCCGATGCGGCTGATCGTCGCCGCGCCCGAGGCGCTCTGCCCGCCGACGTTGCCGCTGAGCTGGATGGAAGGCGCGCCGCTGCGGTAGAAGACGAACAGGTTCTTCACATCGATGTTGCCTCCGCCCTGAGAGACAGCAGAGCCTGTGCCGACATGCAGCACCACGCTCGTGGACGGCGCCACCAGTTCCCCGAACCGCACCTGACCGCCCTGGGTCTGCGCGATCCGCATGGTGGGTTCTGCCACGCCCGGCAGGCCCTGGATCGTCAGGCGCGGACCGAGGTCGATGGTGCCGCTGCTGTCCAGCAGGGCCAGGTTGAACCCGACCGACGCATCCGTATCCGGCGGCACCGAGGACTGCGCCGGCAGCGCCAGCACGGTGCCTCCGGTCGTGATGGTCACGTTGTTGGCGATCGTAAGCCCGTTGGTGGCACCGATCCGGATCGTCGGGGCGGTGATATCCCCGCCGAGGAGCAGTTCGGTCGCGTTCATCACCACCAGGGACTGGTTGGCGACGATCGGGCCGAGGCGCCCGATGCTGTTGGTCGGGATCGGATTGGCGCTGGTCGGGTCGCCCAGGATGATCTGGTTGGCCGCGGTCACCGCCGCCCCGGCGTTGGGCAGGGTCAGCGCGGTCGCCACGATCGTCGTGTCCGGCCCGTTGATCCGGTCGGGGGCGAGCAGCGTCACGTTCGTAGCCTGAAGCCGGCTGTCGTCGGCCAGCAGCAGGTCGGAGCCGCCGCCAGACGAGCCGTTGCGGAGGAACAACGTGCTGTTCTCTCCGCTGACAGTGATGGAGCCGCTGACCGTCATGGCCTCGACGCTGTTCAGTAGCGTCAGGTCGGAGCCGGCGGAGAACGGACCCAGCGCGCCGATCTGGTTGGCCAGGTTGTCCAGCGTGGTGGTGCCGCCGGAGGAACCGGTGAGCCGCCCGGCAATGATCGTGCCGGTGCCCCCGCCCTCGGAGATCGCGCCCGTGCCGGTCAGGGCCAGCGTGCCGGCCGATCCGACGGTCAGCAGGCCGGCAATGTCGATGCTGCCGGCGTTCAGGCTCGCGGACCCGGCGGCGTTGGTGGCCGCGATCAGGCCGCCGTTCTGGGCCAGCATGCCGCCGGTGGTCATCGCAATCGCTGGTGCGCCGGAGCCGCCGGCGGTGATCGTCCCGGCCGTCGTGATGCCGAACCCGGCTTGGAGAGAGATGTTGCCGGAGATCATGGGCGCACTGATGGTCGCACCGGCCGCGTTGCCGATCGTGCCGCCGAGCGCGATGAGCGCGATCGAGGGGGCGTCAGCGGACCCGGCGCCGAACGCGGTGATCATACCCCCCGTGTTGTTGTCGATCGACCCGGCCGCCGCGGTCATCCTGACCGCGGTTCCGGCGATGATCGTCCCGGCCGTGGTGATGCCCGCCCCCGCCGAGAGCGTGATGCTGCTGAGGGTCGGGCTGGTTGCCCCGATCGAGGAACCGGACGCAACACCGATGGTGCCGCCGGACGCGATGAGTTCGATGGTCCTGATGGCGGTGCTCTTGTTCCCACCCACCGAGATGATGGCGCCGGTGTTGTTGTCGATCGAGCCGTCAGCAGTGAGGCGGATCGAGCCGCTGGCGGCGGTGATGGCGCCGTTGTTGGTCAGATTGCTGGTCGTCCCCTCTCCGCCGCGGACATCGATCCGCACGGACCCGCCATCGGCGGTCACGGGGCCGGCGATGGTCAGGTCGCGGGCGTTCGCGAGCGTCACGTTCCCGCCGCTCATGGCACCCAGGGTGGCGATCCGGTTGCCGGTCGTCGCCGTGCTGGCCAGAGCGATGTTGCCGCCGGCCGAGGCCGTGAGCAGGCCGGTCACGACCGATCCGGTGGCGTCGCTGACCACCGTCTCGGTGATGTCTTCCCCGGCGACCAGGTCCATCGCACCGGTGGGTGTGGTGGTCGAAGTGCCGGTCATCAGGGTGCCGGCGAAGGCGATGGCACCGCCCGGGGCGCGCGCCGACAGGAAGCCGGCTTCGTGGGATGCCGCGATCAGACCGGCGGTCTGGGTGATGGAACCGCCGGTCGTGATCAGCGCGAGCGACGGGGCGTCCGCGGTGCCAGGTCCCGCGGCCGTGATCGTGCCGGACAACTCGATGCCTGCCGTGGCCGAGACCAGCAGGTTGCCGGCACTGGCGCTGGTCGCCTGGACCAGGCCGCTGCTGGACACCGTCCCGCCGGTCGCGATCAGGCGCAGTGCGGGTTCGGTGCTGGAGCCCGCCCCGCTCGCGGTGACGGTGCCGGCATTGGCGATGCTCTGCGCCGTGATCCCGACCGTATCGGCGGTCACCGACCTGCCGCCGAGGATGGCCAGCCCGACGCTGTCGGTGACCCGGAACGAACCAGGCGCCGATCCTTCCAGGCTGGCGATGATGTTCGCAGTGTTGGTGAGGTCAACCGACCCGCTGGCACTGATCGCGCTGAGCGCGCCGTTGCCCAGGATTGTGCCCGTGGGGCCGATGATCCCGGCGTTACCGGACAGGACGGCCGCGGTGGTGGCGGTGATGGCCCCGGTGATGCCCAAGGTGCCGACGGAGGCGGTGATGGAGGTCGTCGGCGCGATGACGCTGCCGGCGATCGACACCGTCTCTCCGGTCAGGACAGCGATGATGGATGCGTCCACCGCCCCGCCGACGTCCAGTGCTCCGGCGGTCGCCGTGATCGAGGTCGTCGGCGATATGACATCGCCCCCGATCGACACGGATTGGCCGCGCAGAACCGCCTGGGTGCTTGCGGTCACCGCCCCGTCGACCGTCAACGCCCCGGCGGTTGCCGTGATCGAGGTCGTCGGCGATATGACATTGCCCCCGATCGATACGGACTGACCACGCAAATCCGCCTGGGTGCTCGCGGTCACCGCCCCGTCGACCGTCAGCGCGCCGAGGGACGCGGTGATCGAGGTCATCGGTGAAATGACCTCACCCGCGATCGACACCGACAGCCCGGACAGGTCCGCCCGGGTGGTGGCATTCACCAAACCGCCTACCGACAACGCGCCGGAAGACGCCGTGATCGAGGTGGTCGGCGCGATGACGCTGCCGGCGATCGACACGGACTGCCCGCGCAGATCGGCCTGGGTGGACGCGTTCACCGTGCCGCCGAGCGTCACCTCCAGCGCGCCTGAAAGCGCCGAGATCGACGTCGTGGGCGCGATCACGTTGCCGGAGATCGACACGGACTGACCACGCAGTTCCGCCCGGGTGGTCGCGTTGACCGTGCCAGCGACCTCCAGCACGCCTGCCGACGCGGCGATCGACGTTGTCGGCGCGATGACGCTGCCGGTGTTCGCGACGGATACGATCAGACCACTCAGGACAGCCAGTGTCCCCGCGTCCACCGTCCCGGAAACGTCCAGGCGCCCCGTATTCGCGGTGATCGAGGCCGTCTGCCCGAAGACGCCGCCGGTGACCGAGACGGTCTGCCCGGTCAGGACCGCGAGGGTCGTCGCATCGACCGTCCCCGCGACCCCCAGCATCCCGCTGGTCGCAATGATGGTCACGTTCTCCGCGATCACGTCGCCCTGCACCGTCGCGGTCGGCGCCGTCAGGCTGGCCGTCGTGCCGGCGGAGACATTGCCGATCTCCAGCCCTTTGCTATCGACCAGCGTGAAGCCGGTCAGCGCCGATCCGGTGACGCTGGCCACGGCGTTCGCCGCATTGCCGAGTTCGACCGCTCCACCGGTGCTGTTGGCGGTCAGTGCGCCGCCGCCCAGGATCGTGCCGGTGTTGCCGATGATTCCGCCCTTGCCGGCCAGTACCGCGGCCGTCGTGGCGTTCACCGTCCCGGTGATCCCGAGCGTCCCGGTCGTTGCCGTCAGCGACACCGTCTGCGCCACGACCGATCCCGCGGCGGTCAGCGTCGGCGCCTGGATCAGCGCGGTCGGCCCCGCGGTCACGTTACCGAGGTTCAGCGCCACGCTGTCGATCAGCCGGAAGTCGCCCGAGGCCGATCCGGACGCGGCGGCCACCTCATTGTTCGGGTTGGTCAGGGTCACCGCCCCGGCGGCGCTCACCGCGCTCAGCGTGCCGCCACCGATGACGCGGCCAACGGTGCCGTCGATCCCGGTGTGGCCGGACAGGATGGCGGCGGCCGAGGCCTCGACCGTGCCATCGATCACGAGTTGCCCTGTCGTCGCAGTCAGGGAGACGGTCGGCGCATTCAGGATGGCGACGGTCGGGTCATCCTGCACCTCAACCTGCTCACCCTCCTTGAGGTACCGCGTGGCCACGACGTCGATCTCGACCGTGCCGAGCACGGTGACGTTCGGCGCGCTGACGGTGATGCTGGTGCCGGCCGAGATGCTGCCCAGGCTGACATCTGTGCTGCTGACGAGGGCGAAGGCACCGAAGGCGGAGCCGGTCGCGCTGGAGACCGCGTTATCGAGGCTGGTCAGGATAACGGAGCCGTCGGCGCTGTCGGCGGCCAGGGCGCCGAGGCCGATGATCCGGCCGGTGGCGCCGGCGATCCCGGCGGCTCCGGACAACACGGCCCGGGTGGAGGCGTCGACCACGCCGGTGATGGTCAGTGTGCCGACCGTCGCGCTCAGCGTCGTATCGGGCGCGATGATCGTGCCGCCGACCGAGACGGTCGGCCCGGTGCCGACCATGCGCGTCGTCGCGTCCACCGTCCCGGTGACGCCAAGCGTGCCGGTGGTGGCCGAGAGGGTGGCGGCGGCGACGCCGATCGAGCCGGATGCGGTCAGAGTGGGCGCGCGGGCGGTGAGCGTGCCGCCGGCAAAGATCGTGCCCAGGTTCAGGTCGATGCCGCTGGTGATCGCGAAGGCGCCGGTGGCCCAGCCATTCGCGCTCGCGATAGCGTTGTTGACGTTGGTGAGCGTGACGGCGCCGGACGCGCTGTACGCGGTCAGGGTGGTGTTGCCGATCACCCGTCCGGTCGCGCCCTCGATATCGTCCGTGGCGGACAGGTTGGCGGTCGTCGCCTGCAACGTGCCGCTCAGGGTCAGCGCGCCGCCCGCGGCGTTGATGGTGGCGACCGGCGCGATCACCGTGCCCGGGATGGTGACGAACCGCCCGACGAGGTCGGCGCTGCCCGTCGCCTCGACCGTACCCATCACGGCCAGCGTGCCGGTGGTGGCCACAAGAGATACGGTCTGGGCGCCGATGGAGCCGGACACCGTCATCTCGGTCGCCCAGAGGGTCGCGGCCGTGCCGGCGGTGATCGTGCCGACGTTCAGAGTGTCGAAACTCGCGAAGTCGAAGGACCCGCTGGCCGATCCGCTGACATCGGCGACGGCATTGGCGGTGTTGCCCAGGGTAATGGACCCGGCGGCGCTGGTGGCGGAAAGGGTGTGGCCGCCCTTCAGATGGCCGGTGGCCCCCGCGATGCCGGCCTTCCCGGCCAGGGTCACCGTGCCGGAAGCGTCGATGGTGCCGGCGAAGGTCAGGGTGCCCGTGCTGGCGGTCAGGGAGACATCGGCGGCGGTCACCGTGCCAGGCACGCTCAGGGCCGTCGCGCTGATGACCACCGAGTCGTCGGTGGTGGTGATCGTGCCCAGGGTCAGCGCCGTGGCGGCCGTCAGCGTGATGCCCGTGCTGGCGGTCAGCCGCGGGACGGATGCGATCTGGTTGCCCGGATCGGCCAGGGTGAAGCTGCCGGCCGAACCGGTCAGCGTGCCGACCGACAGCAGCGGGGCGGTCTGGTCAACCTTGCCGCTGCCCGCGCCGACAACGGCGAAAAGCTCCAGCGTCGCGGGGGTGATCACCCCGCTCGCCATGTCGAAGCCGGCCCCACCGATGGCGATCGAGCCGGCGGTGGTGACGCTGCTGGTCTGGGGTGAGGTCGGGGCCGTGTAGGCGCCGATGCGGACCAGGTTGGCGGTGATGCCGGTCAGCGATTCGAGCGACAGGGTGCGGAGGAGCACGGTGCCGAGGGAGACGACCTCCCCCTGCGTGTTGGGTGCGAGTTCGAACGTGCCGGTCGCGCCGGCATTGACCACGCCGGTCGCCCCGACGGTGCCGAGGTTGGCGATCTGGTCGGCCCGCAGCGTCACCATCCCGCCGGCGACGGAGGTGACGGTCGCGCCGGCGTCAAAGGTGATGCCGTTCGTGTGGGCCGAGCGGAGGAAGACGTTCCCGCCGGTGCTGGTCACATTGCCCAGGGTCACGGCGGTGCCGTTGGCGAAGGCGAAGGTGCCGGCCGCCGAACCGGTGACGCTGGCGACCGCGTTGGCGACGTTGTTCAGGTCGACCGCGCCGGCGGTGCTGTTGGCCGTCAGGGCGCCACCGCCGATGATCCGGCCCGAGGCGCCGACGATCCCCGCCTGCCCGGCCAGGGCGACGGTCGTCGATGCCTCGATGGTGCCGCCGAGGGTCAGCGCGCCGGACGTCGCGATCAGTGAGACGGTCGGGCTGACGATCGAACCGGTTGTGGCCAGGGTGGGGGCGGTGACGACGGCCGAGGTCCCGGCTCGGACCGTGCCGAGGTTCAAGGCGATGCTGTCGGCCAGCGCGAAGGTCGTGAGCGCGCTGCCCGAGGCGGCCGAGAAGGCGTTGCTGGTGTTCGAAAGATCGACGCCGCCGCCAGCGCTTTCGGCGGTCAGGGTGCCGCCGCCGATCACCCGTCCGGTGGCGCCGGCGATCCCGGCCTGGCCCGTCAGGACAGCGGCCGAGGCGGCATCGACCACGCCGGTCAGGCCCAGGGTTCCGGTCGTCGTGGTCAGGGCGACGGCGGGTGCCGCGATCGTGCCGGAGGCCGTCAGGGTCGCGGCGGTCGCGCTGATCGTGCTGGACGCGGTGACATTGTCAAGGTTCAAGCCGCCGGTATCGGCCAGGCGGAAGGCACCCAGGCCGGCGGTGCCGGTGGCGCTGACGATCGCGTTCGCGGCATTGGTCAGGTCCACGGACCCGCCCAGGCTGATCGCGGTCAGCGCGCCGCCGCCTTTGACGAGGCCGGTGGACCCGTCGATCCCCGCCTGGCCGGCCAGGCTCACGGAGATGGAGGCATCCACGGTGCCGGTCAGCGTCAGGGCCCCGACGCGGGCTGTCAGGCTGACGGTCGGCGCCGTCACCAGGCCGGCGGCGAGCAGGGTTTCAGCGGACACGGCCACGGTGCTGCCCGCGGCCACGTTCCTGAGTTCCAGCCCGCCCGTATCGAACAGGCGGAAGGCTCCGGCCGCGGAGCCGCTGGCGCCGGCAATGGCATTCCCGGGATTGGTCAGCTCGACCGCGCCGGTCGCACTGACGGCGGACAGAGTGGCACCGCTGATGATCGTGCCCGCATTGCCGGCGATGCCGGTCTTCCCGCTGAGGGTCACGGCGGACGATGCATCGATCGTCCCCGTCAGCGTCAGCGCACCTGTCGACGCAGTCAGGCTGACGGTCGGCGCGTTGATCAGGCCGGTCGCGGTCAGGGTCTCGGCCGTCACAACAGCGGCCGAACCGGCGCGGGCGCCATCCAGGGTCAGCGCGCCGGTATCGACCACCGATACCGCGCCGGAGGCATCGAACGTGACATTGCTGACCGCGTTGTTCGCGTTGCTCAGGTCGATGGCGCCGCCACCGCTGATCGCCGACAGCGTGCCGTTGCCGATCACCCGCCCGGTCGAGCCCGCAATCCCCCCCTGCCCCGTCAGGAACGCGGACGCCGAGGCATCGACGGTGCCGGTCAGGGTCAGGGTGCCAACACTGGCGGTCAGGTCAGCCACGGTGGCATCGACGATCCCCGACACCGCCAGCGTCGGCGCCGCGACCACGACCGAGCCACCCGCGGTGACATTGCCAAGATCGAGCGCGCCGGTGTTGGCCAGCCGGAAGTCAGTATCGGCCCCGCCGCTCGCGCTGGCGACCGTCATCGAGCCGGTCAGGTCGACCGCGCCGGCCGCGCTGTTCGCGGTCAGTGCGCCGCCGATCAGCGTCCCGGCATTGCCGACGATGCCGGTCTGGCCGGTCAAGGCCACGGATGTCGAGGCATCGACCACACCGGAGATACCCAGCGTGCCGGTGTTCGCGGTCAGCACAACGTTGGGCGCCGTGACCGTGCCGGTCGCGAGGATGGACGGGGCGGTGACGGTGGCCGTCGTGCCCGCCGTGACGTCGCCCAGCAGCAGGTCCGTGGTGTTGTTCAGGGTGAAGGACGTCGCGGCCAGGCCGATGCTCGCGAAGACCGCGTTGTTCGCATTGCTCAGGTTCACCGCGCCGAACTGGCTGATCGCGAGCAGGCCGCCGCCACCGATCACCCGGCCGGCGGCGGCGTTGATGCCGGCCGAACCGTTCAGGGTCGCATTGCTGGTCGCATTGATGGTGCCGGTCAGCCCCAGCGTGCCGGATGTCGCGACCAGGTTGGCATTGGGCGCGACGATCGTGCCGGCGACATTCATCGCCGTCGCGGTCAGTGTCGCCGCCGTCGCCGCGTTTACCAGACCGTTGGCACCGACCGTGATCACGCCATCCGTGCCGGCCTGCAGGTCGACGACGCCCACGTTCGACTGGATGGTGCCCAGCACCGAAATCAGGGGCGATGGCTGCGCGGCGGGCGCGGCGCCCGACTGCCCCTCCCCGCCGGTGCCGAGGAACACATTGCCATCGACCGTCAGCACGACGCCGGTATTGACGACGATGGTGCCGCCGGCCTCCAGCGTCAGGGACTGGCCGGGCGTATTGGTGAGGCTGACATTGGCGCCAACCGTGATGGTCTGGTTCGCCTGCAGCAGCACATCGCCGAGGAAGGCATTCAGCACGCCGTTCGACAGCGTGTCGGCGCCGATCGAGGGATCGCCCGCGACGATCGTGCCGCCCGCTCCGGTGAACGTCCCGTCCTGGTCGCCGTTGCCGGACACGTCGGAAACGATGGTCAGGAAGTCCGGATCGATCAGGATCGAGCCGCTCTTTCCGTTGGGCGCCGTGACATCGACCTTGCCCGTGATGCTCGCCAGCGTCTTGCCGGAGATTTCAACGAAGCCGCCATCGCCGCCACGCCAGCCGCCGCGGGCGGAGATCGTCCCGTTCATCCGCGTCGTGCCAGCCGCCAGCACGACGACACTGCCGCCCTTGCCATTGACCGTGGCATCCGCCGCGATCGTCGCGCCCCGCTCGATCGTGACCGATTTCGCCGCCGGGGCGTTCTTCACCGCCGGCCCGGCCGCTCGGGCCAGTGTCGTGCCGATCGCGGCCGTGCCGCCGCCCGCCTGGCCCGAGGCATTGACGCGGGCCGTCTTCGTCACCGTCACATCGCCGGTGGCCAGGGCCTGGACGGTGCCGCCCTTCGTGCCGGCCATAGCGCCCATGGCGGAGACGTCACCCTCGATCGTCAGGCCGCCGCCGACGCCGGTCAGCTCGATCCGGCCGACCTGGCCGCCCGCCGTGTTCGCCTGGATCTTTCCGCCGGCGGTCACGAGGTTGTTGACGATCCCGTCCACCGCCTTGGCCGTCAGCGCGACGGTGCCGCCATCGGCCAGGATCGTGCCGGTGTTGGTGACCAGCACGGTCACCGCCTTGCCGTCGGGGCCGATCGGCGCCTGCTTGACCTGCCCGGTCACGTCGACCGCGATCAGTCCGTCTCCGTAAAGATCGACCGTATGCGTCATGGCGCCGGCCAGCACGACCTTGCCCATCCGCGCGTTGATCACGCCGTGGTTGGCGACGGACGGGGCGACCAGGGCGGCCAGGCCGCTTTCCTTCACCGATATCTGGCCGTGGTTGACGATGCGCGCGTTCGGGCTGCCGGGCTGGTCGAAGACCATCTTCCCGGCCATGAAGTTCTGGTTGCTGATGTTGGTGGACGTGACGATCAGGCCGTTCACGTCGACCTGCGCGCCCTTGGAGAACACGACGCCCGACTGGTTGACCAGCACGACATTGCCGTTCGCCGTGATCTTCCCCGCGATCATCGACGGATCGGGACCGACGACACGGTTCAGCGTCGTGGCAGCGGCGTTCGGCTGCTGGAACTGGACGGCATGGGCGGAACCGACATTGAAGCTCTGCCAGTTCACCGCGCCCAACTGGCTGGACTGCTGCACCGTCGTCGTCTGCGCGTTCTGGCTGATGCCGACCTGCCCGCCGACGACCTGCCCGCCGGTGGGGCGAGCATTCGGGGCAAGCTGGGCGATGGCGGGGGTGGAGAGCACGAGCACCGCCGCCGCCTGCAACGCGGTGGTGCACAGCAGGGCCACGCGGTCACGACGCCTGGCGTTGGTGCCCGCCGGCAGCCCCGCCCGTGCCATTCCGCCGCCGATGCCCGCCCGGTGGAGAGCAGACCCTCTGCGTGCCTTTGCCATTCAGCCCCCTTTGGCCGGGATGGTCCCGGGCCACAACCATTCGTTCCGTCGGCAGTCCGATCCCGTTGTCATGGCGGGGCTCAGAACCGGGTCAGAACCCGCCAATACACGGCGTATTCCTGCAGCAGCGACGTGTTCGCGCCATCCACGTTGCGGGTGATGCGGCGCACGCCCTCCAGATCGACTTCCACGTGCCGTGTCAGTTGCACGCGGGCGCCGAGGCCGAAGGACTTCGTTTCCCTGTTCGGGTCGGTGCGAAGATTCTGCCAGGCGTAGCCGTAGTCGTAGAACAGGTAGTATTGCTGGCCGATGTCGTAGGTATCGCCGAACAACGAAACCTCGGTGCTCGTGGTCAGTTGCAGTTCCGCCGTCAGCGCGACGGCGCTGTCGCCGCTGACCTGGCCGACATAGAAGCCGCGGGTGTAGCGATAGCCGCCGAGGAAGAACTTCTCGGCCGGCGGCAGGACGTCGCCGCTGCCCTGCCCGGCGGCGAGGCCCAACAGGGAGACGGTGGCACCGTTCCAGGGTTGGAACAGGCTCTGGTTTCGGCTGATCTCACCGGCCACTTTGGTGAAGTTGATCTTCTCTCCGATGCGCGCCGGGGTGGCCGTGTCGTGCGTCGCACCCAGGGCCGTGATGCCCTGCGACAGGCGGATCATCGTGCTGTTGATCGCCGGACGCGTGTCCCCGGCCCAGATGTCGCGCAACGCGTAGTCGGCCCCGACGCGGAACACGCGCAGGGAGTCCTTGCTGGCCACGCCACGCGTGCCGCCGCTGACCGCGGTGTCGATCGAGGAATCGAGCGCGTCAAAATTGGCCACCAGGTTCAGCGTCTGCTCCCGCGCACGGATCAGCGGATAGGAAACCTGCGCGCCGGCGACCGTGGTGAAGCCGTTGTAGCCCAGACCGGCGAGGAAGCCGGATGGCGTCACGTTGCCGGCGCCACCGTAGATACGGATGCGAAGACCGGAGTCACCCGCGAAGACCTCGGTAGAGGCCTGACCGAAAATCTGGGTGCCATTGTATGTATGATAGAGGCTGAGCTCGGTGCGCTCGCCCAGGCTGGTAAAGCTGTTGAAATTGACAACCGCAAGGCCCTGGCTGGGACCGGTCAGCGGATAGGCTCGGTTGTCGGCGGTATACAGGCCGCTGATGCCGCTGCGTTGCACGGTGGCGATCAGGGTGATGGCGCCGGGATCGGTATCGGACGGCTTCAGGACGGCCTGCAAAGCGATGCCGGGCACGTCCTGCGCGAGCAACAGCCAGCGTTCCAGCGACGCCGCGTCGATCGGGCGGCTTTCGGTCAGGCGGCGCAGGAAGCGCAGCACCTGGGTGCCGGCGGGTCCGATATCCTCCCCATCCAGCTTCACATCGACGATGTGGCCTTCATAGACCCGGAAGATCAGCGAACCATCGGTGCGCCGCGTCGCCTGCACGCTGACAAGGGGATAGCCGTTATCTCGGTACTTCTTGACCAGCGCGAGCCGAGCGGCCTCAATCCGGCGGAGTGAAACCGTTGGTCCGACCAGGTCGCCGGTCAGCGCGTTGATATCGGCGGGGGAATGAATCGTCACACCCTCGACCGAAACGGACCGCACCGCGATCGGCTGGTCGGGGGCGTTGTTGTCCAGCGGACCCAGCGACAGATCGGACGCGGATGGCCCCAGACGGGGCGGCACCACCGGCTCCATCCGCGGGATCGGAGACGACTGGATGCTGGCTGGCGGCCTTGGTGCCTGCGCCGCGGCGGGAAGGGCCGCGGAAACCGCCAGGACCGTGGTGGAAATCATCAGGACGGACCGCGCCGTCGCCGACAGGGGCGACCGGAGTGAGAGCCGTGGCCGCCACGGGCCGGGCAGACTGACACATTCCCGCAATGGAATCCCCCCGTTTTCCCCACCAATCACGATACAAGACGAACTTATCATGACGAGCCGTTCGAGTTTGTAACACCATCTTGCGACATGGAACAAGCTGCGCCCGGGTGAGCATCGAATGGCAAATCACTCAGCGGACGATACGCGCGCTCATTAAAAGTCCATCGTTACGAATTATTTCCGTTTGCTACGATATCGGCCTGCACCGTCAAACCACCCCCGCAACGCGCATCAACGGCAGTCTCACCTCCGCCGCTCGACGCAGGATCTTCCTGAGCGGCTCGATCTCCTCCTCGGTCACATCCGGGTGCAGCATCATGATCCATTGTTCCAGGGAGCCGACATCGTCCCCGGCCTGCAAACGATCATTCACCACCAGGTCGAAGATCGTTGCCGGAAATCCGCCGCCGGCCGCGACGGATGCCAGCGCGAAGGAATGCGTCTGGTTCTCCGGCCGGCCGACCCAGCGCGCGGCGATCCGGTTGAAACGCTGCGCGACCGTATCGGGACCGAGACCTGGACGCAGCATCGGCATGACATGGCCGATCCCGATCAGGACACCCACAAGCTCGCGCGGATCGCTGGTCCTGCCCGCCGCGACCGAGGGAGCCATCAGTTCCCGGACCGAACGCGGCGCCTCGGCCAGCGCGGACAGTATCGGAGCGTAATAATCGGGGGACAGCGACGCCTTGCCCGAGGCGACCTCGACCTCATAGACGATGTCCTCGATCGGGGTGGTCAGCGCCAGCACCAGATCGTTCAGCGCGGCATCCCGCGCGCGCGGCGGTATCCGTTGCACACCCCGTACGAACACATCCTGCCGCAGGGGCCGGGGCAGGCACATGTCCTTGATCAGCTCGCGCATGCGCGGCCCCTCGGCACGGGCATAGATCGCGCGCTGCGCATCGGTCAGCATCAGGTTGGAGTAGTTCTCGGTCAGGCTCGCCGAACCCACCCAGTCCAGCTTAGCGGTAGAGAACGCGTCCATCACATCGGAATGAAAACAGGGCGACCAGGCACGGTTCATGAACTCGTGCGACAGATACTCGGCCGGCAGCTTGGAGATACCCGACATCAACTGCTGGATGACGCCCTGCCCGGCGAGGTGGACCGCCCCCGCCTCCATCAGTTCGCGGGTCAGTTCGATGCCGGCGGCCGCGCGCCGCTCACTCCCGCCACCCGCGGCGTCGCCGGCGTTCAGCAGGAGATGCTGCATGCCCAGCGCGCCCTGCCAGCCGGGCAGGGAATTGTAGCTGACATGGACGACCCCGCCAGCGCGAACCTTGTCGCGCAGCAGGCGCAGGATGCCCTCCCGCACCGCGGGGGACACCCAACTCCAGACCCCGTGCATGCTGACGAAATCGGCCTGCGGCAGGCGGCGACCTTCCTCCGTGTCGGTGAAGTTCGTCAGGTCGGCTTCCAGGAACGCGATGTTCCGCAGGCCGGCATCCTGCGCGATGGCGCGGGCCTGGGCGATATGGGACGGATTGAAGTCGATCGCGGTGATGCGCCAGGACGGGTTGGACGCGGCCAGCGTCATCGCGCCGAAGCCCAGGCCGCAGCCGAGTTCCAGGTAGTGGACGTCCTCCTCCCCCGCCGGCAGGTCGCAGGCGACGCCCAGCAGCAGGCAGGTCACCGCCAGATGCATCGGCGACTGCTGCCGGTACCAACCAGGCAGATAGTTGACGTCGGTGACGTAGCCGCCACCCCAGGTGCTTCCCTGCCCGCTCATGTCCGTCCCGCCTGTTTGCGCTCGATCAATCCAGCGGGGAACCGAGCCTCCTCCCCGCCGCGCCGCCGTGGCGTGGCTTGCAGCCATGTGTCCCATCCGAGCCGCCCGCCCGCGCCCAGCGCGCAGTTCGGCACCTGGTCCCGTTTCAGCACCGGATTGATCGCGCAATCGGTGGCCGGCCCCAGGAAGGCGCGGACCAGGGCGAGCAGCCGGCCGGCGTCGGGCCGATCGGGCAGCAGGGCGCGGAACGTTTCCAGCGAAACCTGCTCGATGCGGATGACCACGCGGCCATGGGGGTCCCAGCTTCGCTCCCCGACCGCCGCGTCATAGCCGAGCCGGGTGAACTGGCCGCGATCGCGTGCCATGGGAAGGCGTGTGCGTTCGGTGACGGGCAGCGGCAGCCAGGCGCCCTGGAACTGCAGCACCGAGACGGTCTGGCCCATCCATTCCGACAGCATCGCCTCCAGCCGGTCGGCGGAGCGGGGCCAGGCGGTGAACAGCCCGGCGTAGAACAGCATCGTGTCCTGTTCCTGCCCGGGCCGGCGCAAAGCGGGTTCGGCTTCCCCCACCAGGGCCAGCAGCACGCCCCGATGCGGGTCGCTCCCCTGCCCCAGCGCGGTCTGTTCGGCGACGCGGGCGGGGCGGTACTTGATACCGGCCTGGGCGAAGGCGGCCACCATGCGATGGCCCAGCATGTCGAGGAAACTGTGCAACCCTTCCGATCGGGCGCGGGCCTGCTGGACCACCTGCTCGGTGAAGAAGCGTGGCAGGACGCCGCTGGGTCCGGTCAGGCCGGCCATGGTGACGCCGATCTCGGGCTGCTCCCCCGGCGTGGCGCGGGCGATGTCGGCGGGCGGATAGGCCATGCCGGGGATCGTGCGGAAGCGGGCGGCGTCGCCAGGATCGGGCCGGCGGCGAGCACGCATCAGCAAGCGCACCGCGGCGTCGAAGCCGAACCGCCAGGGTTCGGCGAACAGGCGCGCGAGCACGGCGGACCACATCAGAGCAGGACCTTGGCACCGGCGCGCGGCGGCCACGCACCGACCGGGGTCTGCCGATCCCGCAGCAGCGCGCGGGTCCGGACGAAGGCGTTCACCTGCCCATGCAGCGCGAGGAACCGGTCCAGCACCGCCGCCAGCGGATACAGTCCATGCGTCTGCCAGCCTCGTGCATCGAAGATCAGGTCGACATTCAGCCCCCGGCAGAACGCCCCCGGCCGCAGTCCCGGCACCCGCGCCGTTCCCGGCCTGGCCGAGACACCCACCAGCGTGGCGATCGCATTGTCGGCGGCTTCGTTGTCGGACAGGTTGTAGAGACGCAGAACCTCCCGCATCGCCGCCACGCCGTCCGGCCCGACCAGGGACAGATGGCCGAGCGACAGGTGGGAAATGAGGCGCCAGAACCGCCGCTCCCGCAGGCCGGGGCGCATGACGCGGGACGCGGGCGTGATCGCAATGGCGGACGTGATCCCGGCGGCATCCGCGCTGATCGCTAAGGGCAGGCCATCGGGGCCGAATGGCAGATCGGCCGGCAGGTCGCGGTTGGAACACCAGGCGTCGATCGACAGTTCGGATCGGGCGGGACGGTCGGCGGCCTCATCCGTTTCGCAGGACGTGAGGAAGACCTCGGTCCCATCGACGGGGCGGCCGCCATCGGCGGTTTCGGCCGCCGAACGGCGCGTGGTGACGTAGGTCGGATCACGCGGCGTGGCGGCGGGGTCGAGCCTGGTCAGGCGGTAGAAGGGCCGCCAGGGACGCGCCCCGCCCTCCCACGTCTCGGTGACGGATTCGACCGACCAGACCTCCAGCGCGTCCCGCCGCCTTCGGTCGGGGGTGACGCGAAGTTCGATGGCGGTGTGGTCGACGGGGACGGGTTCGCAGGGGAAGCGGAACAGATTGACCAGAGGCACGCAGCCGGGGCGGACCATGTCGCGGTTCACCGTGCGGACCAGGTCAGGCGCTTCCTGGTCGAAGTAGACGATGACCTCCATCCGGTTGCCGAAGCCGGTCCGCGGGATGCCGCACAGGTCGACGAACAGGAACTTGTCGGGGAAGGCGAAGTATTCGCTCAGCAAGCGAAAGCCCGAGAAGGCCCGCGCCGGCCAGGGCAGCAGGGCGTCATCGGGCCCGAAGCCCACCGGTTCGATCCCCTGGCTGTCGATCGTGCGGGGCTTCTCCCGCTCATCCAACGTGCGGGTAAAGGAGACCGCCAGCGTGTGGCCGCACAGCAGTTCCAGCAACTGGCGGGACGGCAGGGCGTTCGGGCCGAGGAAGAGGCGCAGGCGGTCCATCCCCAGTTTCTCGAACGTCATTTCGGGGTTGGCGCAGGTGAGAGTCAGGTGCAGCGCCGCCTTGGCATTGTCCGGCACGTCCAGCCGCGTGCCCGGGAACGGTGCGCTGTACAGCCGAGCCTGCTCGACCTCCACCGGCCAGACCCGCAGGGGGGATGCGGTGCGGAACTGGCACAGATCGCCGCGCACGGGCGGGGTTTCCAGCATGGTCCCGCGCGGGACCTCGACCGGAGTCGCTCGATCGGACGCACAGGTGAAGCGGGCGATGGTGCAGGAGGGAAACGGGGAGAGGTAATGCGGATACAGGACGCTCAGCAGCGCGTCGGTCAGTTCGGGGAATTCATCGTCCAGGCGGTGCTGGACGCGCGCGCCAAGGAAGGCCACGCCTTCCAGCAGCCGTTCCACATGCGGATCGTCGGTCGTGGTCCCAGAAATCCGCAGGCGTTCCGCGAGCTTGGGAAATGCGCGGGCGAAGGCGGCGGCCTCGCCCCGCAGCGCCTCGATCTCGGCACGGTAATAGGGAAGCAGCGCGTCAGACATCGCGGCCCTGGCGGACATCGATATCCGCGGTCGTGGCGTTGACGATCGTATCGAAGCCGATCGGCGCGGGGGCCGGATCGGCGTTCAACTGCGCCTTGATCCGCAGCCGCAACGTCGCATCGGTCAGGCGGGCATCGACCAGCTCGACGCGGACATCGCTGAGGCGGCGTTCAAACGTGGCCAGCGCGCTCGCGACCTCCGACCGCAGCCGTTCCCGGCGGGAGGCCTGGTTGAAGGCGCCGGCGGCGAAGTCGGGCAGGCCGTAGCCCATGGGGGAGCAGAGCAGGACCTCATAGCCCTCCGGCAGTTGCCGCCAGGGACGGCGGGCGTTCAGCAGCGCCTCCAGGTCGCGCCGGACACCGCGCAGAAGCTCGGTATGCGCTTCATTGGCGGACAAGGGCGGATCGAGCCGGTCCGCCGGGGCGTCATCCAACAGCCGGTCGAGCAAGGGCATCCGCGCGCGCAGGTCGCCACCCCGCTGTTCCGTCTGGTGTCCCCGGGGCAGCCGGCCGCTCATGCCGCCTCCAGCGCACCGAGTTGCAGCAGAGGCACGCCTTCCTCCCCGACCAGCAGCAGCTTCTGGCCGATACCGCGCACCAGGCTATCGGTCGTTTCGATCCAGTCGGTCGCGCGCCCAAGGCGGCAGGCCATGTCGGCGTCGGGCGGCGTGTCATACACCACCGGCAGATAGACCTCTCCGGTCGGTCCATCGGCTACCACCAGGGTGCAGCGGCGCCAGAACAGGTCACGGGGCCGTTGGGGCGGATGGGGTTGCAGGGAGACGATGCGTTCCAGCGGGACCCAGAAATACTTGCCCGTGGTCGTCAGAACCTCCAGCGAGCCACACAGGATGTCGTCGGCGTCGCGCAGGTCGTCATAGGCGGCCTCCCCCATCCGGCCGGCGGGGTGCGGGCGAGCGGCCTCGGCCTCCGCGACGGCGCCGACAGCGGAAGCGAGATCACCGGCCCGCAGCGCCACGATCGCGGCGAGGGAGGCGCGTTGCGACGCCGTCGGCTCCCCCAGGAACTCCGGCACCCTACCCTCGGTCATCAGTTCGCGGCGGGCGATCTCGGCCCGCAGCAACTGCCGGAACTCCGCGACACCGACAGCGGTGGACGGATCGATGGTGGAGGCCGCGTCGAGCAGCGTGTCGACCCGATCGAGCCGCCCCTGAAACAACAGCAACTCGCACAACAGCAGACGCGGGCCGAGGTCGGTGGGCGCCTTCCGGACGGCGTCGTTGGCGGCGGCCACTGCCTCATCGAGTTTTCCGGCCTTGAACAGGCTGCCGGCGTCGGTTCCGTTGGTCACCGTATCCTCCTATGCCGACAGCGGGGTCACTTCCGTGACCAGGCTGAATGTGGCGCCGACATCGTCGAGCTGGAAATGGGGTTGCAGATGCAGGTTGCAGGAGAATGCACCCGGCATGCCCGGGACGTCACGCACCTCCACCCTGCCCTCGACCAGAGGGTAGCGCGCGCGCATCTCCGGGTCGTCCGACCGGCCGCTGTTCACGTAGGTCATGAGCCATGTGCTCAGCCGGCGTTCGATTTCCGGGGCGGTGATCGCGCTGCCCAGCATCTCCCGCGCCATCATCTTGAGGTGATGGGCAAAGCGGGAGGCGCAGAGCACCGAATTGATCTGGGAGGACAGCCTGGCGCTGGCGTCGGCGGCGGCGGCCTGGGTGCCGATGTGGCGGTCGGGACGGCGGAGGCTGCGGACGACGCCGAACAGCAGTTCCGTGCCATGGGCCGGCGCGCTGACCGGCATGAGCCCGGCTTCCACCAACTGGCGTTCCTGCGCGTCGGACAGCACGACCTCGATCGGCAGACGCGGCCAGACGCCGGCGGGATCGGTTCGGAACCATTCGATCGGCAGGCCGGTGACCGGGTTGCCGTCGCCGTCGGTGCCATCGCCAGGCCGGTCGCGCGACCCATCCTGCACGGCGAAGGCGACGATCCCGCCCCCGGTGCGCCCGGTTTCCGAGCCACGCACATCGGCCGGCCAGCCATACTCCGCGAAGGCGCGGGCGACGACGGCGGCAAAGGCGAAGCCCGCGCTGGCCCAGCATCGTTCGGCGGCCGTGGGCACGGCTTCGTCGTAGCGGAAGGGCATCGGCTGGCGGTGGTCATCGCGCCACGGCGGTCGGATCAGGACCCGTGGCAGGGTGACGCCCAGGAACTCGGTATCCCGCCGTCCCATCAGGCCGTTCCACCTGGCGTGATGGCGGTCGCGGAACGGGGATTCGAGATCGGGCAGGCGCTGCAAGGCGTCGTATGTTTCAAGCCCCAGCAGCGCCGGTGAGGCACCGAAGATCATCGGAGAGAAGGCGGCGGCGGCGATGCCGCGCAACTGTTCCAGGATCGAGACGTCATCGGCGGGCGTGCCCGGGGTGACGCCGTGGCTGATTTCATGATCAACGACCAGCAGCCCATAGGGTTCGCCACCGGCGCGCCCGAACTCCTCCTCATAGATCTTGCGGAACAATTCGCTCTGGTCGAATTCCGTGGCGCGGGTGACGTCGCGGGCGATTTCGGGCCAGGAGACATTGAGGACGCGGAACCGGACCTCCCGCCACCGGCCACGATGCGCGAGGTCCGTCAGCCAGTGCATCGCCCGCCAGCGCGCTTCCAGGCGCTGGGTCTTCTGGTGGTGCAGGATGGCGTCGATCTGCGCCGACAGCAGGTCGTCGATGGCGGAGATATCGCGATCGATCGCCCCCCGCAGATGTTCGGGCTGTGTGTCTCCGAACCAGGCGCGCAGGGCATCCTCTGGACTCGCGGTCAGGAAGTCCGCGAGGGCCGTCCGTGTCCCCTCGGCCGCGGCGCCGAACAGGCGGCCGTTCAGCACGGCCGCCCGCAGTGTCGTATCCGGCGCGCCCTGGTCCACGCGCTATGACCGGGTCGGGATCTCCGCCACCAGGCGCATACTGGCCGTCAGTTCCTCGAACTGGAGCCAGGGGCGCAGATGGGCGACGGCGTTGTAGGACCCGGGCGAGCCCGGGATCGGCTGCACCTCGATCCGCGCTTCCCGCAGCGGGTAGCGAGCCTTGCTCTCGGCGCCCGCGTTCTCACTGCCGTTGACGTAGTTGTTGATCCAGCGGTTCAGCCAGCCCTGGCATTCATCGGCTTCCATGAAGCTGCCGACCTTGTCGCGCGCCATCACCTTCAGGAAGTGGGTGAACCGCCCGGTCGCCATGAGGTACGGCAGGCGGGCGGAAATCTTCGCGTTCTCATTCGCGTCGGGGCGGTCATAGACCTTGGGCTTGTGCGTGGTCTGGGCACCGAAGAACACGGCGTAGTCGGTGTTCTTGTAGTGGACCAGCGGCAGGAAGCCGAGCTTGGACAGTTCCGCCTCCCGCCGGTCGGTGATCCCTATCTCGGTCGGGCACTTGCCGTCGACGTCACCGTCATCGGAGAGGAAGGTGTGCAGCGGCAGGTTGTCGACCCGCCCACCATTCTCGGCGCCGCGGATCGATGTGCAGAAGCCGGTTTCCGCGAAGGAGGCTGTCATCCGCGCGCCCATCACATAGGCGGCGTTCATCCAGCAATACTCGTCATGCCCCATCGGCCTGGCGTTGCCGGCGGCGTCGGCGGGCGCTTCCTCATACCCGAATTCGTCGATCGGCTTGGTCGCGGCGCCATAGGGCACGCGGGCCAGGACGCGCGGCATGACCAGGGAGACGAAGCGGCTCTCCTCGGTTTCCCGGAAGCTGCGCCACTTGGCATAGTCCATGCCCTGGAATGTCATTTCCAGGTCGCGGACCTTGGGCAGTTCGGTCCAGCTCTCGAAGCCGAACATCTTGCAGCCGACGCCGGAGATGAACGGCGCGAAGGCCGCGGCCGAGACCTGGGAGATCAGGCGCAAAGTCTCCACGTCTTCCGGGTGGCTGGTCCATTCGTAGTCGCCGATCAGGGCGCCGTAGGGTTCGCCGCCGGCCTGGCCAAATTCGTTTTCGTAGATCGCCTTGAACAGCGTGCTCTGGTCGAACTCGGCGGCGCGCTGCAGGTCACGGCCCAGGTCGCGCTTGGACGCGTTCATCATCCGCAGCTTCAGGCTGGCGCCAGTTTCGGAGTTCTGCACCAGGTAATGCAGCCCGCGCCAGGAACCTTCGAGTTGCAGGAAGCGCGGGTGGTGCATGATCGCGTTGAGCTGCTCGGACAGCTTGCGATCGATGGCTTCCATCGCGCTCTGGAACGTCCGCGTCAGGTTGCGGTCGAAGGTGATGGTGCCAGCCAGCGCCTGTTCGACCAGGTTCTTCACCAGGTCCTTGGCTTCGTCGGGCGCGGTCTGCCGGGTCGCGGCCAGGACCTGGTCGAGCAGGCCGGCATCCTCGGTTTCAGTAACGGTGGTCGGCTGGCGTTGGGAGTCAGACATGGCTCAATCCTTCTCGCCAAGGCCGAGCTGCGACGACAGCGCCTTGATGCGGCCGTCGTTTTGCAGGACCTGTTCCAGCAACTCCTCCAACTCTCCGGACCGGTCGGCCTTGACCAGCAGGTCGCGCAGCTTGGCCCGGGTTTCCAGCAGGGATTTCAGAGCCGGCACCTGTGCGGCGATCTTCGCGGGGTCGAAATCCTCGATCGAGTTGAACGCGAGATCGACCTTCATTTCGCTGCCGTCACCGGCCAGCTTGTTTTCGACCGTCAATTTAAGGCCAGGGTTCATGCTGGCCATGACCTTGTCGAAATTGTCGCGGTCGATCTGCACGAAGCCCCGGTCCCGCAACGGCTTCAGCGGCTTGGTCGGATCGCCAGAGAAATCGCCCATCACGCCGACGACGAAGGGCAATTCCTTGACCTGCTGCGCGCCGTTGGTTTCGACCTCGAAGCTGATATGCACGCGCGGCTTCCGCACGCGGTTCAGTTTTCCGTATACGCTGCTGCCACTCATGGGGACTTCACCTTCTGGGTGTGGGCGTTGGGGGTGTCGGCGGTCCGCCGCGACGCGGCGGCGGCATACGAGCGGCCGTTTGAGATTGGGCGCGAAGGGTACCTGCCATCGAAACTAGCGACGCCCGGCAAGGCGGGTCAATGATTGCCGGTTCGACGGTGCCGGTCATTCGTATTCCTCCGGCGGGGGCTTGATGCCGAGCGCGGTGAGGATGGCGGCGCGGGTGGAGTAGTCGGAGACGACGTCGGCGAGCAGTTCGGGCAGTCCCATGCGGCCGCGGCGCACCGCTTCGGTCAAAGTGTAGGACAGCGGGGATTGCGGTTCGTTGCGGCGGAACCAGTCCGCGACCTCATCAAGGCGGCGGAGGGCGTCTTCCCGGGTCGCGATGGGTCCGGGGCCGGGCGCGGTGGTGGCCCTTGGGGCGGTGGCAACGGGTTCGGGGGTTGTTTCATCCGGAACCGCTTCACCGGCCGGGGCAAGGCGTCGGGCGAAGCCGTCGATGCGTTCCAGCAGGGTTCGCACGTCGGACAGGCTGGGCTTGGCGGAGCCGGCATGCGCCGCCAGCACCGCATCCATCCCGTTCCAGGCCTCCAGCGCCTCGGCCGCGTCCCGCGCCAGGCCGGCAAGGCCGTCCGGGTCCCCGCGCGCCATGTCATCCAGCGTCGAGACTCCGCGCGCGCCGGCCGCGATGCGGCTTTCCTTCTGTTCCGGCTCCAGTCGCTCGATCGACACGGCCGCGTCATAATCGGCCAGCGTCACGGGCACGCCGTCCGGGCCGTGGAACAAAGGCAGCAGACGCAGAGGCGGCAGCAGCGTGGCGCGTGCGCCGGATACCAGGCCACTGAGCGGACGCAGGCGGAGTTCGGCCGGGTCCTCGTCCGGTTCGTCCTCTCCCACGGCGGGATAGAGCGTGTCCCAGAAGGCCTCGGTCAATCCGCTGACGACGGCGGCACCGGCACCAAGGCCGCGCAGTCCCTCGATCCGGACCAGGGCTTCGATCAGCCAGGCGGCGGCTTCCAGGTCCTTGGAATGATTGGCAATCAGTTCGATCGCCGCTTCGGCGACCGCGCCCCAGTCGGGGGCTGGGCCCGGGGTTTCGCCGTCCGTCGTCAGGGCGCGTCGTTCGGCGTCGCGGGCATCCTGGCGGGCGGCTCGGAGACGCTGATAGGGGCTGGCGGTATCGAATTCCTGGCGGGTGTCACGGCCCTGCGGAAGGTCGCCCTCGATCGGCGCCAGCAGCCGGGGAATTTCGATGACATCGGTGAAATCCGCCACACGTATCCCTTTCGCCGCGCTGGACAATGCCGGTTCGTAACACATAAGCTCACCAGGAGAGAAGGAAACGCATGATCTCGCTGGACCTCAAGCGGCTGATGGCCCGACTGAACGACGTCTGTCGCCGCGGGATGGAAACCGCGATCGGCCTGACGCTCGCCCGTACCCATTACAATGTCGAGGTCGAGCATCTGCTTTCCGCGCTGCTGGATCGGGGGGAAACCGATCTGGGCCTGATCCTGGATCATTACGAGATTGATCGCGGCCGGGTCGCCACCGATCTGAACCGCGCGCTGGATCGGATGAAATCGGGCAACGGACGCACGCCGGCCCTGGCGCCGGAACTGGTGACATTGTTTCAGCAGGCGTGGCTGTTCGCTTCGGTTGAAACCAATGACGCGAAGGTCCGGTCCGGCCACCTGCTGTGGGTGCTGCTGGCGGATCAGACCCTGGCGCGCACGCTGCATGAAACATCCGCGCAGTTCCAGCGCATCACGCCCGATGGCCTGAAGAAGGACCTCGCGACGATCACCGCCCGCGGGCCGGAGGCAGCCGCCGATCCCGCACAGGCGCCGGCGGCCGGTGCCGCAACCGCCGCCCAGCCGGGAAACAGCCCGGCCCTGCAACAATTCACCATCGACCTCACGGCCCGGGCCCGCGCTGGCCAGATCGACCCGATCCTGGGCCGCGATCCGGAAATCCGCCAGGCGATCGACATCCTGACCCGCCGCCGCCAGAACAACCCGATCCTGACCGGGGAAGCCGGCGTCGGCAAAACCGCCGTGGTGGAAGGCCTCGCGCTGCGGATCGCAACCGGCGACGTGCCGCCGGCCCTGCGGGACGTCATTCTCCGCACCCTCGATCTCGGCCTGTTGCAGGCCGGCGCCGGCGTGCGCGGAGAGTTCGAGAACCGCCTGAAATCCGTGATCGAGGAAGTGAAGGCGAGCCCGATCCCCATCATCCTCTTTATTGATGAGGCGCATACGCTGGTCGGCGCAGGCGGGCAGGCGGGGCAGAACGACGCGGCCAACCTGCTGAAACCCGCCCTCGCGCGCGGGGAACTGCGGACCATCGCCGCCACGACCTGGGCCGAATACAAGAAATACTTCGAAAAGGACGCGGCCCTGACCCGCCGCTTCCAGGTCGTGAAGGTCGAGGAACCATCGGAACCTCTCGCCGTCGCGATGATCCGCGGCCTGGTCTCGACGCTGGAAGCGCATCACGGGGTCCGCATCCTCGATGAAGCGGTGTCCGAAGCGGTACGCCTCTCCGCGCGCTACATCCCCGCGCGCCAGTTGCCCGACAAGGCGGTCAGCCTGATCGACACCGCCTGCGCACGCGTCGGCATGAGCCAGGCGGCCATCCCCGCCCCGATCGAGGACCGCCGCCGCCGCATCGCTTTGGCGGACACCGAACTCGGCATCCTCGCGCGGGAGACGGCGTCGGGGGCGGATCACGCCGAACGACGGGCGGTGCTGGAGCAGGAACGGGCGACCGCGCAGGACGAACTCACGGCGCTGGAAGCGCGCTGGGAACGTGAACGCGCCCTGGTCGAGGTGATGCGCGACACTCGCGCCGCGATCGAGGACCCGGAGAATGACGGCGACAAGGATGCGCTGCGGGAGACACTGACCGCGACCGCCGCCGAACTCCGCACATCGCAGGGCGAGCAGCCACTGATCTTCCCGGTCGTCGATGGCCAGGCCGTCGCGGAGATCGTGGAAACCTGGACCGGCATCCCCGCCGGCCGGATGCAGTCGAATGAAATCGCCACGATCCTGAACCTGCAGGACCGTCTCGGTGAACGCATCGTCGGCCAGCCGCATGCCCTGGAAGCCGTCGCGCAGGCGATCCGCACCAACCGCGCCCGCCTGACCGATCCGCGCAAGCCGATCGGCGTCTTCCTGATGGTCGGCACGTCCGGCGTCGGCAAGACGGAGACCGCCCTGGCGCTGGCCGACCTGATGTATGGCGGCGAACAGAACGTCACCGTCATCAACATGACCGAGTTCAAGGAAGAGCATAAGGTCAGCCTGCTGATGGGCAGCCCGCCTGGCTATGTCGGCTATGGCGAAGGTGGCGTCCTGACCGAAGCGGTGCGCCGACGCCCGTACTCGGTGATCCTGCTGGATGAGATGGNNATCCCGGCGTGCAGGACGTGTTCTTCCAGGTGTTCGACAAGGGGAACATGAAGGACGGCGAAGGCCGCGACATCGACTTCAAGAACACCGTCATCATCATGACATCCAACGCCGGCACCGATCTGATCGCGAAACTGTTCGCCGATCCGGAAACCGCGCCGGATGCCGCCGGCCTCGCCGATGCGCTGCGGCCGGAACTGGCGAAATACTTCAAGCCCGCCTTTCTCGGCCGCGTCTCCCTGGTGCCCTATTTCCCGCTGCCCGATCACGTCATCCGCCAGATCGTGGCCTTGCAGCTCAATCGCATCCGCAACCGGGTGCGCGACGCCTACCGCGCCAGCTTCGACTGGGATCCGGCGCTGGTCGAACAGATCGCGGCGCGCTGCACCGAAACGTCATCGGGCGCGCGCAATATCGAGACCATTCTTTCCCGCACGCTTCTGCCCGAACTCTCGTCCGAGGTTCTTGCCCGCCTCGCCGAGGGGCAAAGCGTGCGGCGTATCACCGTCTCGTGCGGTGAAGGGGGAGCCTTCGCCTATGCGGTCGACTGACCGCACCGGAACCGAAACGTAAACGGAGATCAGGACATGTCTATCTACATGAAGTTCGGCAGTGTCGACGGCGCGGTGACAACCGAGGGCGTGAAGAAATGGATTGAGTGCAGCTCTTTCCAATTCTCCGTCTCGCGCCAGATCGGCACCGCCGCCCGCGGCCTGCAAAACCGCGAGGGCTCCGAGCCTTCGTTTGGAGAGGTGGTGATCACGAAATACTTCGATATCTCCTCCCCCAAGCTGATCCAGGACGCCTGGGGCGGTGATCTCAGCACCACGGTAAAGTTCAAGTTCACGACGACCGCGAAGAACAAGGTCGACACGTTCCTGGAATTCGAACTCAAGAACTGCGGCGTCAGCTCCTACAGCGTCAGCGCCGGCGACCAGGGCAACCCGATGGAAAGCTACGCCCTGAACTACACGAAGGTGGAGATCAGCCACACGGGCATGGACACCAAGATCGGCGGTTCTCCGACGCGCGTGAACTACGACCTGGAAGCCATGAAGGGCGGCTGATCCGGCATCCGGTCTGGCGGGCGCCCCTGGGGTGTATACCCCTGGGAGGTGCCCGCTACCCGCCTACCTCCACCACCACGGCCGTCACGTTGTCCGACACCTGACGCGCCAGCGCGGCATTGATGAGCAGATCGGCGGGCGAGACCCCCGCGGGGGCACCCAGCAGGCCGGCGATCTCCGCCTCTGACAACGTCTTCGACAAACCATCACTGCACAGCAGGAACCGGTCGCTCGGCGCGACCGAGCCGGTGACCTTGTCCAGCGCCAGGTCCGGTTCCCCCGCACCGATCGCGCGCGTGATGATGTTGGCTTGCGGATGCGCCTCGGCCTGTTCCGGCGTCAGTTCGCCGCTGTCGACCAGGGCCTGTACGAAGGAATGGTCGCGCGTGAGCTGTGACAGCGTGTCCCCGCGCAGCAGGTAGATCCGCGAATCTCCGGCCCACAGCGCCGCGAAGAACGAATCCCGCACCAGCAGGATCGCCACGGTGGACGCCATCATCACGCCCGGGCCGCGCTGGGCGGCTTCATCCAGCAAGGTGGCGTGGACATCGAGCAGCCGGCCCCGGGCCTCGGCAAGCAACTGGCCGGCGCCGAGATGGGGCGGGACCGCTTCCAGCGCGTCCCGGATCATGGCGGAGGCGACCTCTCCCGCCTCATGCCCGCCCGCGCCATCGGCGACGGCCCACAAACCGAGGTCGGCCCGGTCGACGAAATTGTCCTCGTTATGGGTTCTGCGTGCCCCGGCATGAGTCGCCGAGAATGACCGGTGGGTCATCATGGACAGGCTCCTCCACCGGCTGCGCCGCCGGCCAGCATCGCCGCATGATCCGGCATCGGCGGCAGGCCGTCCAGAACAAGCGACGTGGCCAGGACGGATGGCGTGCCTTCCGTCCACCACAGGCCCTTCCCCGACCCATCCGGTTCGGGCACGTCGACGGCATCGGCGATCCAGGCGGCGAGATCATCCGGACCACCGTCATCGGCCAGCGCATCGCGGACCGCGTCCTCGGCTTCGTCGAGAAACAACGCCCCCGCCTCCGGGTCCGGTGCGCCCTGGCATCCCGGGAACACCACCGCCACCGTCAGCGGATAGCCCCGCCCCACCCGGTCCACGCTCGGCAGCATGAGGCCGAGCACAGGGTCGGGACCGCAGGCGCCGGGGGGAAGGGAGAAGCGCCAGACGGGGGCGGTCAGCCAAGCGTCCATCCAGGCATCTCCGAGCAAGGCGCGGGAGGCCGTCAATGCCTGCTCGACCCATTGTTCCCACGGATCGAGGAAGGTTTTCGGCAGCCCTCGCGTCACGAAGTCGCCGCGTGATGGCAGCTTGCCGAACAACCCACGCGGGAAGGGACGCGCCACGGTCAGGGACCGATCGCCGGGCAGCGGAAGTCGCGCATCAGGGACGGAACGAAGGGGTTATTGGCGCCCGCCTGCACCTCGAACACCACCTGCCGCTGGCCCTGGGAGAAGGTCAGCAGGAACTGCTCATCCGATCCGGTGCGGCGGGCCTTGCCGAACAGGCGGAACAGCGCCCAGGGGCCGGTGGCGAAGTTGGCCGAACCCTCGGCCGGCGGTGGTTCGAAGGTGACCTGGGTGTGGGTCATGCCGCCGGGGCCAGGCCATTCGAACATCTTGGGCGGAGTCGGCTGGTCGGACGTGAAGGTTATCGGCTGCCCGCCCAGTTCCATCGTCGCCTTCTTCGTTTCGGGATCGGCGCTGACGGGACGGATCAGGAAGGTAACCCGAGGCATGGTGCCGAAGGTGAAGAAGGCCTGCCGGATGCGGTCGATGCGCTGGAAGCTGGCCACGTCGCCGGCGGTGAAGGGGGGTTCGACGCCCATGTATTGCTGCGGCCGCCAAGTGTTGCCCTGGATGGCCACATAGGGCCGCATCTGGGCCACGAAGAACTGGTCCATGCTGCCCGCCGGGGCGAACAAGCGGCTGAAATCCTCCATGGAGGCGTCGGCCCCGTCGGCGAACAGGGGGAACCGCCGCTCGATTGACTTGCACAGCGGCCCGGGCGGCGGCATCGGCGCCCCGCCACCGGCCGCGGCGGCCCCGCCCCCCGCATTGAACGCCGCGGCCACCGCCTTGCGTTGCAGGTCGCCGCCCATGGTCCGCCCGCCCGATGCGATCGTCGTCACCCAGCGCTTCACCGGCTGCGGAATACGCAGATTCTGCAACACCCGCACCGGGTCGCCGGCGGCTGGCATCGGCGGGCCGGAGGCGCGGGTTTCAAGCTGCACGGCCAGGTCCCGCAGGGTGGTCAGGACGGTTTCCAACCCCCTCTCGTTGAACTCCCGCAACTCCTGGAACTGCACATCGACGGCTTTGCCGGGCGGTTCCGTGTCGGGGGCGAGGAAACGGACCACCGCCGCGTCCCGCACGGCCTGCACCGCCTGCCCGACCGCGCCGCCGGCCGGAGGGGCCGAGACTTCGGGCGGCGCGAGCGTCAGGTTCTTGCGGAGCGCGGTCAGGACCTCTCGGATCGGGGAACCGGGTGTCGACAGGATCTTCAGGTCAGCCACGGCCTGTTCCGGCGTCGCCGGCACGATCAGGTCCAGGTCGTCCAGCAGGGCATTCCAACGGGCGATGTACTCCCGCGTGTAGAGGGCGATCACCTCCCGTTCCAGGGCCAGCACCGCGCGCGGGTCGTTCAGGTCCACCACCGCCTGGTTGCCTACCAGGACCCAGTTCTCCTTTCCGACCCGGGCGATCGCGCCAGGCAGCGCGGGCAGCACGGAGGTCCAGAAGCCCGCCGGGGTGAACAGGCCGGGGATCGGCTCGGTCAACGGCGCGCCGGACCGGCGGACGAACCATTTGCCGGAGCCGATGCCGGGTGCCTCGGCCGGCACCCACGGCCGAACCTTGGTGTCGGTGGCGCGCAGGACGGAATAGACTCGGGCGGCCAGGGGGATGTTGCTGAACACGGACCGCGCGTCGTCGATCAGCGCCTGGTCGACCGGCATCTCGGCCAGCGGTTCGGCCAGCAGCGCGTTCAGGTGCTTCAGCAGGGACTCCCGCAACGGCGCCTGGGCCGCGCCGGGATACAGGTCCCGCTGCCAGTCCCCGACGGCCCAATCCCGGATCATGCCGACATCCAGCGGCCCCTTGGAGCCGAGCATGAGGTAGATGCGGGTGTGTTCGTAGAGACGGTCGGGGGCGTTGATGTGTTCGCGCACGCGTTGTTCAGCGCGCCAGAACAGGCGGGGCAGCAGGATGCGTTCCAGTGACTGGCGATACAGCAGTTCGGCGGCGGCGCGCAGGGTGTCGTCCTGGTTCATGCCGAAGCCCCAGGTCGTGGACTCGGTCGAATCCGGCCCGAAGGGCAGTGCTCGCGCCTGGTCCAGCAGCGGCAGCACCCGATGCAGGTCGGCGGCGGCAACGGGTTGCAGCGGCGTCCGCTCCACCTGTCCGCGCCAGGACGCCAGGGCGGCATCAAACCGCGTGACGGAGGCCGTGCTGCGTTGCCAACCGACCAGCAACGCGCCGATCCCACCGACGAGCAACAGCACGGCGAGGCCCCAGACCGCGGCCTGCATCACCACCCGGCGGCGGCGGGCGGCGGCGTTGCGGTCGATCAGCATCGCTTCCCCCAGGATGACGCCCTTGATCAGGTGTTCCAGGAAGTAGCTGCGTCCCCGCTCGGGACGGAGCGTGGGGGACCGGTTCTGGTCGATGCCGAAGGTGCGGGCCATGGCGCCGACCATGCGGTCGATCGGCGTACCTTCCTGGGTGCCGGAGACGAAGTAGACGCCGCGCAGGAAGGCGGCAGGGTCGAGTTGGCTGGCGCCGAAGGATTCCTGGAGGAACTCGGTCAGCGGCGCTTCCAGGCTGGCGACCTGGGCCGGGAAGCCGAGGATGGCGGGGCGGCGATCGGACCCACGCTCATCCTGCAAGCGATCGGTGACGCGGGCGGACAGGACATCGACCAAAGCGCGCAGTTCGGTGGCGAAGGCGGCGGCGGGACCGCCGGGCGGGCCTTCGACCGGGAAGGTCGTGCCCCAGACCTGGCCGCGCCGTTCCCGGTCCAGGTCGTCGAAATACTCCATGAAGCCGGCGAGCAGGTCGGACTTGGTGAACATGACATAGACCGGCAGGCGGACGCCCAGGCGGTCGTTCAGTTCCTTCAGGCGGCGGCGGATGGTGCGGGCATGGGCCTGACGCTCGAAGGGTTCGGCCTGGATCACGTCGTTCAGGGCGATGGCGACTATCACGCCGTTCAACGGCTGGCGCGGGCGTGTGTTGCGCAGCAGATCGAGGAAGGCATCCCAGCCGGCGCGGTCCACCGTGGCGTCGGAGTCCTGGGTCGTGTAGCGGCCGGCCGTGTCGATCAGCACGGCCTTGTCGGTGAAGTACCAGTCACACAGCCGCGTGCCGCCGACGCCCTTGACCTCCGGGTCGCCCATCTCGGCGGCCAGCGGGAAGGTCAGGTTGGCGTTCAGCAGGGCCGTGGTCTTGCCGGCGCCGGGCGGGCCGATGATGACGTACCAAGGCTGTTCATACAGGTAGCCGCGGGCCCCGCTGGCTTTGCGCAGCGCCTCCATCGCCTTGGTCAGGCGGTCGCGCAGGCGGGCCGCTTCCTCATCCGCGGCCTGTGCGCCGGGGTCGGCGGCGGTGACGCCATCGGCCAACGCCTTGTCGCGGCGGCGGCGGCGCAGGTCGGCCAGCAGGTTCAGCCCCGCCCAGACGCCGATCACGACCACCATCAGCAGGATCAGCAGCCAAGTGGCTTCCAATGGCTGCCACAACGGTCCGAACAGCCAGATCAGCAGGCACAGCAGGACGGCGCCGATGCCGGTCAGGAACCAGCGGGAGCCAAGGGCACGGATCATCGCTTGCATCGTCCGCTATTCCTGCCGCCGCAGCACGATTTCGATGCGGCGGTTCGCCTCTCGCCCCTCGGCGGTGTCGTTGCTGGCGACGGGATGCAGGTCGGCCCGCCCCTCGGCGGTCAGGCGCACGGGTTCCCGCATCTTCTGTCCGATCACGTCGCGCGCCGCCTCCGCCCGCGCCACGGAAAGCTGGAAGTTGGAGGGGAACCGCACGGTGCGGATCGGCTGGTTGTCGGTGTGGCCGATGACCAGAACGCGCCCGGGTTCGGTGTTCAGCGCGTCGCCAATGCGTTGCAGCAGCGGGACGAAGCCGGGTTTCAGCGTGCCGCTGCCGGAGGGGAACATGCCGCTGCTGCGGATTTCCACCCGCGTGGTCGTCGCCGTCTCGGTCACGCTGACCAGGCCCTGGCGGATTTCCGGTTCCAGGAATTTCCGCATCTGCGCGGCCGCGCTGGGTCCGGGCGAGGGCGGCGGCGGAGGCGGCGGGGCGACGATGCGCGGTGCCTCCGGCCGCTGGATCGTGGGCATGGGCGGCGCGGAACGGGCGGCATTGGCCATCGCGACATCGGCCCCGCCGCCCAGCAGGGTCGAGAGCACGAGGAATAGCACGCCCAGCAGGGTCACAACCCCGGCGCCGATCACCCAGGCCGGGACGGTGGCGCGGGCGGGGACATAGGGTGCGTCTTCTCCTGGCCAACGGGGTGACAGGCCGCGTTCGGCGGACGGATGCAAGCGCTTGAGGATTTCGTAGACGGCCTCCCGCAAGGCCTCCAGTTCACTGATCCCGCGCGGCAGCACGCGGTAGCGGCCCTGGAAGCCCAACGACAGGCAGTAGTACATCAGGGCGAGCAGTTCCTGATGGTTGGACGGATCGCGGCGCAGTTCCTCCAGCACCTGGAAGAACCCCTCCCCGGCCACGACGTTGCGGTGGAACATCGCGACCAGGGAGTTCTGCGCCCAGGCTCCGGTCCGGCCCCAGGACGTGTTCATCACGACGTCATCGAGGCTGGCGCACAGCACGTAATGCGCCGTCCGCACATCCCGCCGCGGCAGATCGAGGCGCTGGATCGCCACGTCGAAGCGGTTCAGCTCCTGCATCGCCTGTTCGCGCAGGGTTGCCGGATCGGGGTCGCCGGCCAGATGCCGCAGCCGTCCCATCAGATTGAGCAAGGGGGACGCCGCGGCCAGCAGCGGGGATGCCCCGACCAGCGGCAGTTCCGGCCCGTCCAGGACCGGCGCCGCCCGCGGGCGCGCCCGGACCTCCGGTTCGATCGCGCGCCGGATCGTGGGCCGGCTGGCGCCATCGGCCGGCGGTTCCGGACGGCGCGCGAACCCACCGGGGATCGGCCGGATGACCGTGCGGTCCTTGTCGGCGGGTTCGTCGAAGGGATTGTCGCTCATGTCCGGACGGCCCAAAGCTCAAGCGCGATGTTCGGGAACATGTCGGAGACGTGCAGGCCGATATCGGCCGTGGCCTTCGCGGCCTCCCAATAGGGGCTGGCGCGATCCAGCTCGAAGCAGACCGAGCCAGGCTGGAACGGCAGTTGCGGCGGATGGGTGGGCAGCGGGCTGACCGCGATGCCGGACAAAGCGGAGTTCACCAGGTCATCAAGCTGCCGCATCGCCCCGATCTTCACCTGGCGGGGGAAGTCGCGGCGCAGAGACTCGACCGGCATGTCCGCCTTGACGATCAAATAGAACACCGCGGCCTTGAGCAGTTCGACGTTCCGCACCCGCCCGCGGAACCAGTTGGCCCGCTGCTGCAAGGGGATGCGTTCGGCCCCGGTATCGCGCATCCACGCCATGATCCGCCGCAGGTCGGCCATCACGCGGGCGAAGCTGCGCTGGAGGTCCTCGTGCCGGTAGGGGGCGTAGGGTTGCAGGCGGTGCGTCTGCTCGGTGAAGGTTCCGAATTCCCCGGCCATCTGCACGAAGGCGGCGTACATCTGCTCGGGGTGGACCGCGCCGGCGTCCGCCCAATGCGCCAGCAGCTTCTGCCAGCGGTTGGACGCCTGCATCAGCATGAAATCCATCTGTTGCGCCGGCGTCTGCGGCATGGCGCCGGACAGCCGCCCGGCCAGAGTCTCGATCCGCGAGGTCAGGCCGCCGAGGATTTCCTCTCCGTAGGACACCAGGCGGGGCGACGCCGCGATCCGCAGCGCGGGCGGGATCCATTCCTCGTCCAGGCGCACGCGCTTGTCGGCACCGACCTCCTCGATCCGCGCGATCGGGATGGACAGCCAGCCGCTGCGGTCGTCGCTGTCCAGCATGAACCGCAGCCGCAGCCGCCCGACCAGCAGGTCCGCGGGGTCGGAGGCATCGTCGGCCGCACCGGGAAACGTGTCCGCGGCCTCGAACGGCTGGACGCGGTAGCGGCCGGTGCCCGTGGCCTCGTCATGCGCGACCTGGACCGAGGACGCCGCCGGATCGGCGACACACAGATGCACGAGTTGCCGCCGCACCCGCTCATCCACCAGCAGGGCGCCGGGGCTGTCGGTGTCGCCGGGGATCGAGAACGGGGTGCCATCGGCGAAGACGCCGGCCGCGGAGGACAGCGCAAATTGCCCGATCTCCAGCTTCTCCTGGTCGATGCGGAGGTCGGACATCCCCCACCACCAGGGGCCGAGGGCGCGGGCGCGGGCACGCACCAGCGCCTCGGTCCAGCGGGACTGCTGCTGGAAGTGCTGCGCCCGCAGGAACATCCCCTCCTGCCAGATGACGGGGTTTGTCCAGCTCATGGTCGGGGGGATACTCCTGGGGCCGAGGCGGGATGGGCGGACGAGGGCGTGGTCCTCATTCCTTCTGCTCCGCGATCACCCGTTCATAGGCTCGCGCGAAGGCTCGGCCGAACACGCTGTCGAAATCATCCTGCAGTGCGGCCGTTACGCGGGCGTGGGTGGCTTCGTAGGTGTCCCAGGCGCGCGCCTTGCGCTGGGCGGGCAGCACGGTCAGGCCGGCGCCCTGTTCGGCGATTTCGCGCAGTTTGTCGGGAGACAGGCTGGCCAGCAGGGTCCGTACCGCTTCCTGCATGGCGGCGACCGTCGCGACCTCGTGCAGGACGATTTCCTTCAGCACTTCCTCCACCGCACGGGCGGGCGGCATGGCGGAGCGGCGGCCGGCGCCGAGGAGCGCTTCCAGGGCATCGTCCTCGTTGACGGCGAGCTTGAGGGGGTTTTCGGTCCAGGCGGTCTGGGCGATGCGGAAGCCGCCGCGGACGGTGCGGCGGGCGCGCTGGACCTCTCGCAGGCCGGTGATCATGGCGCGGAAGGCGGCGCCGAGGGCGAGGAGGGACTGTTCGGGATCACGGGGGGCCGCGTCGGGGATGCCGGCCCCGCGCAGCAGTGCGCGCAGAAGGACGGCGTCGGACGCACCGGTCGGGGCGGGCACCGCGGTCGAGGGGATGCCCCCGACGAAGTCCGCTGGTGTGACAACCGGGGCGGGGGCGTCCGCGGTTACGTCCCGATGTGGGATGACCGGTGCGGGCGCGGCCTCTGTTTCATCCCCTGGTTCGGCAACCGATGCGGGGGTTGGATCAATCACACGGCGCCGAGACGTGGGCGGTGCGGCCTCGGGCGGCTGTGTGTCCGCGACACTGGCCAACGGTTCTGCTGGTTCATCGACCGCCAGCGCATCGCCGGCTTCGGCGAAGGGATTGGCGGCCTCGGGGTCCGCAAATGGGTCGGCCGACGCGGCCGTCGGATGAACCGGTGCGCGGGCGGGCGCACCGTCCCGGCTTGACTCCGCCACCAGCCCACCAAGCGGTGGTTCGGCCGCGACGGGCGGCGGTTCCGAGAGCCAGGCCGTCGGACGGCGCGCCGGACGCGGTTCGGGCGCGTGGGAAATCCCAGGGTCCCCAGGGCCGTCCGCGAACGGATTGCCCTGCTCCGCGGCCAAGGGCGGAGGCGCGGACGGAGGGGCCGGCGTCGCCCCGGGCGAAGGCCAGCCATCATCGGCGGCATCATCCGGCATATCGGCAAAGGGATTGCCCGACCGGCCGGCGGGCGGGGTCCCGATCGGCATCGGACGGACGGGGGACGCCGGTTCCTCGTCCTCATCCGCGAAGGGGTTGGCGAACCCACCGCCCCCCCTCGGAGCGGGCGTGATCGCGCCGATCGGCCCATCCATCGTGTCCCGGGAGGACGGCCAAGGATCGGCCTCGCCCTGGAACGACGACCGAACCGGTTCGGCGTCGGCAAGCTGGGCCTGGAATTCGTAGACGCCCAGGCGGATGCGGTCGCCATCGCGCAGCCGGCGCTTGCCGCCATCGCCGATCGGCTCCTGCTCATGGTTCAGGAAGGTGCCGTTGCCGGACATGTCCAGCAGCCACCAGTCCCCATCCTCCTGGCTGAACAGGCAATGCCGGCGGGAGAGGATGTTCGTCTCGGGGTCCAGCAGGCTCCAATCCGCGTCCTGGCCGCGACCGAGGGTGAACTCGTACCCCTCGACCACGCGCGTTTCCAGCCGCACCTGGTCGGGGCCGGAAATGAGGGAAAGAGTCAGGATGGCCGGCATCGCGCGATCATTCGTCCGGGTGGGTGATGCGGCCGGGCCCACCGGCGGCGATGTCGCGCCCGCTGTCCAGGAAGCGCAGCAGCCGAGCGGGCTGGCGTGCGGGGTCACCGCGAACCGAGGCGAGCAGGACTGATCCGGCCACCGCGGTACCGCACAGGTCGGGCGTGGGCTCGACCGCCGGCTGGCCCTCGGGCGCCATCGAGCCGCCGGACCAGAACACGCCGACGCCGGTCCAGGCTTCCGGAGAGATCAGGCCGGCGGCCTGGGCCTGCGCCATGGCGGTCCGGCGCGCGGCGTCGGAGGGGCGGCGGACCCATTGTTCACTGGCCGCACGGGTCTGGCGGTCGGGCTCGGGCAGGTCGGTGGGGGCAGTGTGGTCGGCGCACATGCAGGCCCACCACACGGCCTCCCGCGGGGGCAGCGCGTGGGCGATCAGCCGGATGGCGCCGATCGGCATGCCCGCGTCACACAGGCGCTGGAGCGCATCGACCGCGTCGGTGGCCGAACGCGCGACCTCGGCCGCGTCGGGCAGCACCGAGAGATAGGCGGCCAGGTCCTCCGGTCGGCCGGAAAGCTTGGTCATCGGCCCCACGCGCTTCTGATCCTCCGTCAGTTCAACATCATGAGGCCGGCCTTCAGCGTCATCATCGCCGGCGCGGTCAGTTCCGTCATCGGGGCCTTGGTCTGCAACAGCATCGATCCTTCCAGCTTCAGGACCATGCCCTTGATGGTCACGCCCATCTGGTCGATCCGGATCGACGACTCTCCGACCGTCAGCGTGATGGACTGCATGGCGGTGATGTCGATCTTGCCGAGCGTCGTATCGACCGTCAGGTTTCCTTTTGACACGGTCAGGGTATCGTTTCCCTTCTCGACCGTCACGGCGCGATTGTCACCAATTGTTACTGTTTCATCGACTTTCACATGTTTCACGCGGCAATGATTCACGGTCAGGAACTGGTCATGCTTGACCAGCGTCCGCATGTCCTTTTCAGCCTGGACGTAGACGAGTTCGTCGCCCTTCTTGTCCTCGAAGGTCAATTCATTGAAATTCGATGATGATCCGGAAAGGCTTGAACGGGTGCGGATGCCGGATTTCGTCTTGTCCTTCTCGGCATAGATCGGCTTGTCGTCACCGTTGTACATGCCGCCGAGGACGACGGGGCGGTCCGGGTCGCCATCCATGAAGGCGACCGCCACCTCGGTTCCCACGCGCGGGGTGGACTGCCAGCCCCAGCCATTGCCGGCCCAGGGATAGATGACCCGCGCCCAGACCGCCTGGTCGGGGTGAGCTTCCTTCCTGTGGTCCCAGAAGAACATGACCTTCACGCGCCCATGGTCGTCGGTATGGATTTCGGTGCCCTTGGGGCCGATCACCACGGCGGCATGGACGCCCAGCATCCGCGGCCGCTCGACCGAGAACGGCTCCCGCCAAGGGACCGACACCGGGAAGGCGCTGAAGCTGTTGGTGTAGCCGGAACCCGCGTCGCTGCTCAGGAACGTCTGGTCCCATGCCTCGTGGGAGACCGACCGCACGGCGAGTTTCTTGTTCCGGGCCTGGTCGATCGGGTCCTCGGCCAGGGTGAACGACGTGCCGGGCACCAGGCCGCGGTTGCGCCCTTCCCCGCGCAGCAGGGCCACGGCGGCTTCATCCGATTCCAGCCGGAAACGCGCCAGCGTCCGCACACGCTCCGGATCATGGCTGAGAGCCGGCCAGTGAAACACGTCCCGTGCGTTGGACCCGCCGGCACGAAGGACCGTCTGCTGCTGCGCGTCCAGACGCTTCTTGGGTGAGGTCGGGTCGTAGTCGATCAACCGCATGCGGCCATGCGTCGTGCCCTGGGTGCGGTGCCAGGACGTCAGCGCCTCATCATCGTCCACCGCGGAGTCGAAGCGGAGCGTGCCGCCCGGCAGGGAGCGGAATGCGCCGTTGTGATCGGCGATCACGAGTTCATGATCGCCGTCCTTGTGCTCGAAGAAGTAGAACGCGCCTTCCTCCTGCAGCAGGCGCGCGATGAAGCCGAGGTCGGTTTCGTTGAACTGCGTGATGTATTCCCGGGGCTTGTGCGGGTTCTGAAGGCGGAAGGCGGGCGCCGGCATGCTGGCGTCCTGCGTGACGGCGCGGACGATGTCGGTGACGGACTTGTTCTGGAAAATCCGGCAATCCGCCGTCTGGCCGAGAAACCAAAGCCGCGGCACCAGGCGGGCCTGGTAGACGGTCAGGTCCCGCCCGTCGATCTTCCCGTCGGTGGAGAACGACTGCACGATCCCGTGGAAATGCCGCACCGGCGTCCCGTCATGCTGCACGGACACGGTCATGCCGTGGTGCAGGATTTCATCGGGATGGATGTTGTGGCGTTCCGAGACGAGGCTGACGCGGAAGTCGAAGGGCTGGCTGATTTCCTCCTGCGCGTTGAACGCGGTTGCCATCAGCACACCCTCTCCGAGGTCGCTGCTGACACGCAGGAGCGCGCGGGACCGATCCCAGCCGCTCATGGACCATCACCGTGCCGCACCATCCGGTTCACCGTTCCCCCTTGGCGCTTCGCGTCGTCCGCCTGGTGATCCTACAGCGGCGGAATATTCTTGCAATGATATCGGAATGGGCGGGCCAGCAGGGTGGCCGATGGGATGGGCTTTGGGGTGCTTGACCCCGGCCGGTCGAGTGCCGACGATGCGCGCGTTACCATTGGCACCGCGCCGGTGTGGGAAGCGGACCGTGTAGGGGAGGAACCGATCAATGGATCTCGGATTGAAGGGCAAGAAGGCCATCGTATGTGCCGCCAGCAAGGGTCTCGGGCGCGCCTGCGCCATGTCCCTGGCGCGGGAGGGCGTGGACCTTGTGATCACCGCCCGTACGTTGAGCGACCTGGAACGCACCGCGGATGAAATCCGCAAGGAAACCGGCGCGAACGTCACCGTCGTGGCCGGCGACATCTCGACCGAGGAAGGCCGAGCGGCGGCGCTGGCGGCGTGCCCGGCGCCGGATATTCTGGTGAACAATGCCGGCGGCCCGCCGCATGGCGATTTCCGCGACTGGACGCGGGAGGACTGGATCAAGGCGGTCGACCAGAACATGCTGGCGCCGATCTTCCTCATCAAGTCGGTGGTCGATGGCATGGTGGAGCGGAAGTTCGGCCGGATCGTCAACATCACCTCGGCGTCCGTGAAGTCCCCGATTCCGAATCTGGGCATGAGCAACGGCGCCCGCGCCGGCCTGACCGGCTTCGTCGCCGGCCTCGCCCGTCAGGTCGCTCGGCACAACGTCGTGATCAACAACATCCTGCCGGGTCCGTTCCTGACCGACCGGCTGCGCAGCGGGGCGATGGCGACCGCGAAACAGCGGAACGTTCCGGTGGACGAGATCATTGCCGAACGCGCGGCGGGTTCGCCGACCGGCCGGGTCGGCATCCCGGCGGAGTTCGGGGACGCCTGCGCGTTCCTGTGTTCCGCCAATATCGGCTTCATCGTCGGGCACAACCTGCTGTTGGATGGCGGCAACTTCAACTCCTCGATCGCCTGAGGGCGGATCGCGGGCGTCCGGCGACGGACGCCCGCTGCGCCTTGGATGCCGAGACGGATGACTATATTTTTGTATGATTCTAATTTTTTTGTAGCGCGCATCGTCCAGATATTGTCGAACGATGCCATCGAGATGGGCGAGTGGACCAAGGATTGTTTCAGATCCCCGCATCATGTTTTAGATTTTAGCCAATCTGCGTCAGAATGTCGCTGAACGTCGGTTTGCGTCGTGACAGGTTCTGACTTCAAGGCCTATGCTTCGTCGCCATGCAGAATTTTGCGAGTCTCCCCGCAGAAAGCGACTACCCTTGCAGTCGGGGCCACGCCCTTGACTGGTTTCAGTCGCGCGCATCGTGCTCGCCATTGACCGCCTGGAATGACAGGTCGCGTCCGCACACCGCGCACATCCCACAACCAGAGGGCGCCCGGCGTTCGCGCGGTTCGTCCGCGTCGTGCTCTCATCGGATATCCAAGGCCACGCCAGGCCGGATGATCAACCGATCGTCGTGAAACAGGCCTGCCCATCATTGGGGATCGATTCCCCCTCATTCCCGGCGACGCACGATCCCAGGACCACTGATCCCAGGGCCGGCATCCGGCCCGAGTCGCGCAACAATCGCCCGCCGGAAGGACCGGCCCCGGCGGCGCTTGATGTCGACATCAACCGTCCCGAACTGTTCCAGGAGGCGCTGCGAACGCTGCTGCTGCCGGACGGGACCGCGGACCCCGCCTTCCAATTGCACGGACCGGTCGCCGTGCAGAACCGGTCCCGTGTGTTCCTGATGGAGGCATCGCACTATCCGGCTCCGGTCGCGATCAAGGCGTTCTTCGACCCCGCGACAAAGCGCCCCGAGGCCGCGGAAGCGGAAGCCTATTTCACAGCCCTGTGGCAGGCGCGTGAGATCAGCCAGAACCAGCCGAACCTGCGCATCATTCAGCCGCTGGCCTTGCTGGAACCGCTGGGCGTGGTGGTGATGGAATGGGTCGAGGGACCAACGCTCGGGCAATCCATCCTGTCCGGCTCGTTGCCCACCGCGACCGACCTGGTCCGCAAGGCCGGCCTCTGGCTGGCGACCCTGCATCGGTCCCAGCGCGCCGAACCGAGGGGTCTGGAAACCAAGGCCATGATGGCCGAGTTGCGGGAGAGCGCCGACAAGGTCTCGCCCCGGATTTCGTCCTATGCGGCGGGCGTGATCGACCGCCTCACCGAAAGCGCGGCGGATATCGCAGGCCAGAAGGTTCCCGCGTCGCTGCTGCACGGCGACTTCAAGCCCGACAACCTGATCGTCCACCAGGATCGGCTGGTCGGCATCGACGTCGAATTATGCTTCGTGAACGCGGCCCTGAACGATGTCGCGCAGTTCCAGAACCATCTTTTCCTGCTGCTGCACGATCCCCGGCGTTTCCGGCATTCCCGGCGCGCGTCCGCCTTGCTGGAAGCGTTCGAAGCTGGCTATTGCCGGGACGGCGCGATGACGCTGCCCAGCCGGCCCCTGGCCTGGGCCCGGCTGTGCAACGCCCTGCGCCTGCTGATGGGGCAGGTTTCTGGCCGGAACTGGGTGAAGGCCCTGGCGGCGGAGTGGCAGCTACGCCATCTCATCCGCCATCTGTCCGCCAACACCCAGTGGCGATAACCCGCCACTTCCGCCGCAACGAACCGAACGAGCACCGATGAAGCCCACCGCGCGAACCTGGAACCCAGCCAACTACTACAAAAATCGCGCCGTGGCCGAGGACTATGACGCCTCCCGCTTCAGCAGCCTGGCCGGACGTCTGTTCAATGCCCTGGAGAAGCGCACCATCCGCAAGGGGTTCGCCGGCCTGCCCGCGGGCGCGGTGATCGGCGACGTGCCCTGCGGCACCGGCCGCCTCGCGGAGCCGCTGCTGCAGGAAGGGTTCCAGGTCATCGGAGTCGACGTCTCCGCCGAAATGCTCGAGGTCGCGGCACGCCGCCTCAGTCCCTTCGGCGACCGGTTCCGCACCGAGGTCCATGACGCTCGGCTTCTCCCCGAAGCCGGCCTGCGCTTCGACGGAGCGCTGTGCGCCCGGGTGCTGATGCACTTTCCCCTGCCGGAACAGATCCGCTTCTTAAAGGCCGTTCGCACCGTGACCGCAGGGCGGGTCGTTTTCACGCAAGGACTGGACACACCCTATCACCGACTGCGCCGCTGGTTGAAGGTCCGGCTCGGCCACCAGCGTCCCGCCGACTACCCCTTGCTGCCGCATGAGGTCAGGCAACTCATCGACGGTGCCGGTCTGCGGGAGATCGCGCGATACAAGGTGTTCCCCCTGGTCAGCGAATCGGTTGTCTTCGTTACCGAAGTCGTCCCCCCCTCACAGCCGTGACCGCGGCGCACTTCGGCTGGCCGCCATAAGCACGTGACAATCCGAAGCGGCCAAGCCAGAGTCCTCGCGTGAACATCCTCGCACCACCCAAGGCCCGCCTGCGGATCGAGATCGTCCACGATCTCGTTTGCCCCTGGTGCTACCTGGGGGTCCGGCGGCTGATGCGGACGTTGCGGCGCCGGCCCGACCTGCTGTTCGAGCTGACGTGGCGGCCGTTCCTGCTCAATCCCGAAATGCCCCGCTATGGCATGTCCCGCCCGGACTATGTCGTCCGCAAGTTCGGTGGGGAAGAGCGGGCGCGCCGCCTGTATCAGGCGATCTCCGACACCGGCCGCGGGGAAGGCATCCTGTTCCGCTTCGACCGCATCCACCGGACCCCCTGCTCCATCGATGCACACCGGCTCGTGCGCTATGCCGCGCGGTTCGGCCGAGCGGATTCGATGGTGGAAATGTTGTTCTCGGCGCATTTTACGGATGGGCATGACATTGGCGACCAGCATGTGCTGACCGCCATCGCTGTCGCCTGCGGGCTGGATGGGACGGATGCGGCCCGCTTCCTGGCGTCGGAGGAAGAGACGGACACGGTCCATGCCGACAACCTCCGCGCCCATCGGCTGGGCATCAATGGCGTGCCCTGCTTCGTGATCGGCGGGCAGCACGCCATCGCTGGCGCGCAGGAGCCCGAAGTGATCGAGCGGCTGCTGGACGTGGCGATCGTCGAGGCGACGGGCGGCTGATCAACCGATTCGTCGCCGAATCGACCGCCGCGCGGTGGCACACAACAATATTGACATCAGGCCAATCCGGTCCGACGATCCCCGTCAGACTGACAAAGGCGCCGCTTTGCCTGCTGTCTGTCCTATGGCTGAGGGGGCCTCAGGGAGCGGCCTTTCCACTGATTGGATAGTGCTGGCGCGCAACGATCCACGACAAGCCAGCCCCCCGGGAGAAACCGACAGCCAGGCGGATGGCAAGGCACCCCGCCGTTGATAGCGTGAGAGTGCGTCTGACGATCGATAGAAACAATCAAGGGATAGTTCACCATGCCGGAACGGGTCCGATACGATGATGCCATAGAACCCCTGGTCCAGTTCATCGAGGAAACCCCTCGGAGCGAAATCCTGGACCGTACCCTGGAAAAGCTGCGCGGGGGCGTGCCGATCAAGACCATGCTGACGGCATCCGTGCTGGCGGTGGTCCGTTCGTCCGACCTGCCGCCTGGCCACCATGGTGGCCCGCTGCATCCAATGGCCGGCCTCTACGCAGTAGCCAAGCTGTCCGAGCGGCTGGAGGGCGAGGACCGGTTCCTGCCCGTGCTGCAGCATGTCGCGCTGTCCAACAAGCACATCCATGACCCCGTGACATCTCCCTACAGCCTGCTGGAATTCGCGCCTCTGGACGCGGCCGGCGGCGCGGTGACGCAGGCCGAGTACCTGGCCGGCGACGGCACCGGCAAGGCATCGGTGGCGCATGGCGCGGAGGCGACGAAGGCCGCCTTCCTCGTAGCCTGCAACCGCGGCGAGTCGAACAAGGCCGATCACCTGTTCCAATGGCTGTGGAACAACGTTCCCAAGATGGAAGCGTTCGACCTGCTGCTGAGCGTGGCGATCCCGAAGAACGCGCTCGACGATCACTACTTCATCTTCCCGGCCTTCACCTGGCGGGCGATGGACCAGATCATCGGGCAGGAATACCTGACCACGCTGATGCGGCCGTCGGTCCGCTACACCGCCCGCTTCCCCGCGCCGCGCATCATGCCGGATATCGAGGGGCTGATCGAAAAGCACCAGCTTCTGTCCCGCGTCATGCGCCAGCGCAGCGGCGAGGACGAAACCGCGAAGATCGGTGCGCTCGGTGAGGGTATCGGGCAGTGCGCCGACTACAACACGATCCCGGTGATGATCGCCGAGGCGCTCGCTGGTGGCCTGTCGCTGGAAGGCGCCGGTGAGGCTTTGTCGATCGGCGCGGCGGGTCTGTTCCTTCGGTCGCTGACCGGCAACCCGATGGACGTGCATCTGCACACCAGCGCCAATCTCCGCCGCTATCTGCTTCGCCTCGACGGCATCAGCCCGCGCAACAAGCTGATGATCCTGCTGACCTGGCAGATGGGGCCGGAAGTGAAGTCGACCCAGTACCGGATGGAATCGACGCCGCAGCCGGACATGGCAGCGGTCGCCGCGCTGCCGCACCGGTCGCAGGAAGACCTGCTCGATGCCATGACGCAGAGCATCTACAACCAGCCCCCGACCGACTGGTCCACGATCACCAATCTGGGCAAGATGATCGCGGTGCCGGAGGTCAAGGACACGGTCAACCTTGCACAGCAATACGTGCAGCTTGGCTACGACGCCGAAGCCTTCATGAAGCGGCTGGGTGAAATCGTCTGCCACGACAGCTTCACCGAGATGCATGCCTTCAAGCATCATCAGGCGATCGTCGAGGAATTCCACGCCACCCGCGAACCCTATCGCTGGATGCATCTGGTGTGCGGCGCCCAGGCGGCGGCGATTTCCTTCGGCAAGAACATGGAAATCTACGAAGGCGCGCTGGATCTGCTGCACGCCGCGTAAGCGAAGGAAGCAGGGAGGCCCTCGGGCCTCCCTTTTTCTTTTCGGGCGGTTTACTTCCGCTCGACCAGTTCGATCAGATAGCCGTCCGGGTCGCGCACGAAGGCGATGATCGTCGTGCCGAACTTCACCGGACCCGCCGGGCGGGTGATGACGCCGCCGGCTTCCACCGCCCGTTCGCACGAGCCAGCCACATCGGGCACGCCCACCGCGAGGTGGCCGAACGCCGTGCCGGGTTCGTACTTCTCAACGCCGTAGTTGTAGGTCAGCTCGATCGCGGTGTTGCTTTCCTCATCCCCGTAGCCAACGAACGCCAGGGTGTATTTCCCGTCGGGAACGTCACGGCGGCGCATTTCGTGCATGCCGAACGCCTTGGTGTAGAAGTTGATGCTTCGATCCAGGTCACCGACCCGAAGCATGGTGTGCAGGAACCGCGCCATCTTCATTTCTCCCTATGGACGGTCTCGGGATCGAGACCCAACAGAAACAGCCCGGCCGCGTCAGCCGCGGCGATGCAGGCGTCCTTGTCCGCCAGGATGGTGCCTTCCGCCTCGAACGCAACCCCCCTCAGCCCGGCCGCGATGGCGCCCTGGATCGTGATGGGTCCAATGGTCGGCAGGTCGGCCCGCCGCTCCTGATTCGGCTTCACCAGCTTGATCAGCACACCGCCCGGTCCGCTGCGCGCCAGGTCGCCGCAGCGGGAGAGCATGGCGTCCGTGCCCTCCACCGCTTCCACCGCCAGCACGAATCCCTGCTGCACGACGCAGCACTGCCCGACATCGACGGTTCCCAGGGCGCGGACGACGGCGACGCCCCGCTCGATGTCCGCCATCGCCTGGGCGTCGGGGCTGGCGCGGGTCAGGACGCCGCGGGGTCCCAATGCCTCCTGCAGGATTTCGTGGGCGCCGATGACGCGGAAGCCGTTTTCCCCCAGCACGCGGACCACCGCGGCCAGCAATCCGTCATCGCCGGAGAAGGCCATGCGGCCGGCGCGGGCGAGCAGGCGCGCACCCTCGGCATCCGGGCGCAGGTCGAAGATCGAGGGACGGCGCACCGCCCCGATCATCACCAGGTCCTGGCAGCCATTCGCACGCAGGGCGGCGAGGATGCGGCTGACCGCGCCGATGCGAATGACCTCATGCTTGTAGGGCGCAATGACGGCGGCCTGGGCGAAACCCTCCAGCCCGACGATGAAGACGTCACGGCCGGCGGCGCGGGCCGCGGCGGCGACCTGACCGGGGATTGGGCCGCCACCGGCGAGGATTCCCAAAGTGGGGGGGGCGCTCATGCCGAACTCTCCTGCCATCAGCGCGGGTGCCATGCACGGGGGCTGGCGTCGTGGCAAGGGAAGAAGTGGGGCGCTGCCCCACGCCCCGCCAGGGACGCTGTCCCTGGACCCTGCCAAAGGGCACAGCCCTTTGGAAACCATTGGTTGGGGGGATAAGGGGAGGGGCTGANNTCAGCCCCTCCCCTTATCCCCCCAAGTACCGGTTCCAAGGGCTCGGCCCTTGGCGGGGATCAAAGGGGCAGCGCCCCTTTGCGGGGTCCGGGGCGGAGCCCCGCTTTTCCCTCCCGCAACCGCGAAGGTTGCGTCCGCGCGCGTGGCACCATAATTTCGCCTCAAGCCGAACCACGTCGCGGCGGTTCATCCCGTCACGACGGCGTCCGCCCGTCACAAGCATAAGGACACGCGCATGAGCGCCAGCACGCCGAGGACCGTCACGATCACGCTTGACGGGACCAACAAGAAGACCACGATCCCGCTGATGTCGGGCACCGCGGGCGCCGATGTCTTCGATATCCGCAAGATCTACAACGATCTGGGGCTGTTCACGTATGACCCCGGCTACGGCGCCACCGCGTCGTGCGAGAGCAAGATCACCTACATCGATGGCGACGAAGGCATCCTGATGTATCGGGGCTACCCGATCGAGCAGCTTGCCGAGAACTCCAACTTCCTTGAAGTCTGCTACCTGCTGCTGAACGGCGAACTGCCGACGGCGGAGCAGGGCAAGGAATTCGACCTGGGCGTCATGCGGCACACGATGCTGCACGAGCAGATCCGGAGCTTCTATAACGGCTTCCGCCGCGACGCCCATCCGATGGCGGTCATGTGCGGCGTCGTCGGCGCCCTGTCCGCTTTCTACCATGACAGCCTGGACATCAACGATCCGGAAAGCCGCCGCATCAGCGCGTTCCGCCTGGTCGCGAAGCTGCCCACGATCGCCGCCTGGGCCTACAAGTACTCGATCGGCCAGCCGTTCATGTATCCGCGGAACGACCTGACCTATGCCGAGAACTTCCTGTATATGGTCTACGGCGTCCCGACCGAGGAGTACAAGATCAACCCGGTCCTGTCGAAGGCGATGGACCTGATCATGATCCTGCATGCGGATCATGAACAGAACGCCTCGACCTCCACCGTCCGCCTGGCGGGCTCGACCGGCGCCAATCCCTTCGCCTGCATCGCGGCCGGCATCGCCAGCCTGTGGGGCCCATCCCATGGCGGCGCGAATGAAGCCGTGCTGACGATGTTGAAGGACATCGGCCACGTCGACAACATTCCGGAATTCCTGTCCGAGGTGAAGGACAAGAACAACCACGCCAAGCTGATGGGCTTCGGCCACCGGGTCTACAAGAACTACGACCCGCGCGCGAAGATCATCCAGAAGGCCTGCCACGACGTGCTGCGTGAACTCGGCATCAAGGGCGACCCGCTGCTCGACCTGGCGATGGAACTGGAAAAGATCGCGCTGAGCGACCCGTACTTCGTCGAGCGGAAGCTGTATCCGAACGTCGATTTCTATTCGGGCATCATCCTCAAGGCGATGGGCTTCCCGACCTCGATGTTCACCGCCCTGTTCGCGGTGTCGCGCACGGTTGGCTGGATCAGCCAGTGGCAGGAACTGATCGAGGACCCGCAGCAGCGCATCGGCCGTCCGCGGCAGATCTACACGGGCGCTGGCGCGCGCGACTACGTCCCGGTGACCAAGCGGGCCTGATCTCCGACGGATTGGATAGGTTCAAAAATTGGGCACCCGTGTTAACGGGTGCCCTTTTTTATTGCCTGCTGGCCGGGCCCTGAATGCGTCGACGGCTGACAAAATGTAACAGAACGCGTCAACGTACAGGTGGTAATTTTACTGTATGAAATTGTTCGGCCCTCAGGCTTGTGGATAACGATATCCACAGGCTGTTGATAAGCGGTGATAACTCAACCTGTCAGCGCATGAAAAACGCGCCGGAATCCACTCAATTCGTTGACAGGTCGTTGTTTCCGCATCGGCGCGGGCCGGCGTAAGCCTGACATGTTTCACATGATTCATAATTTTTCCCGGCCGATTCGCCCACAGAAGCACGGCGCAGGGTTCAAAAAGGGGAATTAACGATGTTTAACACACTCTTAGGTTGTGTTTCTGACTGAGAGAGAGGGACCCGTGCGGGCGACTGAGTCTTTGGATTTGCTCGTGAAACGACGGTTGAAGCGTTGGGGACAGCGCCCCCCGGGCATCCGCCCGCGGAAGGGCCGGGAGGCTTGGCTGAGAGGCCGCCCAGCCGATGATTCCTCGATCAGCAACCCGTTCCTGAAGCTGCCGGGCAGCACCAGGCTTCGCACCTTGCCGGACGGGCTGTGGTTGAATTTCGGCGGTTCATTCTCGGAACCCTATGTGGATATCCTGGCGATAGAAGCCTGCGGGACGTTGCAGAACCTGCTCGACAAGCGATCCCGGTTCGCGCCGAGCACGCACTCGTTGCTGGCGGTCTGTCCGGTGGAGTGGCTGCTGGCGCCCATCACACCCGATGACCCGACGCCGCGCTGGAAGGCGGCCCGGGTCTTCGCGCACGAGCCCACGATGGCCGTCTGCATCCCGGTGCGGGAGATGCGGGTGCTGTATGGCCTGAAGAGCCATCACTATGAGGGCTTCGCGCGCAACCAGCTTCCGCATGCGCATGAGTTCTTCGTGCCCATGGACACGCTGACCGCCGAGAACAGTGAGAGCAATCCCGCCCTCCGGGCCTTGCTGGAGCGGACCTCGATTTCGGCGAACTTCCTGACGTCCTATTGATGGCGTAGGAGGTCAGGCGGCGAGCGCGACCCGATCCCGCCCGGCCTCCTTGGCCTCGTAAAGGGCGGCGTCGGCCTTGCCCAGGGATTCCATCAGCTCGACATCGGCCGGCCGTCTGCCCGGCAGCGAGGCGATGCCGGCGCTGACGGTCACCGCGGAGGACCCGCCGGCAGGATGCGGGACGGCCGAACGGATATCGTTGCGCAGACGCTCGATCGTCGGGACGGCATCGGCGGCGGCGACGCCCGGCAGCAGGACCACGAACTCCTCCCCACCGAAACGGCCGAGGATGTCACCGGCCCGCAGCCCGCGGGCCGCTTCGCTCGCGAAGTCCCTCAGGACCCGGTCGCCGGCATCATGGCCAAATCCGTCATTGATCGTCTTGAACCGATCGATATCCAGCATCGCGACCGCCACCGGTTCATTCCGTCTGCGGGCCCGGGCGATGACGGCATGGGCCTGGTCGAGGAAACCGCGCCGGTTCAGCACGCCGGTCAGCAGATCGGTGACGGCCAGCCGTGCCAACTCCGCCTCTCCAGCGTCACGCTGCCGTTGGGTGTGCAGTAACAGAAAGGCCCAGATCGGCAGCAGCAGGTCGAAGCCGAACAGCCAGAGCCAGTTGATCAGGGCAATGGGCGTGCCAGGTGTCAGGAAGCCGTTGTAGACGGCGTCGTAGCTGGACAGGACGACATCGACGGCCAGCAAGGCCGCGCCGGCGAACGCCATGGTCCGGCGGCCGGTGTGTGCATGCATGGCCAGGCCGTACCGCAGCGTGAACACCGCGCTGATGGCGGTGACCAGGGCCAGGAAAAACCGGACGTAGAAATAGGCGGCATCGGCGAAATCGACCACGGTCCGGACCTTCCGCTCGGGGGTCCGGAACGCGGAACCCTCCGGGCCGTGATCCTATCAGAAATGCATCGTTCCAACCATCACATTCGGCCCGGGACGCCGGCTCAGTTGCGCGGCAGACGGATGTGTGTGGGAGCGTCCGGCACCTGCGCGCGGTGGCGCATCAGGTGGTCGGCCAGCACGCAGGCCACCATGGCTTCCCCGACCGGGACCGCGCGGATGCCAACGCAGGGGTCGTGGCGGCCTTTGGTGCTGACGTCGATATCGTGACCGGTCCGGTCGACGGACCGCTTCGGCGTCAGGATCGAGCTGGTCGGCTTGACCGCGAACCGCGCCACGATCGGCTGGCTGGTGGAAATCCCGCCCAGGATGCCGCCGGCGTGGTTCGAGAGGAAATCGACCCCGCCATCGGGCCGCATCCGCATCTCGTCGGCGTTGTCTTCCCCCTGAAGTTCAGCGGAGGCGAAGCCGTCCCCGATCTCCACGCCCTTGACCGCGTTGATCGACATCAGCGCGGCGGCCAGGTCGGAATCGAGCTTGCCATAGATCGGCGCGCCGAGACCGGGGGGCACGCCCTCCGCCACGATCTCGATCACCGCGCCGACCGATGAACCGGCCTTGCGGACGGCGGCGACATAGGTTTCCCACTCGGCCGCCATGACCGGGTCGGGGCAGAAGAAGGGGTTGTCGTCCAGCGCGGCCCAGTCCCAGCGGGACCGATCGATGCGGTGCGGACCGATCTGCACCAGGGCGCCGCGGATGCGGATGTCGGGTCCCAGCACCTTCCGGGCCACGCCCCCTGCGGCGACGCGCATGGCGGTTTCACGCGCCGATGACCGGCCGCCGCCGCGATAGTCGCGCACGCCGTATTTCAGGTCATAGGTCAGGTCGGCGTGACCCGGCCGGAACTGCTGGGAGATCGCGGCATAGTCGCGGGACCGCTGGTCGGTGTTCTCGATCATCATTCCGATCGCGGTGCCGGTGGTCAGCCCCTCGAACACGCCGGACAGGATGCGGACCTGGTCCGGCTCCTGGCGCTGGGTCGTGAACTTGGACTGGCCCGGGCGGCGGCGATCGAGCCAGGGCTGGATATCCGCCTCGGTCAAGGACAGGCCGGGCGGGCAGCCATCGACGACGCAGCCGATCGCGGGGCCGTGGCTTTCGCCCCAGGTGGTGAAGCGGAACAGATGACCGAAGCTGTTGTGGCTCATGAAGCGACGCGACCCTTCACGACTCGACGATCGCGATATCGGGCGCGTTCGGGTTCTTCATGCCGACGATGTGGTAGCCGCAATCGACGTGGTGGACCTCTCCGGTCACGCCCTGGGACAGGTCGGACAGCAGGTACAGGCCCGCGCCCCCGACCTCATCGATCGTGACATTGCGCTGCATCGGGGCGTTCAACTGGTTCCAGCGCAGGATGTAGCGGAAATCACCGATGCCGGAGGCCGCCAGCGTGCGGATCGGGCCGGCGCTGATGGCGTTCACCCGGATGCCGTCTTCGCCGAGGTCGGCGGCCATGTAGCGCACTGATGCCTCCAGCGCCGCCTTCGCCACGCCCATGACGTTGTAGTGGGGGACCCATTTCTCGGCGCCGAGATAGGTCAGGGTCAGCAGGCTGCCGCCCGGCTTCATCATCGCCGCCGCGCGCCGCCCGACCGCGGTGAAGGAGTAGCAGGAGATATCGAGCGCCTGCAGGAACACCGACCGCGGCGTGTCCAGATAGCGCCCGCGCAGGAAGTTCTTGTCGGCGAAACCGATCGCATGGACCATGAAATCAAGCTGGTCCCAGGTGCCGCGCAACTGCTCGAACGCCGTGTCGATGCTCTCCTCGTCGGAGACGTCGCAGGGAAACAGCAGGTCAGAGCCGATCGAGGACGCGAGCGGGCGCACCCGCTTTTCCAGCGCTTCCCCCTGATAGGTGAAGGCGAGTTCGGCCCCCTGCGCGGCGCAGGCGGCGGCGATGCCCCATGCCAGCGACCGGTCATTCGCGACGCCCATGATCAGGCCGCGCTTGCCTTGCATGAGTGATCCCTTGACGGGCAGGGAACTGGGGGGGCTTTCGGCCATGGTGGTCCTCATTCTCGGCGGTCCGACGCCATCTTCTTCCGCCCTCGTGACACAGGCACAGGCGGCCCGGCAAGAGGGACAGAAACCGGTTGGTCACTTGGCTCCGCCTGACGGAAGCGGCAATGTCCGCCGCAGAGGCACACATGCCATTTCCTGGGGACTCCGCCGATGCCCGATCTCGCCAACCCGCCCGCCGATCCCTTCGCCTACTTTGCCGCCTGGATGGCCGAGGCCGCGGAGCAGGAAGCCGAGGCGAACGCGATGACGTTGGCCACGACAACGCCGGATGGCTACCCATCCGCGCGGATCGTGCTGCTGAAGGGCGCGGATGCCAGGGGCTTCGTGTTCTTCACCAACAAGGAAAGCCGCAAGGCCGGGGAGATGGGGGCGAATGCCCGCGCCAGCCTGCTGTTCTTCTGGAAGTCCCTCGCCCGCCAGATCCGGATCGAGGGCACGATCGAGCACGTGACCGACGCCGAATCGGACGCCTACTACGCCACCAGGCCGCGCATATCCCGCCTGGGCGCCTGGGCGTCGGACCAGTCTCGCCCCCTGGCGAAGCGGGCTGACCTGGAACAGCGCCTGGCGGAATTCGAGAAGACCTATCCCGGCGACGTGATCCCTCGCCCGCCCTATTGGGGCGGCTACCGGCTGCTGCCGGCGCGGTTCGAGTTCTGGCAGAACATGCCCTTCCGCCTGCATGACCGCACCATCTACACCCCCGCCGCCGGGGGCGGATGGACGACCGGCAAGCTGTTCCCCTGAGCGCCGTGTCCGAACAAGCCGAGGTCGCTGCGTTCCTGCGGGGCCTCGCCGGCGCGGACCCGATCGAGACGCATATCTCCCTGGTCTACCTGGGCGCCGACACGGTCTGGAAGCTGAAGAAGGCCGTGCGGCTGTCGTTCCTTGACTTCTCCCGGCTGGAGGATCGGCGCCGCTTCGCTGAACGGGAACTCACCCTGAATGGGCCACACGCCCCGGGGATGTATCGCGATGTCGTTGCCGTGACGCGGCACGCGGATGGGTCGGTCGGCTTCGCCTCAGGTCCGGATGAGCCAGTGCTGGACTGGGTGCTGCGGATGGCGCGGGTGCCGGCGCGCGACTTCATGGACGTGATCGCAGCCGACGGGCGGCTGACCCCTGCCCTGCTCGATGGGCTGGCCGATGCGGTGGCCGCGCTGCATGCCGCCCTGCCCCGGCAGCCGGAGTTGCGATCCGACATGCCCCGGGTCATCGCCGGCAACGCCCGCGCGGCGCGGGAGGCCGGGCTGCCCGCCGCCGAGGTCGACCGGTGGGAAACCACCATGCTCACGGCCCTCGCCGACCGGTCCGACTGGCTGGCGGCACGCACCGCCGGAGGGTTCATCCGGCGCGCCCATGGCGACCTGCATCTGGGCAATCTGTGCCTGTGGCAGGGGCGGCCAGTGCCTTTCGACGCGCTGGAATTCGATGAGGATCTGGCGACCATCGACCTGGGCTATGACCTGGCGTTCCTGTTGATGGACCTGGATTTCCGTGCCGACCGGGCGGCGGCGAACCGGGTGCTCAGCCGCTATATCGGGCGGACAGGGGATGCGGACCTCACACGGGGGCTGCCGCCCTTCCTGTCCTCCCGCGCGTTGATCCGGGCGCATGTGGCGGCACGGTCCGGGAAGACAGCCGACGCCTCGCGCTACCTGGCCCGCGCGCATGAGTATCTGCGGCCCGTGCGGCCCTTGATCGTAGCCGTGGGTGGGCTGCCGGGGACCGGCAAGACGACCCTGGCCCGCGCCATCGCCCCGCCTTTGGGGGCGGCGCCCGGCGCCGTGGTTCTGCGCAGCGACGAAATCCGCAAGCGCCTGTGCGGTGTGGCGCCCGAGGAGCGGTTGCCGCCATCGGGCTACAAACCCGAGGTCAGCGCGCGGGTGTTCGCCGAACTCGCCGACCTCGCGTATCGAACCGCGTCATCCGGCCATGCCGCCATCGCCGACGCGACCTTCATGGACCCAGCCCACCGCGACCTGATCGAGGACTCGGCGAGGCGCGCGGGCGTCGGGTTCGTGGGGTTATGGCTGGAAGCGCCGCTGCCAGACCTTGAAGCGCGGGTCGCGGCGCGGACCGGCGATGCCTCCGATGCCACCGTCGACGTGGTCCGATCGGCCGCGCGCCACGACCCGGGCGCCGGCGACTGGGTATCAATCGACGCCACCGAGGCAACGCGCGCACGGGATCTGGCAACCGAGACGCTACGTCCCTATTTGCATTGACATAGACGCAGACCTGCCGTGCGTGCCAGGATGTGACTCACCCGAAAGGAGGCGACCATGGCCATCCGTAAAGTGCTTCTTCCGCTGACCGGAACCGCCGCCGGGGAGGCCGCGATGACGACGGCCCTGATGGTGGCGCGCCGCTGGAACGCGCACGTCACCGCCCTGCATGTCCGGGTCGACAGCCGCGACGTGGCGCCGCTGGCCGGCGAAGGCCTGTCCGGCGCGATGATCGAGGAGATGATGTCCGCCACCGAGAAGGAGAGCAGCCAGCGCGCCCATGCCGTGCGCGCGATGTTCGAACGTTTCGTGGGCGAGCACGGCGTGACGGTCGCGGAAGCCCGCGGCGGAATCGATCACCCGACCGCCAGCTTCGCCGCCGTCACCGGGCGAGAGGAAGATATCGTCGCCCAGCAGGCGCGCCTGGCAGACCTGACGATCGTTCCGCATCCGGAGTCCGGAGAGGACGTGTCATCCTCCGACGCCTTGCACGCGGTTCTGTTCGACTCCGGCCGGCCGGTGCTCATCGCGCCGCACCGCGCGACCGCCAGCATCGGAAGCCGCGTCTGCGTGGCCTGGAACGGGACAGCGGAATCCGCGTCCTCCGTCCTCGCCGCCCTGCCCTGGATGCAGCGCGCCGAGGGCGTCTGCATCCTCTCCGCCGAGGGTTACCAGCGGCGCGGCCCGGGTGCGCCAGACCTGGCCGCCTACCTGTCACTACACGGCGTGCATGCCGAGATCGTGATGTTCCGTTCTGCCAACGGTTCGGTGGGTGCGGGACTGCTCGCCGCGGCGCAGGAGTTCGGCTGCGACCTGCTGTCGATGGGTGCCTACTCGCACTCCCGCCTGCGCCAGTTGATCCTGGGCGGCGTGACACGTCATGTGCTGGAAAACGCCAATCTGCCGGTCATGATGAACCGGTAACGACAGGACACCAGATCGCCGCGGGATCCCCCGGGTCCCGCGGCTTTTTTGTGCGCCGAGCGCTGCGTGTCGTCCGCTCGGCGCCCGTGCCTATTGGCATGGGCGAAAAAACCTGCCTACGATCCGGTTGAACGTCCGACCAAACAAAAAACATGGGAGGCATCAATGGGATGCTCTGTCCTGCCAAGGGCTTGCGTAACCGCGCTTGCACTCGTGCTGTCTGTCGCCTGGCCGGCGGTGGCACAGGACCAGAAGGGCACGTTGGTCTTCGCCGTTGAATCCCTCGCGGCCCAGACGCTTGACCCGATCCTGGAAGCCCGACCAGGCAATGCCGTCTATCAGGCTGTCATGTATGACTCGCTGGTGGGCTTCAACCTTGAAAAAGGCGGCATCGGCCCGGGTGTCGCGGACTCCTGGGAACTCGCTGCCGATGGCCTGTCATGGACTTTCAAGCTGCGACCGGGGCAGAAATTCCACAACGGCGATCCGCTGACTGCCGCGGATGTCAAGTTCAGCCTGGAACGTCAGATGGGGCCGGGATCGCTGGCCGCATCCGGCGCGACGATGCGCCGCACGTTCAAAAGCATTGATATAATCGACGACCTGACGGTGCGTATCAACACCAACACGCCGCAGATCGGGCTGCCTCCGACGCTCAGCCGAGCGGTTGCGCCTGAAGGGGCGGTGATGCCGAAGGCGTATATCGAGAAGGTGGGAGAGGAGGAATTCCGTCGCAAGCCAGTCGGCAGCGGTCCGTGGAAATTCCTGAAGAACGTCAAGGGCGACCGGATGGAGTTCGAGGCGATCAACTGGGCGCATGTCCGCGGCACGCCGAAGTTCAAGAACCTGACCATCCTGCTGGTTCCAGAGGAAAGCACCCGCGTCGCGATGGTGCAGACCGGAGAAGCCGGCATCGCCTCCATCGGCCCCGAAACGATGTTGAGCGCGAGCAAGGCTGGCCTGGAAGTCCTGTCGGTACCTGGCACGATGCAGGCGCTGTATCAGTTCTGGGGCTGGTACAAGCCCGAGATGAAGGACAACCCGATCGCGAAGGCGCGCGTGCGGGAGGCGTTGTCCCTGGCAATCGACCGGCAGCAGATCATCGATCATGTGATGAACGGGAAGGCACAGATGCCGCACCCGTTCGCGGCGTTTGGTTACACCGAATACTACAGCGCCGATCATTGGGAGAAATGGTCGAAGCAGGCCTACCGCTACGACCCCGTGATGGCGAAGAAAATCCTGACCGAGGAAGGCTATCCCAACGGCTTCCCGTTGACCTTCGCCAACACTGCCCTGCCCGGCACGCAATTCATGGTCGATATCGGCACGGCGATCGCCGACATGTGGACCAAGGTCGGCCTGAAGGTAAATCTCAAGCACTATGAATGGGGATCATTCGCGCCGCTGTCGCGTGGGGAGCAGACGCAACTGATCGGCGCCGTGTCGATGTATCGCACCGTCGGCCGACCGGATCTGCAATGGCGCTACAACGCCGCGTTCGCTCCCGAGAGCGAGCAGAAGCTCCTCGGGGACACGAAGAACTGCGATGCGACCTGCAAGGAATATACCCGCGTCCATACGGCGCTGCTGGATGAACGCGATCCGAAGAAGCGGACGGAACTGACCGACGCAATGGTCAAGCTGATCGCGGAAAGCTGGGTCGCGGTGCCGATCATCGAGGGCATGGGCTATTATGCCGTAAACAAGAAGCTGGTGGGCGCGTTCAAGACCATCCCAGGCCGCCACGAACTCGGCGATGTATTCGAACGAATCCCCCGTGCCGATCAGGCCGCCTGGCCGAAGTAGCCATCGATGCAGCGCTATATCGTCCATCGCCTTCTGCAGGGACTGGTCCTGCTGTTCATGGTGGCAACGATCGTCTTCTTCCTCGGGCGGCTGACCGGCAATCCGGTCGATCTGATGCTGCCCGAGGAAGCAACGGCCGAGGACCGTCAGGCGATGATCCAGGCATTGGGTCTGGACGGATCGGTGTATGAGCAGTTCGTCATCTTCATTACCAACGCCTTCCGCGGCGACTTGGGCATGTCGATCCGCATGCGCCAGCCGGCGGTTGATGCGTTCTTCGATCGGCTTCCCAACACGCTCGCCATCATTCCCTGGGCGCTGCTGATGGCGATGGCGATCGGCATTCCGTTGGGTGTGGTAGCTGCCCTGAACCGTGGGAATTTCATCGACCGCCTCGCTGGCGGCATCGGTGTACTGGGCATCGCAATGCCCAGCTTCTGGCTGGGGATCATCCTGATCTTCGTGTTTAGTGTCGAGCTTGGCTGGCTCCCCTCAGGCCGCATGGGTGGTCCCGAGCACTACGTCCTTCCCGTCATTACGCTCGGCGCCTTCCTCGTCGCTGGTTTCATGCGGCTGATCCGATCCAGCATGCTTGAAGTGATGGAGAGCGAATTCGTCAAGCTCGCCCGCATCAAGGGACTGAGCGAGTGGGTGGTGATCTGGAAACACTGCCTGCGGAATGCATTGATTCCGGTGCTGACTCTGTGGGGTGTTTTCGTCGGCAACCTGATCACCGGTGCGATCGTCACCGAAACGGTCTTCGCCTGGCCCGGCGTCGGGCGGTTGACGTATGAGGCCGTGATCTATCGGGATTTCCCGCTGTTGCAGGCCGTGATCATCCTGAAGGCGATCCTGATCCTGTCGATCAATCTTCTGGTCGATATTTTATACGCCTATGTCGATCCTCGGATCCGGTTGAGCTGAGGGAACGCCGAACGATGCGCCGAGCGCCGTGGATTCCGATAGTTATTATCAGTACGATGTTGGCAATGGCGTTGTTCGCGCCATTGCTGGCGCCGTACTCTCCGATCGACCAGACGTTGCGCGACAAGCTGCTGCCGCCGTTCTGGATGGAGGGTGGCAGCACGAAGTACCTGCTTGGCACGGATGGTTTCGGACGGGATATCCTGAGCCGCCTGATCTACGGCGCGCGCGTCAGCCTTTTGGTGGCCGTGCTGGCTCTGACGGCGGGTGGCGGGATCGGCCTGACGATCGGCATCCTGGCCGGCTATCTGGGCGGGATGATCGACAATGTGCTGATGCGGCTTGTTGATGCGGCCTTCACCTTTCCGGCGATCCTGTTTGCCTTGCTGCTGGCGGTAACGATGGGCCAGGGCATGGCGACGCTGGTGATCGCGATTTCCCTGCTGCTATGGGCCAGTTTTGCCCGCGTGATCCGCGGGGAGGTGCTGGCGTTGAAGCAGCGGGACTTCGTTGCATTGGCAAAGGTACGGGGCTGCTCGTCACTACGGATCATGGCCACGCATATCCTGCCGAACGTGCTCAACACGTTCATGGTGCTGGTGACGTTGAACATCGGCGTTGTGATCGTGGCCGAGGCATCCTTGAGCTTCCTGGGTGCGGGCATTCCGCCGCCGACACCGACCTGGGGGCTGATGATCTCGGAAGGGCGCGGGCGTATCGCGAGTGCCTGGTGGGTCGCGCTGATCCCGGGTATCGCGATCACACTGCTGGTGCTGTCGGTCAATCTGTTCGGTGACTGGTTACGTGACCGGCTCGATCCCAGGCTGAGGCAGCTATGACCGCTGATACCATCCTGGAAGTACGCGGCCTTCGCACCTATTTCTTCCTGCGCCGCGGCGTGCTGAAGGCCGTCGATGGCGTCAGCTTCTCGCTTCGGAAGGGAGAAGTTCTGGGCCTTGTCGGAGAGTCCGGCTGCGGCAAGAGCCTGACCGCGCTATCGGTGATGCGGTTGCTACCGAAAGGATCGGCCCGCACCGTGGAAGGCCAAGTCGTGCTGGACGGCGAAGACATCCTGACGAAGTCGCTCAACGAAATGCGTACGGTGCGTGGGCGCAAGATTTCGATGGTGCTGCAGGACCCGCAGACATCGCTCAACCCGGTGTTCACCATCGGCAATCAGTTGCGGGAAGCGATCGTTCGTCGCTTCAAGGGATCACGTGCGGAGCTTGATCGCGAGTCCATCCAGGCATTGCGGCACGTGGAAATCGCCGCGCCGGAGCAGCGGATCGGCCAATTCCCGCATCAAATGAGCGGGGGCATGAAGCAGCGTGTCGTCGGCGCGATCGCCATTTCTGGCAAGCCGGAGGTGCTGATCGCGGATGAACCCACCACCGCGCTCGATGTCACGATCCAGTTGCAGTACTTGAAATTGCTCAAGCGCCTGCAACGGGAAACCGGGATGGCGATCCTTTTCATCACGCATGATTTCGGCGTGGTGGCCCGGATGTGTGACCGCGTGGCGGTGATGTATGCCGGACGGATCGTGGAATGTGGGCCGGTGCGGCAGGTGTTCGATAATCCGTCCCATCCCTACACGCAGGCGCTCATCGCATCGGTCCCGAAGATGGAGGGTACGGATGGGCGGTTGCGAACGATCGAGGGCCAGCCACCATCCCTGATGAACCTGCCGGTCGGCTGCCGTTTCGCCGATCGTTGCGCCTTCGCGGATGAGCGGTGTCGGGAGGCTTACCCAGGGACCTACCAGGTGGGCGCCGATCACACGGCGGATTGCTGGAGGCTGGCGCCATGACGGCGGAGCCTCTGCTGCGGGTTGATAACCTCCGCAAATATTTTCCTTTCACAAAGGGCATCCTGTTCGCCAAGACGATCGGCGTGGTGAAGGCGGTTGATGACATTTCGTTCTCAATCAACGCCGGCGAGACATTGGGGTTGGTCGGCGAATCGGGATGCGGCAAGACGACGACATCGCGGATGATTCTGAACCTGGAACAACCCAGCGGAGGAGAGATCACGCTGGGCGGAACGCCGGTACAGGGACTGCAGGGAGACGCGCTGAAGTCGTTCCGGTCTCAGGTCCAGGCGGTGTTCCAGGACCCGTGGTCATCGCTCAATCCCCGCATGACGGTTGGACGGACGATCGCTGAGTCGCTGATCGTGAATGGCTGGGGCGACAAGGCCCGGATCGCGGAACGGGTCGCCGATCTGCTGCGCCAGGTCGGTCTGCGACCGGAACAGGCCTCGCAATATCCGCATGAATTCAGCGGTGGGCAACGGCAGCGGATTGCCCTGGCAGGCGCGCTTGCGTCACAACCAAAACTGATCGTGCTGGATGAACCGGTTTCGGCGCTCGATGTCTCGATCCGAGCGCAGATGATGAACCTGCTGAAGGACATCCAGGCCCGGGACAACGTGGCTTATCTGCTGGTCGCGCATGACCTCGCGACCGTGCGCTATATGGCTGACCAGACAATTGTCATGTATCTCGGCAAGATCGTCGAGTACGCGCCAACGAAGTCGCTGTTCGACAACGTGCAGCACCCCTACACCAAGGCGTTGTTCTCGGCCGTGCTGCCGGCCCGCCCGGGTTCGGAGGATGAAGAGATCGAGTTGCGGGGGGAAGTTCCCTCGCCGCTGAACCCGCCCAGTGGCTGCCGATTCCACACACGATGCCCTTTTGCGATGCAGCGTTGCTCACAGGAAGAACCATTGCTACAGGAAACCGCGCCGCGCCATCTTGTTGCCTGCCATCTGTTTGATTGACGGAGAGGTTTGTCATGACCGCACCCCATGGACCGTTGCAAGGCGTCAAGGTCGTTGCGTGTTCGACCGCGCAGGCAGGCACCGTGCCCTATATGCTGATGGCTGATCTTGGCGCCGAGGTCATCAAGATCGAGGTGCCGGAAGGCGGTGACAACTCCCGCGGCACGTCGATCCTGCCAGGCATGCCCAGCACCTACTTCGAAACGAACAACCGCGGCGTCAAAAGCGTGACGCTGAATTTGAAGGCGAAGGAGGGACAGGAAATCCTCCGCCGGCTTGTGGCCGAGGCCGATATTTTCGGACAGAACTTCCGCCCGGGGGCCGCCGAGAAGAACGGGTTCGGCTATGAGGACCTGAAGAAGATCAACCCGCGCCTGGTCTACATGTCCATCTCCGGCTACGGGCCGAACGGACCGAACGCCGACCTGCCTGGCACGGACTCCATGGCGCAGGCGCTGGGTGGAATCGCCGAGGCCTATTCCAATCCCGGCGACCCATTGCGGACCGGCATCGTATCCGTTGCCGATGAAACCTGTGCGATCCTTGCCTTTGGCGGCGCGCTGGCGGCACTGACCCATGCGCGAGCGACCGGTGTTGGCCAGAAGGTGGATTGCTCCCTGCTCGGCGGGCAAATCCGGCTGATGGGCTGGACGCTGACCACCACGATGTGGCGCAACGAAAATCCTGTCACCGGGCAGGCGCGGATCACGGGCACGGCATCCCGCCCGGGCATGAGCGCCAGTTTCAACGATCGCGGCGGCAAGCCGCTGGTCTTCCAGTTGAACGGCGCGCGCCACTGGAAACAGGCGATGGAAGCACTGGGTTTCTACGGCGCCCTTGAAAAGGCGGGCTTCGGCGACCTTGGCGTGATCATCGACTCCGCCGAAAAGCGCGAAACCCTTTTGCGCCTTCTCGACACACTCTTCGCGACCGGATCACGCGACGACTGGGTCACGCGCCTGCGGAAGGCGGATATCGTTTCGGCACCGATCAACACATTGCTGGAGGCATCAAACGATCCGGACGTCCTCGCCAACGGCTACGTCACCGAGATCGACTATCCGGAGCACGGCAAGCGTCTGAAAGTGCATGGCACGCCGTGGCAGTTTTCGGAAACCCCCGCGAAGATCGGCGTGTCACCGAAGCTGGGCGAGCATAATGACGAACTGCTCGCCCGCGCCGGCTACAGCGCCGCCGAAATCCAGGCTTTCCGAGACAGCAAGGTGATCTGAACGGCGGTCAGGCTGGCATCTTCGGGCAGCTCTGCATGTCGCTATCCAGTTTCACCCAGGGCTGGGCGCTGTCGCAGTAGATCTGCATCGTCGGCTTGACCCAGGATGGATCGTCGAGTGTCCCGACATTGATCATGATCAGGCCCTCCAGGATGTCAGCCCAATGCGTGACGGACGTTCCGCACTCAGGACAGAAGGCGCGATGGGTCGACTTGCCTGAATCGCCGACGGAGTCAAAGACCTTTGTCTTGCCTGTCATGCTCAGCGCCGGCATCGGCACGGCGATCACCACGGAAAACGCGCTGCCGGTTTCCTTCTGGCAGTTGTGGCAATGGCAAAGCCCGGTGAAGACCGGGTCGGCATCCGCGGCGTAACTGACGGACCCGCAGCGGCAGCTTCCCTTCATCAACGGCATGGTTCCCTCCATCTTTTGAACAACGTGGAACATAACATGAACTCGCCAAGGGATGCTACACTTTCGTCGGAGGAACCACCCGATGCCGCAAGCCAAAGCCGCCGTGTTGCGCCAGACCAATGCACCGATGACGATCGAGACCCTCGATGTCGGTCCGGTCGCGCCCGGTGACGTCCTGGTCCGCGTCCGCGCCGCGAGCCTGTGCCACACGGACCTGGAAGCGATCGAGGGCGCGCTGGCCGTGCAACTCCCCGCTGTCCTGGGCCATGAAGCCGCCGGCGAGGTCGTGGAACTTGGCGCCGGCGTCAGTGAACTTGGGATCGGTGACCGCGTTGTACTGTCCTGGAACCCGCATTGCGGCGGTTGCTTCTATTGTGAACGCGCGCAACCAATCCTGTGCCGGCAGTTCCTCGCCAACGGACCCAAGGCGTTTCATTTCGATGGCAGGCCACGCCTCGCCTGCGACGCAGTACCTGTCCATCAACTAATGTATCTCGGCGGGTTCTCGGAGTACGTGATCGTGCCCGCACAGAGCGCGGTGCGCGTGCCCGACACCATGCCGTTCGACCGCGCGGCCCTGATCGGCTGTGGCGTCATGACAGGCGTCGGGGCGGCAACACGGATCGCGCAACTCCGCTGGGGCGATGTCGCGATGGTCATCGGCTGCGGCGCCGTCGGACTATCCGCCGTCCAGGGCTGCGTCCTTGCCGGTGCCGGCACGATCATCGCCGTCGATCCAAACCCTGCCCGCCGGCAACTCGCCCAGGCGATCGGCGCCACACATGCCTGCGATCCGGCCGAAGCAGCCGACCTTGCGCGATCACTGACGGATGGCCGGGGCGCCGATGTGGTGCTGGAAGCCGCGGGAGCACAAGCCGGCTTCCGCCTCTCCGTCGGGGCCGTCCGCCCCGGCGGCCAGGTCGTATGGCTCGGCAAAGTCGCCGTAAACGACGACGTCGCATTCCGCTGGGGCAGCCTGATGCAGGAAAAACGGATCACCCGATCCTCCTACGGCGGCGCGAAGCCACAGACCGACTTTCCGATGCTCGCGCGGGCCTATCTGGACGGAAAGTTGAAACTGGATGAAATGATCTCGGCGCGCATCCCTCTTGAGCAGATCAATGAAGGGTTCGCGGGGCTCAAGCGTGGTGAAACCGTGCGCAGCGTGGTGATGTTCTGATGAAGATTTATGAAGGCGGGCGCAGCCTGGATGGCGCCGTGGTCACGGTTGATGATCAGCCCTTGAACCCCAGGTTCGACCTGAAGAAGTTCAGCCCGGCTGGTTTCGAATGGACCTATGAAGGCGACGGGCCGAGACAACTCGCGCTTGCGATCCTGGCCGATCACCTCGGCGATCCGACCCGCGCCCTGGCACTGACCGAGCGTTTCATGATCGAAGTCGTTGCCGAACTCGACAACGCCTGGCGACTGACCTCGGAAGAAATTGACGCCGCGCTGACATGACAGGCACGGTCGTTTCGGTCAGCGCCGCTCGTGGCCACGGCTTCAGCAAGAAGCCGCAGATGTGGATCAGGCTGGTCACTGGCCTGGGCGTGGATGGCGACGCCCACGCTGGTCGCACGGTCAAGCACCGCTCACGCGTCGCGCGTGATGCGTCGCAACCCAACCTGCGGCAGGTCCACCTGATCCACGCCGAACTCTTCGACGAACTCGCGGCCAGGGACTTCGCCATCGGCCCGGGTGATATCGGAGAGAACGTGCTGACCCGCGGCATCGACCTGCTGGGGCTTTCCACTGGCACTCGGCTGCATCTGGGCGCAACGGCGATCGTCGAGGTCACGGGCCTCAGAAACCCCTGTCTCCAACTGGATCGGTTTCAACCTGGCCTGATGGCCGCGGTGCTGGACCGCGCAGCCGATGGCGGATTGATCCGCAAAGCCGGGATCATGGGGATCGTGTTGGCGGACGGCGATGTTCGCCCCGGCGATGCCATAACGGCCACGCCACCGCCTGGTCCGCACCGGCCCCTGGGACCTGTTTAGGGCTCATATTACAAGTACAACACAATATTTCACACGCCAATGCAATAAACGATGCTACGATCCAAGCACGGCGCCTTCGCGCCAGGGGAGAGATCAGTATGCCGGATCGTCAAGCCTCGGTTTTTTCATCGGATGAAGGCGAAGTCTTCACCATCGGCGCCATGAAGATTGTCAGCCGCGTGGTGGGCACCCAGTCGGAAGACGCCATCGAACTCTACGACCTCATCATATCCGGCCCCTTCACCATCGACTATCACGTCCACATGACCATGGACGAAACCCTGTGTGTCACCGAAGGGGAAATCGAGTTCATCGTCGACGGCAAGACATTCCTGCGCAAGGCCGGCTCGGTCGCGCATGTGCCGCGCGGTGTGCATCACGGGTTTTCCAACCTTGGCCCCGGACCCGCACGGGTGCTGGCCCTGTTCAATCCCGCTGGCCATCAGAGCGACTACTTCCGGGAGCTGGAGAAGCTGGTCTCCGTCCCAACACCGGACATGGCGGCGATCCACGCCCTGCAGAAGCGCTATGACCAGGAACTGATGCCGCAGCCGTGACGGGCGTCGATACGCCCGTCACGCACTGACATCACTCGGCGGCGGTCATCATGCCCTGGCGAAAGGTCGAGGGCGTGCCCTCGAACTTCGACTTCGCCCGCTTGCCCAGCCAGAACCCATAGGCCGGAGGCACGCAGGTGAAGTCGGGGTCGGCACCCAGCTTCTGCGCGGCGTCCAGCGCCCAGTTCGGGTTGTATTGCAGTTCCCGCGCGATCGCGATCAGGTCGGCCTGGCCGCCTTGCAGGATCGCCTCTGCTTGGTCGGCATGCACGATATGCCCGACGGCCATCGTCATGATCTCGGCTTCCGCGCGGATCTTCTCAGCATAGGGCACCTGATACCCGTATTTCTGCGCCCGCACGCTGTCCATCGGCGACCGTTCCAGCACACCGCCGGAGCTGCAATCGATGACGTCCACGCCCTTCTTCTTCAACTCCCGCGACAGGTTCACCGCCTGCTCGGGGCCGAAGCCGGCATCATCCTCACACGACAGGCGCATGAACAGCGGCTTGTGGGCCGGCCAGTTGGCGCGGACGCATTCGGCCACTTCCAGCGGGAAGCGCATCCGGTTCATTTCTGTGCCGCCGTAATCGTCGTTGCGGCGATTGGCTTCCGGCGACAGGAACTGATGCAGCAGGTATCCGTGCGCCGAGTGGATTTCCAGCACATCGAAGCCCGCCTTGTCGGCGCGCGCCGCGGCTTCGCCCCAATGGCTGATGACCTCGGGCAGTTCATCCCGCGTGAACGCGCGCGGCGTCGGCATCCGATCGCTGTGCGGGATGGCGCTCGGCGCCACCAGCTCCCAGCCTTCCCAATCGAACATCTCGGGGTATTCCGGCGTCAAAGGCGCCTGGCCTTCCCACGGACGGGCAAGCCGAGCCTTGCGGCCGGAGTGGCCTATTTGGATGGCAGGGACGGCGTTTTGCGCGCGGATGAAGTCGGTGATGCGCTTCAGGCCCGGAATGAATTCGTCCTTCCACAGCCCCAGGTCACCGACGGTGCCGCAGCCGCGCCGCTCGACCTTGGTGGACTCGACCATCACAAGCCCGCAGCCGCCGGCGGCATACTTGCCGGCATTCATCAGGTGCCAGTCGGTGGCGAAGCCCTGGTTGGACGCATATTGATGCATCGGCGCAAGCACGACGCGGTTCTTGAGCGTCACGTCGCGGATTTGCAGCGGCGTGAACAGAAGCGGCTGGGCCATTCGTTTCCCTCCGGTTGGGTATCGGCGCAGGCATAGTCGGTTTCGCCCCGCACGCAAGCCAAGGCGGATTTGACGAAAAGGCTACTGGCCAGTAGCCTGAGACTCATCAAAGTCTCAGTGGAGGGACGCACCATGAAAGTTGGTATCGGACTCAACATGTTGGCCCAGGAAGGCCGGCCCGACGCCGCCGTCCTGCACGAACACATGGCGCTGGGTGACCTCGCGGAGCCACTGGGCTTCGACTCAATCTTCGCGCTGGAGCATCACTTCACCGGCTATGCCATGTCGCCGGCGCCGCTGAACCTGCTGTCCTATTATGCCGCCCGCACCAGCCGCATCCAGCTTGGCACCGCCGTGATCGTCGTGCCCTGGCACGACCCGATCCGCATCGCCGAACAGATCGCGCTGCTGGACATCATCAGCGGCGGGCGCTGCCTGTTCGGCTTCGGCCGCGGCGCCGCGCGCACCGAATACGAGGGCTTCCGCATTCCGATGGACGAGGCTCGGCCGCGCTTCAAGGAAGGCATGGAGATCGTCCAGCGCGCCCTGTCGCAGGAAAGCTTCGAGTACAACGGGGAGTTCTTCAAAATCCCCCGCACCTCGATCCGTCCGTCCCCGATCTCCCACCCCGAGCGGCGCTTCTACGGTTCCGCCAACAGCCCGGAATCGGCGAAGCTGATCGCCAGCCTGGGCATGGGGCAGTTGATCGTGATGCACAACGAATGGGCCAAGGCCGCCCATGAGGTGTATGACTTCCATAAATACGCGGTCGAGGCCGGGCATACCCCGCGCGCGCCGATCATCCTGACCAACGTCTCCTGCGCCGAATCCCGTGATGAGGCCGCAGACCGCGCGGTGACCTGGCTCGGGAAGAAGTGGGATTCCGTCGATAACCACTACCGGTTCTCGGACGGCGGGCTGTCGTCGGTGAAGGGGTATGAGGCCTACAGCAAGATCGGCCGCACCTATGCCAAGATGAACGACATGGGCTACCGGTCGAAGATGACCGACACCTATGTCCGCATCCAGATCGTCGGCACCCCGGCGGATTGCATCGAGCAGATCGCCGAACTGCGGACCCTGACCGGGATGCATCATCTGGCGTGCGAATTCGGCTATGGCGGCCTTCCGCATCACGAGGCGGAGGTGAACATGCGCCTGTTCGCCGACAAGGTGCTGCCGGTGCTGCAGAACGACGCGAAGTTCGCGGCGGAGCCGGACATCATCACCTCGACCCCGGAATACAAGGAAGCCGGAGTGTTCGTTCCGGCGTAAGGTCGCTACGTCCGTCCCTCCGAAAGGGGGGACGGCGCACGCCCGGCCGACAATCCGTCCTGGTCGGGCTTGACCCGACCATCGCCAAGGCCCGGGTCGGTTGCCATCACGGGCAAACAATCAGCAGCACGGCCCCCGGCGATGGTCGCGTCAAGCGCGACCATGACGGCCGAAGCCCATCACCGCGCGAAGAACAACTCCGTCAGCCCATAGTCGAACGCCAGGATCAGGATCGACGCGCTGACCACCGCCGCCGTAGTCGCGGCCCCCACGCCCTGCGCGCCGCCCTTGCTGTTATAGCCCTGGTAGCAGCCCATCAGCGTGATCAGGAACCCGAACACCGCCGCCTTCACCAGGCCGGAGACCACGTCGTCGGTGTGCAGAAAATTCATCGTGTTGGACAGATAAGTCCCGACATTGAAGCCCAGCTTCACGGTCGAAACGATGAACCCGCCCATCACCCCCAGGATATCCGCCACCAGCACCAAAGCAGGCAACGCGATGATCCCCGCCAGCAGCCGAGGCGCCACCAGATACTTCATCGGATTGGTGGACAGAGTCGACAACGCGTCGATCTGATCGGTCACGCGCATCGTGCCCATCTCGGCCGCCATCGCGGCACCGATCCGGCCGGCGACCATCAACCCCGCCAGCACCGGGCCGAGTTCCCGCGTCACCGACAGAACGACCAGGTTGGCCACCGCCCCCTGGGCGGAGAACCGGGAAAACCCGGTATAGGACTGCAACGCCAGCACCATGCCGGTGAACACCGCCGTCAGTGCCACCACGGGCAGGCTGAAATACCCGATCTCCAGCAGCGCCCGCCCGAACAACCGCCAGTAGAACGGCGGGCGGACGACATGCGACAGCCCCTCCGCCCCAAAGACCGCCAGCTTTCCGGTGGCTCGGCAGGCGGTGATGACCGCATGGCCGATCGTGGCCAGCATATCGAGCGGATGGGTCACGCCGGGTGATACACCCGCGCGAAGCGGTGCCCGAGGGAGGTCAGGACCTCATACCCGTTGGTGCCGCACAGGGCGGCCAGGTCATCGGGAGACTGGTTGGGTCCGATGATCTCCAGCCAGGTCCCGGGCACGACACCGGGGTGGTCGGTCGCGTCGAAGGTGGTCAGGTCCATGGACACGCGGCCTACCAGCGGAAGGGGCCGACCGTCAAAGAAAGCCTTTCCCCGGTTGGACAACGCCCGATGAAACCCATCCGCGTAGCCAATCCCCGCCGTCGCGACCCGCGTTGGTCGTTCGGCGCGCCAGGTCGCGTTGTAACCCACGCTCGCCCCCACCGGCACATCCCGCACCGACAGCACCCGCGCCGACAGCCGCACCACCGCCCGCATCGGATTCGGCTGGTCCGGCGTGGGGTTGATCCCATAAAGCGCGGCGCCCGGCCGAGCGAGTTCCGACCCCCAGCCCTCCCCCAGAAAAACCCCCGAGGAATTGGCCAGGCTGGGCCGAGCGCCGGAGAACCCGTGCCGCACTGCGCTGAAGTGGTCGCGTTGGGCGGTGTTCAACGGGTCGTCGGCCACCTCGGAGGACACCAGGTGCGTCATCACAAACCGCGCCCTGATCCCCGCCAGCCGCCCTGGATCGGCCTGCAACGTGGCGACATCCGAGGGCGACAGCCCCAGCCGGTGCATCCCGGTATCGATATGCAGGATCGCATCCGCCCCTCGCCCCGCCGCGCGGGCGGCCGCGGCCCAGGTGTCGATTTCGTGCAGGGTTCCCAGGACAGGAGTGATGTCGTGGTCCAGATACTCGGCCTCGGCCCCCGGGATCAGTCCGTTCAGCACCGCGACCATCGAACCGGGCAGCAGGTCCCGGATCGCCAGAGCCTCCGACAGCAGGGCGACGAAGAAATGCCGGCAGCCAGCCTGGTGCAGCGCCAGGGCCACAGGCGGCGCGCCGAGGCCATAGGCGTTGGCCTTCAGCACCCCGGCAACCGGACCGGAGGGATGCAACGCGCTCAGCCGGTGCCAGTTGGCGACGATGGCGCCGAGGTCGATATCAAGGATCGCACACGCGATGTCGGGCCGCTGGTCGGGCATCCTGCCTCCGCTGGAATGCCCGCAGGCTCGCACACCTTGGCCCGGCGCGCGAGACGCCAGCGATCAGACCGGACGGCCAGGCAGCATCCGCCGCAGGACCCCATCGCGGAGGACGAAATGATGCCACAGCGCGGCGGCGGTATGCACCACGACGAGCGCGACCAGCGACCATGCCAGGATTTCATGCGCCTCCTTCCACAGCTTGCCGCCGGGGATCGGGAACGGCGCGGGGACGACGATGTCACCGAACACCGCCAGACGACGCCCCCGCGCCCAGCGGTCGAACACGCCGGCCAGGGGCAGTCCGACCATGACGGCATAGAGCGCCCAGTGCATCAGGCCCGCGATCCGCGCCGTCACCCCGGCCTCGGCCGGCGCATGCGCGGGCATCACCAGGCGGCGCAGCAGCCGGATGGTCACCAGCGCGAGCACCACCGTGCCCAGGCTGTAATGGACCATCATCGCGGTATCGCGCTCCGTCCCTTTCGGCCAGTCGTCCAGCAGCAGGCCCAGCCCGAAGGCGGATACAAGGACGGCGGCCGAACCCCAGTGCAGCAGCATCGCCGCGGCGGAATGACGCGGTGTCCCCGGGACGGCGACATCATGGGAGGAAAGGGTGAGCGTGGTCATCAAGGCGGCTCCTGTACGGAAATCCCCCGCCGGACCGGCGGGGGATGGGAGTGGTTCAGGAGGCCTTGCGCGTCACGGCGGCGCTGGTGGCATCGACACGCAGCTTGACCTTCCGGCCCTGGGCGTCGCTCGCCTTGATCTCCCAGGCGCCGTCATCCCAATCGAGCTCGCGGATGGCGGAGTAACCCGCGGACTTCACCGCCGCGATCGCTCCGGCGGCATCCACCGTCGCGGCGGCCATCACACGGTGCTGTTCGGTCCGACGGGCGTCCTTGTCACTGTCGGCATGGGCATAGCCGATGGACATCGGCACGGCGGCCAGCATCGCCAGGGCCACGGGGACAATCAGGATACGAGTGCGGGTCATGGGTGTTCTCCGTTGTTGTCTTCGCGGTCTCTCCGCGATGACCGGCACAATGACCGCCCGCGCCTGAACCCACGCTGAGCCACCCGTTCAGCCACCGTTCAGTTTCGTGCTTACATGCTGCGACCATGCCGCGATCCCTCAGCCTGCTCACCGTCCTGCTGCTGCTCGCCGGCCCCGCCTTCGCGGATGGCAAGGACGACCACGACCGCGCCCGCGCCGCCCTGGCCGCCGGCGCCATCCGTCCGCTCGCGGATATCCTGGCCGATGTGGAGCGGCGCTGGGTCGGGCAGGTCATCGAGACGGAGCTGGAACACGATGACGGGCGCTGGGTCTATGAGTTCAAGCTGCTCCCGCCATCCGGCCGCATCTTCAAGCTGGAACTGGACGCAACGACCGGCGCCCTGCTGAAAAGCAGCGGCCCCGTGCTGGAACGCCGCTGATGCGCGTGCTGGTCGTCGAGGATCACGCCACCCTGGCCGGCCAGCTTCGCGCCGCGCTGGAGGAAGCCCATTTCGTCGTCGACACGGCCCCGGATGGGGAAGAGGCCCTGTTCCTCGGCGAAACCGAGCCCTACGACGCGGTGGTGCTGGACCTCGGCCTGCCCAGGCTGGACGGGCTGTCGGTGCTGCGTCGCTGGCGATCGACGGGGCGCGCCATGCCGGTTCTGATCCTGACCGCCCGCGACGCCTGGACCGAAAAGGTGGCCGGCCTGAACGCCGGCGCCGACGACTACCTGACCAAGCCCTTCATCATGCCGGAACTCGTCGCCCGCATTCAGGCCCTGGTGCGCCGGTCCCACGGCCAGGCGCGGCCGGAAATCAGCCTCGGCCGGCTGATGGTGGATACGACCGGCGGGCGGGCCTTGCTGGACGGCATGCCGGTGAAGCTGACCGGGCTGGAGTATCGGATGCTCGCCTACCTCGCCCATCGCGCCGGCCAGGTGGTGTCGAAGACCGAACTGACCGAGCACCTGTATGCCCAGGACTTCGATCGCGACAGCAACACGCTGGAGGTCGTCGTGGGGCGCCTGCGCCGGAAACTGGGCGATGGCGTGATCGAGACGCTGCGCGGCCAGGGCTACCGGCTGATCGTCCCCGGGGCCTGAGGGCCGGATGCGCTCGCTCACGCTGCGGCTGACGCTGCTGACCGGGCTGTGGGTCGCCACCGGCCTCGGTGGCGCCGGCTGGTTCGTGGCCGACATCGCGACCCGGCAGATCGAGGCCGCGTTCGACGCCCGCATCGGCACCGTCCTCGACACCGTCATCGCCGCGGCGACCCAGGGCACGGACGGACGGATCCGCGTCGCCCCCCTGCCCGCCGGCACCGACTTCGAGCGGCCGTTCTCCGGCGCCTACTGGCAGGTGACACGGGCGGACGGCAGCGTGACGACCTCCCGATCGCTCTGGGACCAGACCCTGCCCGCCGGCCGCACCGGCCATGTGGGAGTCCTGCTGCGCGACATCCCCGGTCCGCGCGGGTCCGAACTGCGCGTGGCCGAACGGGACGTGGTGCTGCTGGACGCCTCGGAACCCGCGCATTTCTCCGTCGCCCTGTCGACCGACGCCCAGCGCGCCGAGGTCGACCGGCTGCGACGCATCCTGATCGGCGTGTTCGCCCTTCTCGGCCTGGGCCTGGTGGCGGGAGTCGCGATCCAGGTGGTGGTTGGCCTCGCCCCCCTGCGCGTGGCCCGCCGCACCCTGGCGGAGGTCCGGGCCGGCACCCGCGACCGGCTGGGGCTGGCCGCGCCGGCGGAAATCGCCCCCCTGGTCGCCGAGGTGGACGCGCTGATCGAGCAGAACCGCGCCACGGTCGAGCGGGCGCGGGCCCATGTCGGCAACCTCGCCCACGCCCTCAAAACCCCCATCGCCGTCCTCCGCAATGCGCTCGGCGTCACCCCGCCCGATATCGGGTCGGCGCGGGCCGAGGCGGCGTCGCTGGAACGGCTGGTGCAGCATCATCTGGCGCGCGCCCGGGTCACCGCCCTGACCACCGCGACCGGCATGCCGGAAGTATCGCCCCTCGCCGTGACCGAGGAGGTCGCCGCCGCGCTCCGCCGCCTGTTCACCGCGCGCGACCTGACGATCACGGTGACGGGCGACGCGCGGGTCCGGCTGCGGACCGACGCGCAGGACCTGACCGAGATGCTGGGGAACCTGATGGAAAATGCCTGCCAATGGGCCACCGCCCAGGTCTCGGTGACAGTCACGGGAACGGCCGACTCGGTCGTGATCCGCGTGGAGGATGACGGACCCGGCCTGCCCGCCGGCGCGGAGGGTTCGGCTCTGGCACGCGGCGGACGGCTGGATGAGGCGGCACCGGGCAGCGGCCTGGGGCTGGCGATCGTCGCCGACCTGGTGGCGTTGCAGGGGGGAGACCTGGCATTGTCGCGCGCCACGACCGGCGGCCTGCGGGCCGATCTGCGCCTGCCCCGGCGGGGTGCCGGCTGAACGCGCGGCGGCAAAGCATTGCATCCCGGGCCATTCCGTGCTTGAAGCCCGCCCTTCCCTGCCGGATGCGACGGCATCGCGTCCGGCTATGCCCACCGCCCGCCTTTCGTTTGAAGGACGGCGCGGGATCAATCCCGATCAGGGGCCGACACCAGCCGAAGGGAGTATCCATGCCGCTTTATGAAACCGTGCTGATCGCACGGAATGACGTCACGCAGCAGCAGGTCGAGACGATCACCGACGAAATCGGTGTCGAACTCGAAGCCGCCGGCGGTTCCGTCAAGAAGCGCGAATACTGGGGCCTCCGCAGCCTCGCCTATCGCGTGAAGAAGAACCGCAAGGGGCACTACATGCTCCTCGGCCTCGACGCCGAACCGGCCTTCATCAACGAGATGGAGCGCAAGCTGGGCCTGAACGAGGACGTGCTGCGCTTCATGACCCTGCGCGTCGAAGCGATCGAGGAGGCGCCGTCCGCCATCCTGACCCGCAAATCCGATGAGCGTGAGCGGTCCTTCCGCGGTCCGAAGCCCCCCGGCCGGTTCGATAGCGGCCGCCGCCGCGGCTATGACGACCGTGAGGAATTCCGCGCCCGCGACGAATTCGTCCGTGATGACTTCCGCGCCGGACCCGAGGAGTAAGCACCATGTCCGACAGCACTGAAGTCAATCCAGCCGCCCGTCGCGCCGCCGTTGGCGCCCGCCGGCCGTTCTATCGCCGGCGGAAGTCCTGCCCGTTCTCCGGCCCGAATGCGCCGAAGATCGACTACAAGGACGTGCGGCTTCTGTCCCGCTTCCTGTCCGAGCGGGGCAAGATCGTCCCGTCCCGCATCACGGCCGTGTCGGCCAAGAAGCAGCGTGAACTCGCGGTCGCCATCAAGCGCGCCCGGTTCCTCGCTCTGCTTCCCTATGTCCTGAGCTGAGGAGCGGATCCATGGCATCCGTTGAACTGGTTCTGCTCCAGCGCGTTGAAAAGCTGGGACAGATGGGCGACGTGGTCCGGGTGAAGCCCGGCTTCGCCCGTAACTTCCTGTTGCCGCAGAAGAAGGCCCTGCGCGCGACCAAGGACAACATGGCTCGGTTCGAGGAGCAGCGGGCCCAGCTCGAAGCCCAGAACATCAAGCGCCGGGAGGAGGCCGAACGGGTCGCCGAACGCGTGGGCGGGCTGACGATCGTCATCATCCGCCAGGCGGGCGAGTCGGGCAGCCTCTACGGCTCGGTTTCCACCCGTGACATCGCGGAAGGCTGCACCGAGGGCGGGCTGACCATCAACCGCTCCCAGGTCATCCTGGAACAGCCGATCAAGACGCTGGGCCTGACGCCGGTGCGCGTTACGCTGCATCCGGAAGTCTCGATCTCGGTGACCGTCAACGTCGCCCGCAGCGTCGAGGAAGCCGAACGCCAGTCGCGCGGCGAAGCCGCCGCGGTGGTCGAGGACGATGCGCCCCCGACCGTCGAAAGCTTCCTGGAAGGCGCCGACCAGCCGGACGTCTGATCGGTTCCACCACGAACAACGCCCCCCTCCCTGCCGGGTCGGGGGCGTTTTTCGTCTGGAGCCCCCTTCAGGGCGCCCCCGGGTCAGCCGCCCTTCGCTTCGAGCACCATCTGCGTCTGCGTCACCTTGGCGACCAGCCGCCCGTCCTCCCGCAGCAGCCGCGTCTCCCACACCTGCGTCCGCCGGCCGCGATGGAGCGGCACGCATTCGGCGATCAGCTTCGTCCCCGCCGGCGAGGGGGCAAAGAAATTCGTCTTGCTCTCGATCGTCGTGGTGACCTGGCCTTCCTTCAGATTCACCATCGTGGCGATCGCGCCCATCGTGTCGGCATAGGCCATGATGCCGCCGCCATGGATCGTGTTGTGCTCGGTGCACAGTTCCGGCCGCACGGTCAGTTCGGCGACCACGCGGTCCTTTTCGATATGGGTGAACTCCATGCCCAGGAACCGGGGCAATCCCGGCAATCCCGCCTGCCATTTTGCGATATCCATCGACGACTCCTTCATCCACCGGCATCTTGCCGGCTCCGCCCCGGCCGCGACAGAGGACCCACCATGACCGACCACGCCCAGACCACCATCCGCCAGATCATGGACAGCCCCGCCTTCAAGGCGGCCGTGGCAACCCTGACCGCCGAACATGACCGCATGGTCCAGGACATCATCACCCTGACCGAGATCGAGTCGCCCCCCTTCAATGAAAACGTCCGCGCCAAGGCCTGGATGGAGATGGCCCGCGCCCACGGCCTGACCGACCTGGAGATGGACGCGGAAGGCAACATCACCGGCATGCGGCGCGGCGCCGGCAACGGCAAGCTGGTCTGTATCGCCGCCCACCTGGACACGGTCTTCCCCGGCGGCACCAACGTGAAGGTCCGGCGGGAGGGGACGAAGCTGTTCGCCCCGGGCGTCGGCGACGACACCCGCAGCCTGTCCGTGATCCTCGCCTGGCTGCGCGCGCTCGACGCCGCGGGCATCACGACCCGGGACGACATCCTGTTCGTGGCCGATGTGGGGGAGGAAGGGTTGGGCGACCTGCGCGGGATGCGGCATCTGTTCCAGAAGGGTCAGTACAAGGACCGGATCAGCGCCTTCATCACCGTCGACAGCCCGGACATGGACCGGATCGTGACCGGCGGCGTCGGCTCCAAGCGCTACCGCGTGACCTTCAATGGCCCGGGCGGGCACAGCTACGGCGCCTTCGGCCTGGTCAACCCGATGTTCGCCATGGCCGACGCGGTCAGCCGCCTCGGCCGCGTGCCAGTGCCGGCCAAGCCCAAGACCACCTTCAGCGCCAGCGTCACCGGCGGCGGCACTTCCATCAACGCGATCCCGAACAGCGTCTGGACGGATTTCGACCTGCGTTCCGAATCACCGGCCGAACTCGACCGGTTGGAACAACGCTTCCTGGAAATCGTCGGCGAAGCGGTGAAGGCCGAGAACGAGGCGCGATCGACCCATAACGGCCCCGTCGTCGCGGACATCGTCAAGATCGGCGACCGCCCCGCCGGCAGCACGTCGGAAGGCCACGAACTGGTCCGCTTCGCCCAGGCCGCGATCACCGCCCAGGGGTTCGAGACACGGTTCGAATACTCCTCCACCGACGCCAATATCCCCATGAGCATGGGAATCCCGGCCATCAAGATCGGCTCGGGCGGCTATGGCGGGCGCGCGCATTCGCTGGAGGAGTGGATCGATGTCGAGCCCGGCGCCAGCCTGCGCGGCATGGCGGCGGGGCTGGCAACGGTGCTCGCACTGGCCGGGGTGGCCGACTGACCACCCCGCCATTCGGCCTCAGAACTTCAACTGATAGGCCAGCAGGGTCGAGAACTGGTTGGTGTCGCGGGCGTTGACGACGTTGCGCCCGACCGTCGCCATCAGGTTGTGACCCTGCGCCAGGGCATAGACGACGCCGACATTGAACCCGACCAGGTCCTTGGCGCCCGTGGCGATCGGGGACGTGTAGTAGACTTCCGATCCCACCATCCACTTCTCATCGATCTGGTAGGTAATGCCGAGGCCGGCGTACCACCAGTTCGTCTGCCGCACGCCACCGACCGTCGCCTCATTGATGTTCAGCCCGCCACCGCCGAAGAACGTCCAGTCGCCCGCCGTCTTCGACAGCCACACCGGCAAATAGCCGCGGAAATAGCCCGCGCCGGTGCCCCGCGCCTGGCTGCCCGTGGGCATGATGACGGACGGCGCGAAGGCGACCGCTGGGCGCCAACCATCCGTGTCTTCCTCAATGAAGCGGAACTTGAAGCCCAGGGAGGCATCGCCGATCCCCATGTTCGTCCCGACGCCATCGGTCTGCACCATCGTGACCGGCAGCCCGACCGAGATGTCGAAATTGTCGGTGATGCCATAGGCGAACGAAACCGCCGGCATCGATCCCGTGGAGCCGCCATTGAACCGCGAATACTGGACATAAAGATCCAGCTCCACATGCCCCGTGCCCTGCGTGCCGGGATCGTCGGTCAGGAACGGGAAACCGGCCATCGCGGGACGCGATCCGCCCGCGGTAATCGCCGCGGCCACCAGCCCCGCACACCCCAGGACCAGCGCCCGTCCTGTTAATCCATGCGCGACAAAAGTCGACATAATTACTTCTCCGATAACACACGCAATATTGCGGAACCGGCCTTTATCATGCCGGTCTGTTCCATGGAACAGTTCATTGCATTCTCTTGCACGAGACACCCCGATCCCGCCCGGCTTGACCTCCGCACCCCGCCGGCCAACCCTGTCGGCCACGACGATACGGAGGAAACGCCATGAAGTTCGGCATGTTCTACGAATTCCAGTGCCCGCAGCCGTGGGAGGAAGACTCGGAACTCCGCGTCATCCAGGAAGCCCTCCAACAGGTGGAGCTCGGCGACCGCCTGGGCATGGACTATGTCTGGGAAGTCGAACACCACTTCCTGGAGGAATACTCCCACTCCTCCGCCCCCGAGGTCTTCCTAGCCGCCGCCAGCCAGCGCACGAAGGACATCCGCCTCGGCCACGGCATCACCCTGATGCCGCCGAAATACAACCACCCCGCCCGAGTCGCCGAACGGATCGCCACGCTCGACCTGGTGTCAAACGGACGCGTCGAATGGGGCACGGGCGAATCGGCGACTGCGCTGGAACTCGAAGCCTTCGGCGTGGCCATAGACGAAAAGGGCGCGATGTGGCGGGAAGCCACCGAGCAGGCGGCCAACATGCTCGCGATGCGGCCCTATCCCGGTTTCAAGGGCCAGTTCTTCGACATGCCCTGCCGCAACCTGGTGCCGAAGTCCCTGCAGAAGCCGCACCCGCCGATGTGGGTCGCCTGTTCCCGCCGTGAAACGATCCACCGCGCCGCACGCGCCGGCATGGGCGCCCTGACCTTTGCCTTCATCGAACCCGAGCTGGCGGCGAAATGGGTCCAGGAATATTACGACATCATCAAGTCATCGGAATGCGTGCCGATCGGCCACCGGGTCAACGCCAACGTCGCCCTGGTCAGCGGCATGTCCTGCCACCCGAATGAGGAAGAAGCGATCCACCGCGGCCTCGATGGCTTCCGGTTCTTCGGCTACTCCCTGGGCTATGTCGGCATCTTCGGCGACCACAAGCCTGGCGTCACCAATATGTGGGACCGGTTCCAGGAGGTGAAGGACCGCCTGCCCGACAACGCCGGCCGCGGCGGCATCGGCACCCCCGACCAGTTGCGCGCCCACCTGAAGGGATACGAGGACGCGGGCGTCGACCAGGTGATCTTCGTCCAGCAATCCGGCCGCAACAAACACGAGCACATCTGCGAATCGCTCGAATGGTTCGCCCGCACCTCCCTGCCCGAGTTCAAGGAGCGCGACGCCATCCGGGACGCGAAGAAGCAGGCCGATCTCGCACCCTTCATCGAGCAGGCCCTGGCCCGCAAGCCCCGCATGGCGCCGATCGATCCGGCCGACGTGCCATTGGTCGAATCCTTCGGCCGGCGCGGCGGCGGGCTGTCCCAGCAGATGCAGACGACCTTCGCCTCCGATCGTGGCGGCGCCATCTCCATCCCCGCCATGGACCCCCGCCTGGCGAATGCCAGGACATAGAAGACACCATCCCGCCATGAGGGTCGTTGAAGCCTGTAACGGTTTCAACGATACTATCCCCGGGCGGGCTGTTATCGGGGAACGGCGCCGCTTTGGCATCGTTGTCACGACAGCGCGTGCCACAACCCGTACGGTGCTTGGGGGCCGTATATGAAATGCGGCGTGTGTGGAGCGGAGAACCCGACCGGCAAACGCTTCTGCGGCGATTGCGGGGCGGCGCTGATCGTGCCGGCCCACGCGCCGGCCGAACGGGCCATCCGTGCCGAGGCCGCCAGCGCCGCACGCCTGTCCGGCGTCGAGCGGCGGTCACTGACCATCATGTTCGCCGACCTCGTCGGCTCCACCGAACTCTCCACCCGCATCGACCCCGAGGATTTCCGCGACGTCATCTCGGCCTGTCATAAGGTCGTCTCCGACAGCGTCGCCCGCTATGGCGGCTTCGTCGCCCGTTATGTCGGCGATGCGGCCATGGTGCTGTTCGGCTACCCCGAGCCGCATGAGAACGACGCCGAACGCGCCGTCCGCTCTGCCCTCGCCGCCAACGAAGCCTTCGCGGACCTGCGGCTGCTCGACGGCAGCTACCAGCCCCGGCTTCGCATCGGCATCGCCACCGGCCTCGCCGTGGTGGGCGACCTGCTGGGCAGCGGCACCGATGTCGCCGGGGAAACGCCCAACTTCGCCTCCCGCCTGCACAACCTGGCCCATCCGGGGGAGATCATCATCTCCACCGCCACCCGCCGCCTGCTGGGCCAGCAGTTCGAGGTGCGCCGCCGCGGCGATGAACGCCTGAAGGGCTTCGCCGAACCCGTCGGCGTCTATCGGGTGATCGGCACATCCCGCATGGACGGACGGTCGTGGTTCGGCGCCGCCCAGCCGCTCGCCCCCATGCTGGGCCGCGACGCGGACCGGGCCACCCTGCACGATCTGTGGGAAAAGGCCCGCCAGGGACAGGGCCAGGTCGTCCTGCTGACAGGAGAGCCCGGGATCGGCAAGTCCCGCCTCCTGGCCACCCTGCAGGACGACGTCGCCGAAAGCCGGCACATCCGCCTGCGCTACTTCTGCTCCCCCTACCACACCAGCAGCGCCCTGCAGCCCGTGGTCGCCCAACTGGAACGCGCCGCGCGCTTCAACCGGGAAGACAGCGTCGAACAGCGCCTGGGCAAGCTGGGCGACCTGCTCGACCCCGCACCGCGGCAGCCGGAGAACGTCGACGCCATCGCCGACCTGCTCGCCCTGCGCGCCTCCAACGCCGGTTCGCCGCAGGAACGCAAGGACCGCACGCTCACCTCCCTGATCGGGCAACTGACGGTCCTGACCGAACGCGATCCCGTCCTGCTGGTGGGCGAGGATTCGCACTGGGCCGACCCGACCTCCCGCGAACTGATCGAAATGGTGGTCAACGCCGCCGCCAACCGCCGCGTCCTCGCCATCTTCGCCGCTCGGCCGGAGTTCCAGCCGACCTGGACCGATCGCGAGCATGTCACGACCATGACGCTGTCCCGCTTCGAGCAGTCCGAATCGGACGCCCTGATCCGCGGCATCGCCCAGGGCAAGTCGCTGCCGCCCCGGGTCACCGCCGACATCATCGCCCGATCGGACGGCGTGCCGTTGTTCATCGAGGAAATGACCAAGGCCGTGCTGGAAAGCGATCGGCTGATCGAACGCGATACCCACTATGATCTGGTGGGCCAGGCCGTCTCGATCGACATCCCCGAAACCCTCTCGGCCTCCCTGCTCGCGCGCCTCGGGCCGCCATCGGTGATGCGCGAACTGGCGTTGATCGGCGCCACGATCGGCCGCGAATTCTCCCACGAGCTGCTCGCCGCCGTCAGCGAACAGCCCGAACCGGTCCTGCGGGAGGCGCTGGCACGCCTGATCGAAACCGGGCTGGTGTTCATGCGGAATCGCCCGCCCAACGCGGTCTATGTCTTCAAGCACGCCCTGGTCCGGGACGCCGCCTATGCCATGCTGCTGCGCGAGCGCAAACGATCCCTGCACGCCGGCATCGCCGAGGCCATCCGCACTCGCCACCCAGACACCGCCGAACGCCAGCCCGAACTGCTGGCGCAGCACTACCTCGCCGCCGGCCAGTACGAGCCCGCCTTGGTCGCCTGGGGCGCCGCCGCCAAGCGCGCGAGCGAGCGTTGGGCCATGGCCGAAGCCGCCGATCACCTGGAGAAGGCGCTGGAGACGCTGGGACACATCCCATCCTCCCCGAAGCGCCAGCGGCACGAAATGACCATCGTGACGATGCTGGGCAACGCGCTGATCGCCTCCCGCGGCTACACCGCCCCCCGGACCGGAGAGGTCTACGACCGCGCCCGGGTCCTGTGCGAGCAGCTCGGCGATACCGCCAACCTGATCCGCGTCGCCAACGGGCAATGGTCCTTCCACCTGATGCGCTCCGAAATCGCCCAGGCGACCTCGGTGGCCGAGGACCTGCACCGCCGCTTTGACCAGGAACCCATGCCCGCCCTGGGCCTGGCGGCTCATCGCCTGCTGGGGATCAGCATGCTGCAGGTCGGGCGGCTGGACGACGCACGCGCTCAACTCGATGCCGCCGCGATCCAGTTGCGCGACGGCGACCCCGACATGCCCGGCGCCCGCGATGCGACCGTGGCCATTCCCGCCTACCTGTCCGTCGTCCTGGCGATGCAGGGCCGCTACGACGATGCCTATGCCCAGCGCGAACTGGCCCTGCACCACGCCCGCCTGTCATCCAACCCGCATCGGCTGGCCTTCGCGCTGGGCGTGGCGGCCGTGTGGTTCAATGTCGTCATGGATGACGGCACCGCCGACCTCGACGGCTTCGCGACGCTGACCGAGGAAAAGGACTTCCCCTTCTGGCGTGGCTTCGCCGTGGCCCATCGCGGCATCGCCCTCGCCCGTTCCGGCGACGTGGCCCAGGGCCTCGCACTGGTCCGCGAGGGCGAGGTCCTCCACCGCTCCATGGGAACCTACTGGGGCATCCCCCAATCGCTCGGCTCCGTCTCCCGCTACCTGCCGAGCGCCGAGGGGCTGCCGATCGTTGATGGGGCGTTGCGGGAACTGGATACGACCGGGGTTCGCTGGTTCGCCCCCGAACTGCAACGCATCAAGGGCGACCTGCTGCGTTCCGGCGGTCGTGTGGAGGACGCAGAACAGATCTACCGGGCCGCCCTGGATGAGGCAACGAATCACGGCAGCCGCCATTGGGCGATGCGGATCGCGCTCAGTCTTGCGGCGCTGTGCCAGGACCAGGGACGGCACGACGCGATCGAGCCTTTGCTGACCCCCCTCGTTACCCAACTGTCCGGCCCGCGGGCACCGCTGGAGGTCCGTCAGGCGCGCGAAATGCTGGACAACCGCGCGGGACGCATGCGATCGTCCTGACAGATCATTCAATGTCAAAGACTTGCGCCGGACGTTACAGGTTGGATTCGTTTGCCCGCCAGACGCGCCGATCCATAGAGCCGTGGCAAGTGCGAGGGGGAGGTCCCAGTGGCGCGTGGTGTCCAGCCGTTGTTTCTCGAATGCGATCGTTCTCAGGTCATCACCTGCTGGATCGGCATTGCCGTCTACACCGCGATGAACATCTGGTTCGGCGCCTGGGTTGTGATGAACCTGGACCAGGCCGGGTCCTGGCCGTGGCTGCTGGTGCTGACGACGCTGGTCGCACTGTTCGTCGCGGATGTGATGTCGGGCGTGGTGCATTGGGCCACCGATACCTGGTTCGATGAGATCATGTCGGAGCGCGTGATCTCCATCGCCCGCGAACACCATCTGCACCCGCATCATATCGTCGGCTATGGCGTCCGGGACTACATCGCCTATAGCGCCTGGCCGACGATGATCATGCTGGGACCGATCGGGATGATCCTGACGCTGCTGCCCACACCGTCACCGGTGTTGTTTCATGTGGTATGGTCGATGTTCATCATCTCCACCTGCATGTATTTCGGCACCTACGCCCACCGGCTTGGCCATAAAAGGTCGGAGTGGGCGATCGTGCGGCTGATGCAGCGCTGCCATCTGCTGATCGACGTGCGCCACCACAACGTCCACCATCGCGACAATCACGATGTCCGTTACTGCGTGATCACCGGGTGGGCGAATTACGTCTGCGACCGCATCGGTTTCTGGCGGGGGCTGGAACGGATCATCCACCGCCTGACCGGGGCGGTGCCTCGGGAAAACGACTACGTGTGGTTCGCCCGCTACCAGCCCCACTCGCCCCGCCGCGGCAAGTATGTGATCGGCCCGCTGGGTCCCGACGGCAAGGCTGTCATGACAGTAGTAGAGGCAAATGGCGGGTCAGCAGACCATCCGCGCGGCGCAGTTCATTCATGATGGTGAAGTGGTTGCCGCCGGGGACGGAGATCAATATCCCCGGCCTGTGATCCGCGCTTCGGCGGGCGTGCAGGTCTCGGCTGTCGGCCACCAGTGGCGGCAGTTCGGCTGTACCATAGGTGATCGCAAGCGGCTTGCCGGACATGGGCAGGCGCAGCGGTGACAGGTCCGCGATCTCGGTATCCGTCAGGCGCAGCTTTTCGTTCAGGTAGGTGTCCCGCAGCGGCCCAAGTTCAAAGATGCCGGAGATGGAAAGCCCCGCGGCAACCGCGGGATGATCCAGGCACAGCGCCGTCAGATGCCCGCCCGCCGACCAACCGGACAGGATGATTGGGCCGGCGATGCCGTGCTCCGGGCCATGCGCGCCGAGCCAGTCGAGCGCCAGGTTGATCTCGGCCACGATGTCCGTGAGCGTGACGTCCGGACAGAGCGTGTAGCCCGGCAGGGCAGCGGACCACCCCATCGCATGCGGGCCGGCGATCAGATTGGTGAAACTCTCCCGCCCAAACCGCTGCCAGTAGCCGCCGTGGATGAAGACGATGCAGGGGGCCTTTGGGTCGGTGGCGGGATAGAGGTCCCACTTGTTCCGTTCGCGCGCGCCGTAGGGGATGTCGAGATGGCCGGGGCGTTCGGCTCGGAAGGCGGCCGATTCGGCGATCCAGGCGGGGATCATCGTGGCGGCTGCCGGCACCGCCAGAGGGTTGTTGTAGGCCGCGTCACGCTCCGCGCGGGTAAGAGTGCCCCAGTTCATGCCCCGGTCCTTGCTGTGCGGCGGGGATGATGGCCGGCGGGGTCGGGTGCAACAAGGGGCCAGAAATGGCAAAGCCCCGTCGTTGCCGACGGGGCTGTCTGCGATTCCGAACGACTTGCCATCGCCGCTGTTCGGAACCGGCCTGTCCGAGGACGGGTCTTCCAAGCCCGATACCACATCGCTGTAGCGCGGGAACACCTAGTCTATAACGCATTCCGGGGCCCGATTTCAAGCAATTCCCAACGCGGCGCGCACACAGTCACGGATCGCGGCCAGGACCTCGGGCGGGGCCTGGAACATCTGGTAGCTTCGGGCCCCTGTTTTGTCTCGCAGTTTCACCCGATCCAGCCGATCCAGCGCGACGGTCGCGACCATGTCGCACTTCGCCCAGATCGTGCAGCGCGCCGGTGGGTAGACGCCAGGCGGCAAGGGATAGTGCCAAGGTTCGCGCGGCGCGGGCGGTGTGCTGCTCAGCGGCACGATCGTTGCGAGGTGGCCGACGCGGCGGCGTGGAGACACGACGATGACGGGACGCACCTTGACCATCTCGGGCGCGCGGAAGCCGGTCGAGAAATCACAGATCAGGATGGCCCCAGGGCCGGGATGAAAGGTCAGTGGCACGGGATCGGATCCAAGGCAGCAACGCCCCCGACCCGTACCGTACAATCATGAAGACTTCGCTAACGCAGGGGCGGATTACTCGCCCTTGGGCAGATCAATCCCCGTCAGCGCCTGCCACACCCGGATCACGAAGGCGTCGTCCTTCGGCCCCTGCCCGTTCGCCGCCGCCCCCAGGAACAATTGATGCGCGGCCGAGGCCATGGGCAGCGGGAATGTCAGCGACCGCGCCTGGTCCAGCACGATCCCGAGATCCTTGACGAAGATATTCACCGCCGAAAGCGGCGTATCGTCCCCGGCCAGGATATGCGGCACGCGGTTCTGGAACATCCAGGAACTGCCAGCGGATTCCGATATCACGTCGTACAGCGTCTGCGGATCGGCCCCGGCGCGGATACCCAGCGCCATGGCTTCGGCCGCCGTTGCGATATGCACCCCCGCCAGCAACTGGTTTACCATCTTGACCGTGCTGCCGATGCCCGCCGCGTCACCCAGACGCCAGACCTTGGTGGAGATCGCCTCCAGCACCGGGCCAGCCTTCGCAAACGCGGCATCCTTCCCCGATGCCATGACCGTCATGGTTCCAGCATGCGCGCCGACCTTCCCGCCCGACACCGGCGCGTCAAGCATCAGGAACCCGGCATCCTCGATCCGCTTTTCCAGCCCGCGCGCGACGTCGGGCGCGATGGTGGCGCAACACAGGATCGCGGCGCCCTTGTTCATGCCGGCCAGGCAGCCTTGGGCGCCGAACAGCACATCCTCGGTCTGCGCGGCGTTTACGACGAAGACCACGACCGCATCCGTATCGGCGGGGAAGCCCGAGGGAGAAGCGACTGCCGCGCCGCCTGCCGTGACGAACTCGGCCCGCGCGGAGTCCCGCGTGTCGCAGCCTGTAACCGCATGGCCTTTCCGCAGCAGGTTCAGCGCGGCCCCCATGCCCATCGTGCCGAGGCCGATGATACCCACCTTCATGCGAACTCTCCCTATCGTTCCGTTCGAAACCGTTCCACCGCCGCCACCAAGGTCCGCCGGATACCGGTTTCGAGGGCGGAATGGCCGGCATCGGGCACGACGGTCAGCCGAGCGTTGCTCCACGCGGCGGCGAGTTCGAAGGCGGTGGCGGCGGGGCAGATCATGTCGTAGCGGCCTTGGATGATCTCGGCCGGGATATGGGCGATGCGGTCCATGCGGCCGAGCAGCCCCTCGGGCGGCAGGAACAGGTCGTTGACGAAGTAGTGTGCCTCGATGCGCGCCAGCCCCAACGCCGTTCTGTCCTGCGCGAACGACGTCACGGTCTCCGGGCTCGGCAGCAAGGTGCTGCATGTTCCTTCGTAGACGGACCAGGCTCGCGCGGCGGGCAGATGGACCAGGGGATCGGGATCGGTCAGGCGGCGCAGGTAGGAGCCGAGGACGTCGTTGCGTTCGGATTCCGGCAGATGGCCGACGAACAAAGCATGCGCCTCGGGGAACACGGCGCGCATGCCGTGCAGGAACCAGTCGACTTCCAGTTGCCGGCCAAGGAACACGCCGCGCAGGACGCAGCCGGTCACGCGATCGGCGTGCGACTGGGCATAGGCCAGCGCGAGCGTCGATCCCCAGGAGCCTCCGAACAACAGCCACGTCTCAATGCCCAGATGGCGGCGCAGGACCTCGATATCCGCGACCAGGTCGGGGGTCGTGTTGCTTTCCAGACTGCCCAGCGGGCGGGATCGCCCAGCGCCGCGCTGGTCGAAGATGATGATGCGCCAGAAGGCGGGATCGAAGAACCGGCGGTGAACCGCGCCGGCACCCGCGCCCGGGCCTCCATGCAGGAACAGCACCGGTTGGCCACGCGGGTTGCCCGCTTGCTCCCAGTACATCACATGAGAAGTCGAGAGCGGCAGGTAGCCGGTCTCGAACGGTCCGATCTCGGGGAACAGGTCACCACGGGGCATGATGACCCATGGTATAGGGCCGCGTGGCGACGGAACAAGGCTGAATGACGATGCAGAGACTATGGATTGCAACCGGCGCGCTGCTGGGTTTCGGGACGGTGGCGATGGCGGCGATGATCGCCCACGCCGTGAACTACATGGACCCGGGAGCGGTGCCGATGGTGCGGACGGCGGTGCAGATGCAGGGCTGGCATGCGCTGGCGCTGATCGGCTGTGCGCTGTGGGTTCCTCGGGGCGGACGGATCGCCGACATCGCGGCGGGCGGGTTTCTGCTGGGCACGATTTTGTTCTGTGGCGTCATCTATGCGCGGGCCTTCGGGATCATGATTCCCGCCGGGATCGCGCCGGCTGGCGGCTCCGTCCTGCTGCTGGCCTGGCTGGTGTTCGCGCTGTCCGCATTGCGCGCGCGGTGATCCAGGCAGCCTATCTCGCCGCCGAGGGGTTCGAGGCGCCGCTGACCGAGGAATTGGCGCGCCGCGGTGCCCGCATCGAAAGCTGGATCGGCCGGCTGGCGCTGTCCCCCGATCCGCCGGTGCAGAGCGCCTGGGCGTTGGATGTGTGGACGGACCCGCGGGAGGTTGCGGTGCCCTCGATCAAGGCTGGCGCGGACGCCTTGCGGGCGATGCAGCGGAACTGGTCATCCTACCTGGTTGAGCATCACCGCCGAGCGGCCCTGATCACGGAACGGTTGCCGCCGATGCGGGTGCGCCCGATCGTGTTTCCGGCGGCGGCTCCGACGTCGCATCTGGGCGCCTGGACGCTGTTGGCGTCGGACCTGATGCTGGCGAGCCCAACAAAGACCAGCCCCTTCGTCAATGGTGTGTGCCTGTTTACCGAGGATCGGGTCGGACCGCCGAGCCGCGCATATTTGAAGTTGTGGGAAGCGTTGTGCCGGTTACGGGTGTGGCCGACGGAGGGGGAAACCTGCCTGGACCTCGGAGCCTCCCCCGGCGGCTGGACCTGGGTTCTCGCTCGGCTTGGCGCCCACGTGACCGCGATCGACAAGGCCCCGCTGGACCCGTCAGTCGCCGCGATGCCAGGGGTGACGGAACGGCGGGACAGCGCGTTCGGGATGGCGCCGGAGCCGGTGGACTGGCTGTTCAGCGACATCATCGCCTATCCGGATCGTCTGCTGGCGCTGGTGCAACGCTGGATCGAGGCTGGTGCCGCAAAACGCATCGTCTGCACGATCAAGTTCCAGGGCGAAACCGATCACGCGGCGGCCGAGGCGTTCGCGACGATCCCAGGCGGAAGGGTCATGCACCTGTTCCACAACAAGCACGAACTGACCTTCGCCTGGGGATTTGATCCGGCCGCTTAGGGCAGCGTGTCGAGGAAGCCGTTCAGAGCCTCCAGGAAGCCCTTGGTGTTCTGCCCATGCACGTTGTGGCCACAGTTCGGGACGGTCACCAGCCTCCCCTGGGGCAGCGCGGCGGCAAAGCGTTCGGCGGCGTCAGCTTCCAGGATGTTGGAGTTCTCGCCGCGCACCACCATCACCGGCAGGTGGTACTTCGCCACGTCTTGCAGGGTCAGGCTTTCCAGCGGCCCCTGCCCGCGCAGTACGCCGAGGCGCCGGGGCGTGGAGTCGCACTTGCTGACGAACTTGCCATCGGCGCGCTTCAGCAGGTTGTACTTCACCGTCCGCTCGATGTGTTCACGCTTGCGATACGGATCGTATTTCTGCACGTTCGCAACGAAGTGGTCCAGGTCATCGAATTCCTGGTTGGCCTGCACGAAGCCGGCGATGGCTGCGCGCCCGCGCTCCGACACTTCCGGACCAACATCGACGATGACCATGGCCCGCAGATAGGAGTGGTCGTCCTTGGCGAGCAGCATGGAATTGCGCGCGCCCATGGAATGCCCGACCAAGACGGGGCTGTTCAGGTTCATGGCCTTGATGAAGGCCGCGGCATCCAGCGACATCGTGTGGTTCGAGTATTCGACGTCGCGCGACCATTCGCTGTCGCCATGGCCGCGCTGGTCGAGTGCGAGGACATGATACTTCCGCGCGAGGTGCAGGCTGACCAGATCCCATGAGTGGCAGGACTGATGCCCGCCATGCAGCAGAACGATCGCCGGCGCGCCGCGGTGGCCCCACTCGGTGAAATGAAAGCGCATCTGGCGCAGGACGATATTGGAGGACCGGTACGGAATCCCCGGATCGTGGGGAATGCCGAGGTCGCCCGCGCTGGTCAGCAGGCTGCGGAACTCATCGGTTCCGGTCATGTCCAGAGGCTCACCGCCCTGGGCAAAGGTGTTCATGTACATCGCGTGGCTGTCCGTGTCCGTTCCCTGAGGCCAGCCTATCCCCCGTTGGTCACGGCGTCCAATTTCGGAGGCTGCCGCTAACCGATCGTTCATCTTTTTCCGGCAGGCTGCCGTTCGGGTTCAATGACCGAACGGAAGGTGTGTGATGGCTGTTGACGTGAATGACCAATTTGTGCTTACATTTTCATGCTGACGATGCACTTCTCCTGGGACCCCAACAAGGCGCGGCGCAACGTCAACCGCCATGGCGTGACGTTCAGGGATGCGATGATGGTCTGGGATGATCCCCTGCACCTCATCCAACCAGACCGCCATGAAGACGGAGAAGAACGGTGGCACGCGATGGGGGTCTCGGACGGGGTGGTCCTGCTGGTGGTCTGGCACACCTACCCCGACCCGGACAACGAAACCGTGGTGCGGATCATCGGCGCACGCAAGGCAACGAAACGAGAAAGGGAAGCCTATGAACGAAGACACTGACACAGCCCGCAAGGAACGCCTGAAGCGCCTGGCCGCGATGCCAGACGAGCAGATCGACACGACCGACATTCCCGAAGTCACCGACTGGTCCGAAGCCGTCCGCGGCGGGCTGTATAAGCCGCGCAAGCAGGCGGTTACCATTCGCCTCGACGCCGACCTGGTGGCCTGGTTCCGTGCCCGCGGCACCCACTACCAGACCGAAATCAACCGCGCCCTGCGCCAGTTCGTGACCGAACAGGACAGCCGCGATCGTGCCTGACCGGCGGGAGACGCCTCCCACCGGCCAGGCCGTCGTCGTTACATCGCCAGATAGCCGCCGTCGACGTAAAGCTCGGTCCCCGTGACATAGGACGCTTCGTCCGACGCCAGGAACAGCGTGGCATTCGCCACCTCATCCACCTCACCATTCCGGCCCAGCGGCACCATCTTCAGCATCTTTGCGCGCACCGTCGGATCGGCCGTCGCGCCCGACGTCCGCATCGGCGGCATCAGGCCCGGATGCACCGAGTTGCAGCGGATGTTGTCCTTGCCGAACTGCACCGCGGTCGACTTCGTCATGGTCCGCACAGCGCCCTTGGAGGCGTTGTAACTCATGTGAACCATCGTCTGCCCGACAACGCCGGAGATAGACGAGATGTTGATGATCGAGCCACCGCCGCTTTTTTGCATCGCCGGCACCGCCGCCGCCGTGCCCAGGAACACGCCGGTGGCATTCACCGACATCACCCGCTCCCAGATTCCCGTCTCCAGCAGATCATTCACCGCGCTGCCGCTGATGCCCGCGTTGTTGACCAGGATGTCGAGCTTGCCCCACTTCGCCACCGTCGCGGCGACCAGGGACTTCCAGTTCTCCTCGTCCGTGACGCTCAGCGCCATGAACTCGGCGACGCCGCCGGCCTTTACGATCTCGGCCGCGACCTGCTTGCCCTCGGCTTCGAGCATGTCGGCGACCACGACCTTGGCCCCCTCCTTCGCGAAGCGGCGCGCGGTGGCCGCCCCCATGCCGGACGCCGCGCCGGTAACGATGGCGACCTTGTTTTCGAGACGCATGTTCGCGTTCCCTCCCGTTGCTGAAACTGACATCCCGAAGCTGCCACGATGGACCGGGCTTGGCTACTGGCCAGTAAGCAGCCTAAATGCGCCACCTTCCAAGGAGCGTTCCCATGGCCCATCGCGGCTTGAAATTCGGCATCTTCCTCGCCCCCTTCCACCGCCTGGGCGAGAATCCCACGTTGGCGATCGACCGCGATATCGAGCTGATCCAGTGGCTCGACTATCTCGGCTATGACGAGGCCTGGATCGGCGAGCACCATTCCGCCGGCTGGGAACTGATCGCGCTGCCCGAACTGATCATCGCCGCCGCAGCCGAGAAGACCAAGCACATCCGCCTCGGCTCGGGCGTCACCTCCCTGCCCTATCATCATCCCTTCATGGTGGCCCAGCGCTGGGTCCAGCTCGACCACATGACCCGCGGGCGCGCCATGCTCGGCTGCGGTCCTGGCGCGCTGACGTCGGACGCCTACATGCTCGGGATCGAGCCGAAGACGCAACGGCCGCGCATGCTGGAGTCGATGGACGCCATCATGAAGCTGCTGAAGATGGAAGAGCCGGTCACGATGAAGACCGACTGGTTCGAAATGCAGGACGCGCGCCTGCACCTCGCGCCGTACAGCGATCCGCATTTCGAGATCGCCGTGGCCTCCACCATCACCCCCTTCGGCATGATCGCCGCCGGCACCCATGGCGTGGGCGTCCTGTCGATCGGCGCCGGCCTGCCAGGCGGGCCCGAGGCAATGGCCACGCAGTGGAAGATCGCCGAGGAAGCCGCCGCCAAGAACGGCAAGACCGTCGACCGCAAGAACTGGCGCATCGTCGTCAGCGCCCACATCACCGAGGACGATGAGCAGGCGCTGAACGAGGTCCGCAAGGCCGAACGCAATGAAACCATCACGTATTTCGAGGATACGCTGGGCCGGCCGCCTGGCCGCTCCGACGATCCGCTGAGCGAAGGCGTGAAGATGGGGACGACGCTGATCGGGTCCCCCGATACCGTCATCAAGGGCATCAAGCGGTTGCAGGAATACAGCCAGGGCGGCTTTGGCGGCATCCTGTTCCGCGCGCATGAATGGGCGACGCGGGAACAGACGATGCGGAGCTACGAGCTGTTCGCGCGCTATGTGATGCCGGCGTTCCAGGGGCAGTTGGAGCCGATCGCGGCCTCGAACGCCTGGGCGCGGGACAACCGCCGGCAGATCTTCGGCAACACGGTTGACGCCGTGCGGCGCGCGTTCACTGATTTTGGTGCTCCGGCCCCGGATGAGGAGGTGCTGCGGGCGCGGACGCTTGGTGCGCGGGATATCGATCCGCTGCGGTAGACGGAGGTCGCTGGGCGCACTGTGTTAACGAACGTTAGCACAGTGCACCAGGACTCCCCTTCTACTGCCCCACGAATACCCGGATCGGCACCACATAGGGGATCGGCCCCTTTATAAGCACCAGGAACGCATCCTGTCCGGAAAACCCCGGATTCGGCAGGTAGGCGATCCGCAGCAACCCATCCAGCGTTCCCACCATCACCGTCCCACCAACCGGCGGCTGGGTCACTTCCATCTCTCCCGCCGACAGCCCACCGTTGGGCATCGTCAACTGATAGCGGATCATGCACCACCCGCCGTCATTGCCCATGACGATACGCCCGTCAGGTTCCATGTATTGCATGACCTCGTCACGCGAATACTTGTAGTAGCCGAAGAACGGCAGGTCCGCCTCGCATCGCGCCGCGGGTGCCAGCGCAGCGAGCGCGGCGGCATTCTGCTCCGGCGGCCACAGGCTCGCGCACCCCGCGGCCAGCATCGCCAGGGCCAGGGTACCGACCTGTCTGAACATCATCACCGCTCTCTCCACCAGGTCACTTCTTCTCGTCGGGAGCCTCCAGGATCACGCCCGAATACGGCTCCACGAACACCATATGGTCATGCACCGTCTTCACGCCCGGAACATTTTCGGCCAGGATCGCGATCGCCCGCCGTTCGTTCTCATCCGTGATCGTGCCCCACAGGTCGACCACCGCGTCATGCACCACGACATTCACCGTCGTCATCGGTGCCCAGCTTTGCTTTTCCAGGGCATCGAGAATCGTTTCGCGGATCGTGCGATCATCCGCCGCGACCGGCGCCGAACCCCTCGAACGCCCCACCAACGCCCGCAACAGATCCGCCCGGCTTATTACTCCGACGACACGACCTGATTCCGTGACCGCCACGCGCTTGATGCGATGCTCCTCCATCACCTCGACCACGGTCTCCAGCGACGCGTCGGTCGGCACCGCGATCACCTCCTCGGTCATCACATCCCGCACCTTGCGACCGTGCGACCGTGTGAAGTCCGCCGCCTGCTTGCCGGAGGAGACGAACACTCGCAGCCACCACGGACGGTGCCGCTCGGTTCCGATCTCGTCACGGCGCAGCAGGTCGCCTTCAGTCACGATACCGGACAGGTCGCCCTTGGCATCGACCACGAACAGGCCGGAGATGCCGCGTTCCAGCATCATCTTCGCGGTATCCTCGACCGTCGCGTCCGGGGTTACGGACACCACGTTGCGGGTCATCACATCGGCGGCAATCATGGCATGGTTTCCTTTCAGGCGCCGGCGAACTTCGCCAGCAGGCGAGCGTGGGAGCGGATGCCGTGGTGGAAGCAGGTCTGCTCGAACTTCTCGTTCGGGCTGTGGATCTGGTCGTCATCCAGGCCGAAGCCCATCAGCAGCGTGTCGATCCCCAGCACGTTGCGCAATGATGTGACCACGGGAATGGACCCGCCGCTGCCCATCAGGATCGCCGGCTTGCCGTATTCGTCGGTCAGCACATCCAGCGCCGCCTTCACCCACGCCGAGTCGCTGTTCACCTCCATCCCCGGCGCCCCGCTGTGCAGGTCGAAGGTCACGATGGCACCGGCCGGCAGGCGGTCGTTCACGAATTGCTGGAACTGGGCAAAGACCTCCTGTGGGTCCTGGTCGGACACCAGGCGGAACGACACCTTGGCGGACGCCTCGGCCGCGATCACCGTCTTGCTGCCCGCGGCGGTATAGCCACCCCAGATGCCGTTCACATCGGCGGTCGGACGCGCCCAGAGCCGTTCCAGCGCCGAGTAGCCACGCTCCCCCGATGGCGCGGTCAGGCCGATATCGCCCAGGAACGCAGCCTCATCAAAGCCCAGCGCGTCCCACTGCGCCCGTTGCGCGTTGGTGATCGGGCGGACCTTGTCATAGAAGCCGGGCAACTGGATGCGCCCGTTCTCGTCATGCAGGTCGCCCAAAATCTTCGCCAGCGCGTTGATCGGATTCAGCGCCGACCCGCCATACAGGCCCGAGTGCAGGTCCCGCTTCGCCGCCTTCAGCGTCAGTTCGATATAGGCCATGCCACGCAGCCGCGTCGTGATGGCGGGTGTATGGACATCCCACATGCCGGTGTCGCTGATCAGCCCCAGATCGGCCTTCAGGTCGTCCTTGTTGGCGCGCAGGAACGGTTCCAGGTTGACCGAGCCGACCTCTTCCTCGCCTTCGAGAACGATCGTGATCCGCGCCGGGATGCCGCCGCCGACATCGTGCCAGGCGCGCAACGCCTCCACGAACATCATCCACTGGCCCTTGTCGTCCACCGCGCCGCGGGCGACGAAGCGCTTGCCGCGCGGGCCGTCGACCAGCGTCGGCTCGAACGGCGGGCTGTGCCATAGCTCGACCGGATCGACCGGCTGGACGTCGTAATGGCCGTAGAACAGCACATGCGGCCCCGCATAGCCCGCCGGCCCGTCGTGATGCGCGACCACCACCGGATGGCCTGGCGTCGGGCGCAGTTCGGCGCGGAAGCCCAGGCCCAGCAACTGATCCCTGCTCCATTCCGCCGCCCGCAGGCAATCCGCCTTGTGCGCCGGCTGCGCGCTGATGGACGGGATGCGGAGCAGGTCGAACAGCCGGTCCCGCGACTGCTCAAGCCCCGCATCCACGCGCTGGAGGACGCTGGCGACGGTATCGGAGGACGGCTTGGGCATCTTCAGGCTCCCGCAATGGTGGCTCGTACCATGCCACGCGTCCGGCCCCGGGCAAACGGCCAAAGCGGCCGCCCGCTGACACGGCGACGGCAGCCATGCGGCAAAGGGGCTGGACAGGGAGAATTTTGGCGGCTATCAGATGCGAACAATTCTCAATCGCGTTTACGGGAGCACTCCCATGGTCCGTCGCCTCCTTGCCGCCCTGCTGCTGATGGGGACAGTCGCCGCCGCCCCGGTGAGCGCGGCGGAAGTCACCGTCTACACAACCCGCGAACCGGGCCTGCTGAAGCCGATGCTCGACGCCTACACCACCAAGACCGGCACCAAGGTGAACACCGTCTTCCTGCAAGGTGGCCTCGCGGAACGGGTGCAGGCCGAGGGCGCGCGGTCCCCGGCCGATGTCATGATCGTGGTCGATGCCGGCAGCCTGATCGACCTGACCGAGCGCGGCCTGACCCAGGCCGTGCATTCCCAGGCCATCGATGCCGCCGTGCCGCCCGCCCTGCGGGACCCGGAGGGCCACTGGCTCGCGCTGTCGATGCGCGCCCGCGTGATCATGGTCTCGAAGGACCGGGTTCCCTCCACCGAGAACCCGACCTATGAAGACTTGGCCAATCCCCGCTGGAAGGGAAAGGTCTGCATCCGCGGCGGCCAGCACCCGTACAATACCGCGCTGTTTTCCGCGATGCTGGTCAAGCATGGAGAGGCGAAGCTGACCGAGTACCTGACCGCGCTGAAGGCCAACCTGGCCCGCCGTCCGGCCGGCGGCGACCGCGACGTGGCCAAGGACATCCTGGCCGGCACATGTGACATCGGCGTCGCCAACCTTTACTACGCGGGCCTGATGGCGTCCGGTAAGGGCGGGCCGGAGCAGAAGAAGTGGATCGACGCCGTCCGCGTCGTCTTCCCGACCTTCTCCGACAAGAAGGGCACGCATGTGAACATCTCGGGCGCCGCGATCGCCAAACACGCCCCGCATAAGCAGGAAGCCGTCCAGTTGCTCGAATACCTCACCGGCCCGGAAGCGCAGGCCATGCTGGCCGACGGCAACTTTGAAACCCCGGTCCGCGCCGGCGTGGCCCAGCCAGCCGTGCTGGCCGCTTTCGGCACCGTCGTTCCGGACAGCGTGACTCCCGCCCAGATCGCCGCCGGCCGCACGACCGCCAGCAAGCTGGTGGATCAGACGGGCTTCGACCGCTAGCCGAAACATGGGAAGAAACCGCTGATACCCAGGCTTGCAGCGGTTCTCGCCGCACTCGTGACCGCCCTGCCGGTGATCGCCCTGATGGTGGTCGCCGCGCAGGGCGCGCCCGATCTGTGGCCGCATCTCCTCAGCCACGTCCTGCCGGCGGCCACGCTTGAAACGATCCTCTACCTCGGCGGCGTCGGCCTGGCGGTCCTCGCGATCGGCACCGGTTCGGCCTGGCTGATCGCCGGATACGACTTCCCAGGCCGCCGCGTCCTCGGCTGGGCGCTGCTGCTGCCGATGGCGATGCCGACCTATATCGCCGCCTATGCCTATCTGGATGTGCTGCACCCGGTGGGCCCGATCCAGACCGCTTTGCGCTTCGTCCTGGGCATCACCGATCCCCGCGGCCTGCATCTGCCGGACATCCGCAGCCTGGGCGGCTGCATCCTGGTGACCAGCCTGGTCCTCTATCCCTATGTCTACCTCAACGCCCGCGTCGCCTTCGCCGGGCAGGCGGCGGACGCCATCTGGGCCGCCCGCACCGTCGGCGCGGGAGGCCTGAAACTGTTCCTCCGCATCGGCCTGCCGCTCGCCCGCCCTGCCGTCGCCGTGGGCCTGGGCCTGTCGCTGATGGAAGCGCTGAACGACGTCGGCGCGGCTGAGTTCCTGGGCGTCCGCACCCTGACCGTGTCCATCTACGTCACCTGGCTGACCCGAGGCTCCCTGGAAGGCGCCGCCCAGATCGCCCTGGTGCTGCTCGCCCTGGTCCTGCTGCTGCTGTCGCTCGAACGCTGGGGCCGCCGGGGCGTGGTCTTCGTGGGCGACCCCAGGCCGGCCGATCCGCGGCCGCTGAGCGGATGGCAGGCCTGGGCGGCGACGACCGCCTGCCTGTTGCCGATCCTGGCCGGTTTCGCCATTCCCGCGACCCACCTGGCCTGGAAAGCGTGGGAGCGTGTGTCCGCCTTCGGCCTGCCGCCGGACCTGCTGGTCTGGGCGTCCAACAGCGCCTTCTATGCTGGCTGGGCCGCCCTGCTGACGCTCGCGCTTGGCCTGTCCATCGCCTTCGCGGCGCGCCGGGGCGGCGGGTTGCTGCTGCGCCTGGGCAGCATGGGCTACGCGATGCCCGGTGGCGTCGCGGCGGTCGGTCTGATCATCGGCCTGGGCTGGGTGGATGACGGGCTCGACGCGATCTCCCAACTGCTGACCGGGGCCAACGCGGCCTGGGTGCTGATGGGCTCGGGCGGGGTCCTGGTGCTGGCCTACTCGATCCGCTTCCTCGCGATTCCGGCCGGCGGGCTGGACGCCGCCTATGCCCGCTTGGGCGAGGACTTCGACAGCGCCGCCCGCGGCCTGGGCTGCGGCACCTGGCGGCTGCTGGGACAGATCCATTTGCCGATGCTGCGCGCCCCGCTGGTCGCCGCCGGCCTGATCGTGTTCGTGGACGCGATGAAGGAACTGCCCGCCACGCTCCTGCTGCGCCCGATCAACGTCGAGACCCTGGCCACCGCCCTGTACGGAGAGGCCGTGCGCGGCACCTATGAAGACGGCGCGGTCGCCGCCCTGGCCCTGATCCTGATCGCGGTCCTGCCGGCGATCCTGCTGGCGTGGTTGCAGGAATCGAGGCTCCCATCCTCCGACCGAGCCGTCGCGGCGCCACCCCCCAGCCTGGCCCTGTCCCCGGCGCCTGCGGCGGAGTAGCGGACTTTCTTCCTTCTCCCCTCCCCTTGAGGGAGGGGCCGGGGGAGGGGTAGTCGCGGCACGACCAATTGTGTCCCGTCATCCGCCGCACATGCCGCGATTGGTTCCCGGGACAAGCCCGGGAATGACGAAAATGAAAGACGCACTCTCGCCGCAAGACCCCCTGACACCCTACCCCGGCGGAACCGTCCCCGTCCGGGGATCAATCGGCAGCAACCGATCCAGCCCCATCACCCCCTCCAGCAACGCCGCCGCCCCCAGGATCGCCGCCTCGCTCCGAGGCCCCCCGGAAATCTGCAACCCCACCGGCCGCCCCCACTGGTCAAACCCAGCCGGCACCGCCACGGCCGGACACCCGGTCAGCGTGATCGCCGCGTTCAGCATTGACGCCGCCATGTAGTTGGTCAGCTTCTTCCCATCCACCGTCTCCGGATGCCGCAGATTCACATCGAACGCCGGAGTCGCGGCACTCGGCGTGATGAAGATGTCGAACCGGTCGAACATCGCCGCATAGCGCCGGTAGAACGCCGCCCGCTCCCGCTCCGCCCACGCCAACTGACTGGGAGTCTGCCCCAGGCCCTTCTCCGTGTTCCAGATGATGTCCGACTTCAGAAGGTCGCGATGCGTCTGCAACTGCAACTCCCGGTCCACCACGAAATGCTGGGAGCGCAGCACCATGAACACATCCTCCAACGGCCCGAGGTCGGGGGCGAACTCCTCGACTTCGCACCCCAGCGCCTCGAACCGGCGGGCCGCCTTCTCGCAGATCTCCCGCGTTTCCCGGTCCACGCCCATCTGGCCGTTGTAGTTCGCGCTGAACGCCAACCGACGCGGCGGGCGCGCCTCGGCCACCGTGCGGGCAAAGGGCAGCGTCGGCGCCTCCAGCGTCAGCGGGTCCAGATTGCAGACCCCCGCCATCGTATCCAGGAACAGCGCCAGGTCCGGAATGTTCCGCGCCATCGGCCCCTGCACCGAAAGGGGGGAGAACAGGTTGTTCGATGTCCCCCGCGTCACCCGCCCCGGTGATGGCCGCAGCCCGACCACGGAACAATACGTCCCCGGCCGCCGCAACGACCCCCCATGATCCGAGCCATGCGCCAGCCACACCTCTCCTGTCGCCACCGAAACCGCCCCGCCGCCCGTGGAGCCGCCGCAGGTCAGCGATGTGTTCCAGGGATTGCGGGTCCGCCCGAACACCTCATTGAAGGTCGACCCGCCCGCCCCGAACTCCGGCGTGTTCGACTTGGCGATGACGATGCCGCCCTTGCGCTCGATCCGCTCCACCAACGGATGCGACTTCACCGGCACATGGTCGCGGAAGATCGGAGAGCCGTACGTCGTCCGCACCCCGGCCACATCGGTCAGGTCCTTGATCGACACCGGCAGCCCGGCGAGCCAGCCAGGCTCCCCCTCCGCCTCCCGCCGCCGCCCGTTCATCAACGCGCGCGCATGCTCCCGCGCCCGATCGAGGCACAGGGTCGGCAGCGCGTTCACCGCCGGCTCGACCGCCGCGATCCGCGCCTCGGCCGCGTCGATCAGATCGAGGGGTGAAATTTCGCCCTTCCGCAGGCGGGAAACCGCCTCGGTCGCCGTCATGCGGGTCAGTTCCTCGGACATGCCGCCATCCTTCCGTTTCCCGCCGATGATCAGACGGCCATGCGCCCGTGGCAATGGCGCCATGTGTTGCCCTGGCCCGCCATGAAACCACGCCAAAGCGCGCTGTACCGCGCCTCCGGTTCGGCCCGCCGCGCTTGCGCTTGGCCCGGCAGTGGTGCAAGTACTTTGACGGCTTGGTTTTTCGAGCCCGACGTTGGGGACGGGATGACGGACGCTGCGACATGCGGGCCTGCCGGGGGCCGCAACCGGATCGGTAGACACGCGCGAAGCCTGGGTGCCTTGCTCCTGGCCGGTGTGCTGGGCGGCTGCACGGTCCTGGGGCCGGATTTCAAGGCGCCGGAATGGGCGTCCCCCGCAAGCTGGTTCTCCGACCAGCGCCCCAAGCTGACGCCCGTCGCCAGCATGCCCGCCGCCGAACCCGTCGATCCCGCCTGGTGGAGCCAGTTCGGCGACCCGCAACTGACCGCGCTGGTGCGCATGGTCGCGGCACAGAACCTCGATGTCCGCCTGGCGGCCATCCGGCTGGAGCAGGCCCGGTATCAGGTCGCCATCGCCGTGTCCGCCGAGTTGCCGCAGGTCAACGCCGGCGGCGGCTATCTGCGGCAGAAATCCAGCCGCTACGGCATCCTGACCGCCACCCAGCCCAATTCCTCCAACGCCAGCGGCACCGCGGCCGGCGTCACCGGCTCCCCCACCCGCCGCTTCGATCCCTATGACATCTTCCAGGGCGGGTTCGACGCGTCCTGGGAACTCGACCTCTGGGGACGCGTCGCGCGCTCGGTCGAGTCGGCCGAGGCCTCCGCCCAGTCGATCGCCGAACTGCAACGCGGCGTCCTGCTGACCAGCATCGCCGAGGTCGCCCGCACCTATATCTTCATCCGCGGCGCCCAGGCGCAGTTGCAGATCGCCCGCGACAACCTGCGGATCGCGCAGCAAAGCCTCAACCTGACCCAGGCCCGCGCGGCCGGCGGCATGACCACCGACCTCGACGTCGCCAACGCCTCGGCCCAGTTGCGGCGGACGGCGGCGGAGGTGCCGCTGATCCAGCAACGGGAGGCCGCGCTCATCAACGCGCTCAGCCTGTTGCTCGGCCAGGGACCGAACGCGCTCCGCTCTCAACTGGAAACCCGCAAGCCGGTGCCGCCGGTGCCCGCGGTCGTGCCCATCGGCGTGCCGTCGGACCTCGTGCGCCGCCGCCCCGATGTCCGCCGGGTCGAGGCCGAACTTCACGCCGCGACCGCCGATATCGGCGTGGCGGAGGCCGAGTTCTACCCGAAATTCCGCATGGGCGGCAGCGTCGGGGTACAGGCCCTGCAATTCGGCAACCTGTTCAACCTCGCCTCCAGCACCTTCGCGGTCGGTCCCAGCCTGACCATTCCCATCTTCGAGGGCGGCCGTCTCAAAGCCAACCTCAAGCTCCAGGAGGCTCGGCAGCAGGAAGCCGCCGTCGCGTTCCAGCGGACGGTACTGACCGCCTGGCATGAGGTGGACAATGCCATGACCGCCTATCAGACCGAGCAGGCCAGGCGGAACGAACTGACCCGCGCGGTGGCCGACAGCCAGCGGGCCCTGGGGATGGCACAGAGCCGCTACGAACAGGGCGTCGCCGACTTCCTGACCGTGCTGGATACCCAGCGCCTGCTGCTGGGCACCCAGCAGCAGTTGCAGATCAGCACGACGAACGTGTCCGAGTATCTGGTCGCGCTCTACAAGGCCCTGGGCGGCGGCTGGGAACTGGACCTGCCCGAGACACCCCCGGAACCCGCGCCGAAGACGTAGGCGCCCTTACAGCATCCGTTGCAGGATCAGCTTCTGCACGTCCGAAGTGCCCTCATAGATCTGGCAGACGCGGACATCGCGGTAGATCCGCTCCACCGGGTAATCCGCCAGGAACCCGTAGCCGCCCAGGGTCTGGATGGCCGCGGTGCACACCTGCTCCGCCACTTCGGAGGCGAACAGCTTGGCCATGCAGGCGGCTTCCAGGGAGTTCACGCCCGCGGCCTTCTGCCTTGCCGCGAACAGGGTCAACTGACGGGCGGCTTCGAGCTTGGTTTTCGCTTCGGCGAGGCGAAACCCGACGGCCTGGAAGTCGATGATCGCGCCGCCGAAAGCCTTGCGTTCGCGGGCATAATCCACCGCGTATTCCAGCGCCGCCCGCGCCATGCCGACGCTTTGCGCGGCGATCCCGATGCGACCGCTCTCCAGAGTGGAAAGCGCGATCTTGTAGCCCTCCCCCTCGGCGCCGATGCGCTGGTCCAGCGGGATTTCCACGTCCTCAAACGCCAGCGCGCAGGTGTCGGAGGCTTTCTGGCCGAGCTTCTCCTCGACACGGAGGACGGAGAAGCCGGGGTGGGATTTGTCGATCACGAAGGCGGACAGACCGCGCTTGCCGGCCTCGGGGTCCGTGACGGCGAAGAAGACGATGCTGCCGGGATGGGTGGCGTTGGAGATGAACTGCTTAGCGCCGTTCACCACGTAGGTATCGCCCTTCCGCACCGCCCGCGTCCGCAGGTTCGACGCGTCGGAACCCGCCTGCGGCTCGGTCAATCCAAACGATCCGACATGCGCCCCGGTCGCCAGAGGGCGTAGCCAGCGGTCCTTCTGGGCGTCGGTGCCGTAGTTGTTGACGACGATGCAGGTCGGCGAATTATGCACGGAGACCATCGTGGAGACGGAACCGTCGCCAGCGGCAATCTCCTCCAGCATCATCGCGTAGGTGACGGGATCGATCTCGGACCCATCCCATTCGGCCGGGGTGGTGGCGCCGAAGACGCCGAGTTCCCCGAGTTCGCGGATGACCTCCGGTTCGATCCGGCCAGCCTTCTCGCGGGCGGCGGCCTGCGGGGCCAGGCGTTCCTGCGAGAACTTGCGGATCATGTCGATGATCAGGCTGTCGCCAGTGGCGGGAATGCTGTCGGGCATGGGGCTGACCTTCGGTTGTGCGGCAGGACGGCTGTAATCCGGGGTGTGGCTGGGGGGCAAGAGCGGGGCTTTGCCCCAGACCCCACCAGGGACGCTGTCCCTGGACCCTGCCAAAGGCCGGCGGCCTTTGGAAACCAATTCGTTGGGGGGATGATGGGAGGGGCTGAGGTGGTGGTTGAAACATCGCCTCAGCCCCTCCCATCATCCCCCCAAACTGACCGGTTCCAAGGGCCGTCGCCCTTGGTGGGGGTCTCGGGGGCAAAGCCCCTGAGCGGGGTCCGGGGCAGCGCCCCGCTCCTCCCCCAACCACAATACCAGTTGTTCCCGGCCCGCCCCGGCGCTAGGCAAGCGCCACGAACCATGGCTTGGAGTCCGCGATGGCGGCCAGTGAAAAGCGCCCGGTGATGCTGGTGATTCTCGACGGCTTCGGCTGGCGGGAGGACCGCGCGGACAACGCCGTCCGCCTGGCGCGCACTCCGAATTTCACCGGCTTGTGGGAGACGTGTCCGCACGCCTTCCTCGACACATCGGGCCGGGATGTCGGGTTGCCGGATGGCCAGATGGGCAATTCGGAGGTCGGGCATCTCAACATCGGCGCCGGCCGGGTGGTGAAGCAGGAGCTGGTGCGGATCGGCGATGCTTGCCTCGATGGCTCGATCGTGGACGCGCCGGTGTTCCAGGACCTGGTGGCGGCGCTGAAGGCCTCGGGCGGGACCTGCCATCTGATGGGGCTGGTGTCTCCGGGCGGCGTGCACTCGCACCAGGACCATGCGGCGGCGCTCGCGCATCTGCTGCATGAAGCGGGCGTGCCGACGATCGTCCATGCCTTCACCGACGGGCGCGACACCCCGCCGCAATCCTCGATCGGCGACCTGACCCGGTTGCAGGCCGCCCTGCCCCCGGGCGTTCCGGTCGGCACCGTAATCGGCCGCTATTTCGTGATGGACCGCGACAAGCGCTGGGACCGCGTCGTCCAGTCCTACGCCGCGATGGCCGAGGCCAAGGCGCCCCGCTTTCCCGATCCGATTGCCGCGATCAACGCCGGCTATGCCCAGGGCAAGTTCGATGAGTTCATTCCCCCCGCCGTGATAGGCGACTATGCGGGGATGAAGGATGGCGACGCGATCCTGTGCTTCAACTTCCGCGCCGACCGGGTGCGGGAAATCCTGGCCGCCTTCCTCGATCCCGCCTTCGACGGGTTCCCCCGCGACCGGCTGATCAAGTTCAGCGCCGCGGTCGGCATGACCCGCTATTCCGACGCGCTCGCGCCGTTCATGACCACGCTGTTCACCGCCGACACGCTGGAGGACATCCTGGGTGCCGTCGTCGCCAAGGCCGGCCGTACCCAGTTGCGGATGGCCGAGACCGAGAAATACCCGCACGTCACCTACTTCCTGAACGGCGGCCGCGAAAAGCCGTTTGAGGGAGAGGAGCGGATCATGGTCCCCTCCCCCAAGGTCGCCACCTATGACCTGCAACCGGAAATGTCCGCCCCCGAACTGACCGACCGGGCGGTGGAGGCGATCGACAGCGGCCGCTTCGACCTGATCGTGCTGAACTACGCGAACCCGGACATGGTCGGCCACACCGGCAACCTCGAAGCCGCGATCAAGGCGGTGGAAACGGTGGACACCGGCCTCGGCCGCATCGCCGCCGCGATCCGCCGCCGCGGCGGGTCCCTGGTGGTCACCGCCGATCACGGCAACTGTGAGATGATGCGCGATCCGGTGACCCACGGCCCGCATACCGCGCATACGACCAACCCGGTGCCCGTCGTGCTGATGGGGTCGAACGCCGCGATCGGCAATGGCCGCCTCGCCGACATCGCCCCCACGCTGCTTTCCCTGCTCGGTATCGCCCAGCCGGCCGCGATGACGGGCCGCTCCATCCTACGCCATGACGCGGCGCATCCAGGCGGCTAGCCTCCTTCTCCTGGCGGTGCTGCTGCCGGCGGCCGCCCTGGCCCAGCCGGCCAGACCGGCGACACCCACCCCGCAGCAATTGCGGGACGCCGAACGCGCCCGCGCCGCCGAGGAAGCCGCCAGCAAGGACGCCGCCGCCCGGGCACACCGCGCCGCGGCCGAGGAGCAGAAGCTCTCCGCCGAACGGATCGCCGCCGCCAACCGCCTCCGCCAGGCCGAGGGCCTGACCGCCGAGGCCGCCGAACGGCTGGACCAACTCAACGCCCGCCGCCGCGAAGCCGAACAGCGCTTGGCCGACCGGGCCGAGGCGATGCAGCCCTTGCTGCCCCTGATCCAGCGCCTGTCGATGTTCCCAGCCGAAACCCTGCTCGCGGTCCCGGCCGACCCGGAGGACCGGCTGCGCGGCCTGATCGTGCTCCAGGCCCTGTCCCGCCAGTTGGAAACCGAGGCCGCCGCTTTGCGGCAAGACCAGGCCGCTTTGCTGGCCGCGGTGCGGGAGATCGAGGCCGAAGCTCCGAAATACGCGGCCCTGCTGGCCGCCCAGGCCAAACAGGCCACGGAACTCGACCGCCAGATCGCCGCCGCCCAGTCCCAGCGCCGCGACGCGGAAGCGGAATCGGACGCCGCCGCCAAGCGCGCCGCGACCGAGGCATCCCGCGCTGACAATCTCCGCGCCGCGCTTGCCGCCCTGGAAGCCCGCCGCAAGGCCGAGGAAGCAAAGGCGCGGGAGGAGGCGTTGCGCGCCGAACGCCGCAAGCAGGCCGCCGAAGCCGAGGCAGCCCGCCAGCGCGCCGCCGCCCTCGCGCCCACCACCGGGGCAGGAACGATGCAGCCGCAGACCGTCGCCAAGGGCCAGATGATGGCGCCGGTCGCGGGCCGGGTGGTTCGTGCCTGGGGCGAATCGACCGATACCGGACCCGCCAGCGGCGTGTCCTACCAGGCCGCGCCGACCGCCCGCGTGGTCGCCCCGTGCAAAGGCCGCGTCGTCTTCGCCGACCGGTTCCGCAGCTATGGCCTGCTGACGATCGTCGACTGCGGCGGCGGCTACCACATGGTCCTGTCCGGGTTCGAACGCCTCGACACCCGCGCCGGCCAGCCCGTCCAGGCCGGGGAGCCGATCGGCGTGATGCCCGCCTGGGACCCCGCCGCGAACGCCCGCCGGCCGTCGCTTTATGTCGAGCTCCGCCAGGACGGCCAGCCGGTCAATCCGGCGCCGTGGCTGCGGCCCGGGGGGTAAACGGCCACCGCCCGAACGGCACTTTCCATGCGACAAATGAATACTGGACGCCGGGGCGTGGGGCGCGCGAAAATAGGGGTCTGGGCACCCGTCTCGCGCGGGGTTGGCTCCGACTTCGCCGCCCTCCGGCGGCACCACAGGGACACCGTGCATGGACCGGAAGAAGACCCGTTTTCGCCATGGCCTGCTGATCGGCTCCGCGTTCCTGCTGGGCGTGATCGCCGCCCCGACCGTGGGCGTGCTCGGACAGGCCGTCGCCCAGGATAACACCCGGGTCGATATCTACCAGATGCTCAAGGTCTTCGGCGACGTGGTGGAGCGCGTGCGCGCCGACTATGTCGAGCCGGTGAACGACCGACAACTGGTCGAGAACGCGCTGAACGGCATGCTCACAGGGCTCGACGCCCATAGCTCCTACATGAACGCCAAGTCGTTCAAGGACATGCAGGTGCAGACCCGCGGCCGCTTCGGTGGCCTGGGCATCGAGGTGACCGAGGAAAAGGGCCTCATCAAGGTCGTCACCCCGATCGACGACACGCCCGCCTTCCGCGCCGGCGTCAAGCCCGGCGACATCATCACAGCCCTCGACGGCAAGACCGTGCTCGGCCTTACCCTCGGCGAAGCCGTGGAGAAGATGCGCGGCCCGCCCAATTCCCGCATCGTCCTGACCATCAAGCGCCAGAACATCGACAAGCCTGTCGAGGTCGCCCTGGTCCGGGAGATGATCCAGATTCAGGTCGTCAAGTTCCGGCTCGAACCCGACAACATCGGCTATATCCGCCTGTCGCAGTTCACCGAGCAGGCGGACACCGGCATCAAGAACGCGATCAAGAGCCTGACCCGCCAGGCCGGGGGCAAGCTGAACGGCGTCGTGCTGGACCTGCGGAACAACCCGGGCGGCCTGCTCGACCAGGCCGTGTCCGTCACGTCGAACTTCATCAGCCAGGGGGAGGTCGTCTCCACCCGCGCCCGCCATGCCGAGGACAGCCAGCGCTGGTCCGCCCGTGGGTCGGACCTGCTGAACGGCGCGCCGATCGTGGTGCTGATCAACAACGGGTCGGCCTCCGCGTCCGAGATCGTGGCCGGCGCCCNNTTCGGCAAGGGCTCGGTCCAGACCGTCATCCCGCTGCCCGGCAACAACGGCGCGATGCGGCTGACGACGGCGCGGTACTACACGCCGTCCGGCCGCTCGATCCAGGCGCTGGGCGTGGCGCCCGACGTGCCGGTCGCCGAGTCGCGGGAAGAACCGGTGCGCTTCGGCGCGGAGCGGGAAGCCGACCTGAACAAGGTGCTCAGCGCCCAGGGCGGCACCGGCAACCTGTCCGTGCCCTTGCCGGCGCGCACCGACCTGCCGGCGATCGTCGCCCAGATCCCGGACAAGCCGCCCGAGGGCTTCCCGAAATTCGACATCGCCAAGCCGACCGAGACCGATTTCCAGCTCCAGCAGGCGCTGGTCGTCGTGAAGGCCATGGCGGACAAGGGCACCACCAAGGCCAACTGACCCGGTCCGGCCGCACCCGCATGAACCGGTGGCGGCCGGGACCATCTGGCCCCGATTGGGACAACCCAATGGGACAAACCTGGTGGTGTAACCGGGTGGCGTTGGCCACCATGAGGCACGCCATGCGAGACCCGCGGACGATGGCGGCATGATCCGCGTTCCACTGATCCATCCGCTCGAACCCAGCCAATGGCTCCCGACATGGGGCTGATCACGCGCTTCCTGTCCGGTTGGGCGGGCCTGGCCCGGTTCTGGGCCGTGATCGCGGCGCTGGTCGGCGCGGCGGGGCTGACGCTGCATCTGATGGGACCGCCGCCGCCGCGCCCCCAGACCGCCCCTACACAGACCGCACCCACAGCGGCTGCACCCGGCCGGCCGGATGCCGGCAAGACCGCAGCCGCCCAACCCGCCGCTGATCCAGCCGCCAAGGCCCAACCCCCGGCCCGCGCCGCCCAGGCCCAACCGACCACCAACCGCCCCGGACGCGACACCCCCGGCCCGATCGCCGACCCTGATCCGGCCCTGCTCGAAGCCTCCCCCCTGGACCGGGACGACCAACTGCCCCGCATCGCCGCCGACGGGCGCAAGCCCATGCAGGTCTATGCCGCCGGCTTCGACACCCAGACACGGCGCGCCCGCGTCGGCCTGATCCTGGCCGGCATCGGCATGCATGAGGCCGACAGCCTCAACGCCGCCCGCACCCTGCCCGGCGGCGTCACCTTCGCCATCATGCCCTACGCCTCCAACCCGGAGCGCATGCTCTCGGCCATCCGCCTGGCGGGGCACGAGTTCCTGCTGTCCCTGCCGATGGAACCGACGGAATTCCCCCTCAGCGACCCGGCCCCGCGGGCGCTGATGACCGACCTGACACCCGAGCAGAATCGCGACCGCCTGTTCTGGGCGCTCAGTCGCATGGGCGGCTTCGTCGGCGCCACCAACGCTCTGGGCGGCATGCGGGGGGAACGGTTCTCGGGCATGGCCGACCAGATGGAGCTTTTGCAGCGGGAGCTCGACAAACGCGGCCTGCTGTTCGTCGATGTGCGCGCCGACGCGGGGCCGAACCGCCTCGCCTGGCATCGGTCCGTCGACCTCGTGATCGATGAGATCACGACCGAGGACCAGATCGACCAGCGGCTGGAGGCGCTGTCCCGCCTTGCCCGCGATCGCGGCACCGCGTTGGGTCTGGCGACCACGCCCAGGCCGGTGACAGTGAACCGGATAGCCGCCTGGGCCAACGGACTCGTGAACAAGGGCCTCGCGCTGGCGCCGGTCAGCGCGATCGCCAACCCGCCGGCCGCCAAGGACCCGCCCAAATGAGCACGCTTCCCTATCGCCCCAATGTCGGGGCCGTCCTGTTCAACGCCGCCGGCCAGATTTTCGTCGCCAGGCGGGCCGACCTGCCGAACGCCGAGGGGCCCGCGGGCGGCTGGCAGTTGCCCCAGGGCGGCATCGACGAAGGCGAGGACCCGCGCGGCGCCGTCCTGCGCGAACTGGCCGAGGAAATCGGCACCGACAAGGCCGAGATCATCGGCGAACACCCCGAGTGGCTGACCTATGACCTGCCGCCGCATCTGATCGGCGTGGCCCTGCGCGGACGCTATCGCGGCCAGCGGCAGCGCTGGTTCGCGCTGCGCTTCACCGGCGTGGACGCGGATGTCCGCCTCGACCTCGATCCGCATCCGGAGTTCGACGCCTGGCGCTGGGCGAGCCTGTCGGACCTGCCCGCCATGGCGGTGCCGTTCAAGCGGCCGATCTATACCATCCTCGCATCCTCCTTCGCCCGCTTCGCCGGCTGATGCGCCACCGGATCGGCCCTTGGCTGCTGGCCCTGACGGTCGCGGTCCTGACCATCGGCAGTTGCGGGATGCCGGTCCGGGTGGGGATCGAGCACGCAAGGGCGGCGCAACGGGGCTCGCCCGCGCCTGCTCCCACGCCTGCTCCCGCCCCCCTGGCGCCCACCCAGCCGCAGCCGAGGGTCTTCACGTCCCAGCCAGGTCCGAACGCACCGGCGGACGTGGCCGTCTCGGCTGCTCCGGCACCCGGGTCGGTGGTGACCGCCCAGACACAGACCCAACCCCGGCCGGCCCCTTCCCGCCGATGCCGCGGATCGTCACGCTGCCGCCCGTGCCGCAACCCGCCGGCCCGGCCGACATCGTCGGCGTCCGGGTGGAGGCGACAGGCCCCATCCGCCGCCAGATCGTGACCTTCGGCCAAGTCTTCGCGCGGGGTCAGGTGCCCCGGGGCAGTTCCGTCGTCGCGCATGCCGGCGACGCCGCGCTGCCGACGCAACTCGATATCAAGACCACCCACCCGGACGGATCGGCGCGGATGGGGGTCGTCAGCATCCACACCGTGGCCCCCGCCGACATCATGCTGCGGCGGGTGCCCACCCCACCCCGCGGCGCGCTGGTCAATCTGGGGGAACTGCACGGGCGCTACGACGCCCGGGTCCGCATCACGGTCCATGGCAGCGGAGAACCCCTGCGCCACGACTTCGACCTCGCCGGCCTGCTGGAAAAGGCCCTGGTGACCGGCCAGGTGTCGTTCTGGCTGCACGGCTCCCTGGTGACCGAAGGGCGGATCGAGATGCCGGTCATCGGGTCCATGCGCCTGGTCGCCGATATCCGCGCCTTCGCCGACGGCGCGGTCATGACCGACATGCAGTTCAACAACGACATCGCCTACCCGGGCGACGGCGGAGAACTGCTGTACGACGCCACGATCATCGCCAGTGGCAAGACCGTCCTGCATGAGCAGGACATCCGCCACTACCGCTACCAGACCTGGCATCGGGAAGTCTGGAGCGGACCGCCCCCCGCGGTGAACGTCGTGCGCGATCCCCGTGCCCTGGCCCGCGCCGGCGCGATCTACAATTACGACATCGCGGCCGGGGTGAACGCGGACCTGCTGGCCCGATGGGCCGGAGAAATGAACCGCGGGGCCGGCTTCGGCATCCTCGGCAACGCGGGCCTGGCCAAGTACATGCCGACCACCGGCGGGCGGTCCGACATCGGCCCGACGACCCAGGCCAACACCGTCTGGCTGATGACCCAGCACCCCGATGCCGAACGCTTTGCGCTGGCCCAGGCCGACGCGGCCGGCAGCGTACCCTGGCATTTCTACGACCGCTCCACCCGCACCTATGTCAGCGCGGTCCAGCATCCCAAGCTCTGGATCGACGGGCGCGGCGGGCGCTGGGGCACGGTGGGCCTGCCGCAACTGCCGGACAGTGAGAAAAACGGCTGGTCGGTGGATAGCGCGCATCAGCCTGACCTGTCGTATGTCCCCTACATCCTGACCGGCAGCCGCTACCGCTATGACCAGTTGGAAGCACAGGCGACCTTCTCGATCCTGTACATCCCGCCCGGTAACCGCGGGGAAGACAAGGCGATCACCGTGCCCCACATCGCCCAGGTCCGCGGCAGCGCCTGGACCTATCGCGCGGTCGACCATGCCGCGTTCATCGCACCCGACAATGCGCCGTTGCGGGAGTACTTCCAGGCCTCGGTCCGGAACAGCATCGGCTTCCTGCGGGCCGAAATGGACACGCGCACGATCGGAGAAACCTACGGCACGGTCACCGGCGCCAAGTACTACAATCCAGATGGCACCCTGGCCGTGGCCCCCTGGCAGCAGGACTTCGTCGCCACCGTCCTGTCGCTCAGCGCGCTGCGTGGCGTCGATGGCGCGCGGGACGTCGCCGCCTGGATGGCCAACTTCGTCGCCGGCCGGTTCGCCTCCGAGGCCAAGGGATTCCGCCCGAACAACGGGATCGCCTTCGACATCATCGTCGCCATCGGGAACCCTCCCGTGCCCTACCCGACCTGGCGAGAGGTCGAAGCCATCAACATCCCGCGCGGCCTCGCGAAGGACGGGACGGAACTGGCGCACACCGACCAGAACATCATGCGCATCGCCCGCGGCACCATGGCCGCCCTCGTGAACGCCACCGGCCGGCCCGAGGCCGCCAAGGCCTTCGCCTGGACCAGCGCCAACCTGCCCGGTGCGACCGCCGCCATGTTCCTGGCCGATCCATCCTGGAACATCGTCCCCTTCCCGCCCGTTCGGCCGTGATTGGCGGGGCGCGGCATTCATGCGACAAGGCGTCAGGATCGGGGGCCGCCTGCCATGCGGGCGGCCCGCGGCGACGCATGTTTTCGGGAGGATGCCATGGGAAAGACCATCGAGTTGAAGGCCAAGGACGGCCACACGTTTTCCGCCTATGTCGCAGGGCCGGAGAATGCGACGAAGGGCATCGTCGTCATTCAGGAAATCTTCGGCGTAAACCACCACATCCGTGACATGGCCGATCGCTACGCCGCCCAGGGCTATGCCGTCGTGGCCCCCGCGCTGTTCGATCGCGTCGCCCCGGGCATCGAGCTCGGCTACACGCCCGACGACATCAGCAAGGGCCGTGAGGTCCGGATGAAGCTGAACGACGCGGAAGTCATGGCCGATGTCGAGGCCGCCGCCGACCACCTCTCCGGCAAGAAGCTGGGCATCGTCGGCTACTGCTTCGGCGGCACCGTGGCCTTCTGGGGCGCCACCCGCTCCTCCAAGTTCGCGGCCATCTCGGGCTGGTATGGCGGCGGTGTCGCCGGCTCCAAGAACGAGGCAGCGAACTGCGCCGTGCAGCTCCATTTCGGCGAAAAGGACGCCTCCATCCCCATGGCTGACGTGGACGCGGTGAAGATGGCGCAGCCCAAGGCCGAAATCTTCGTCTACATGGGCGCCCAGCACGGCTTCGGCTGTGATGAGCGTGGCAGCTTCAGCAAGCCCGACTACGACGTCGCGCAGCAGCGCACCCTGGACTTCTTCAAGAAGCACCTGGGCTGATCCACGCGATGCCGGCCGGTCCGCGGAATACACATGCGCGGGCCGGCCAATCATCCGTCGGAGCCGAACCCGGCCGGGTTCGGCCATCGGACAGCATCCCATCGCTGACCGCCATCCGCGGCGTCGCCGCCTGGTGGGTGGTGCTGTACCATTTCCGGGAATATTTGCCGAGCTGGCTGAGACCGGCGGTCGAGCCCGGTTTCCTCGCCGTGGATTTCTTCTTCATCCTCAGCGGCTTCATCATCGCCTACAACTACATCACGCTGTTCGACCGCCCGACCGTCCAAGGCTGGCGGCAGTTCATGGCCGCCCGGATCGCCCGGATCTACCCGCTGCATCTGACCGTGCTGCTTCTGTATCTGGCCAACCCCATCGCGATTACGCTCGCATCATCCACGGCCGTCCCCGGCGAACGCTATGACCCGACCTATTATGTCCTGAGCCTGCTGCTGATCCAGAACTGGGGCTTCACCGACGGCCTGGCCTGGAACGTCCCAGCCTGGTCGATCAGCACCGAATTCCTGGCCTATCTGGCGTTTCCCGTCCTCGCCTGGACCGCGCTGCGCTGTCTGACCACGCCGGCCCGAGCATTGCTGGCGCTGGGACTGGCCCTGGCCGGACTCGCCGCCTGGATGGTCCCGCAGGGGATCAGCCTGGGCGGCGACATCGCCCGCCTGGGCGCCGGCCGCTGCGTGATCGAGTTCTTCATAGGGATGTGCGTCTTCCTGGTCTGGTTCGGCTGGCGAGACCACGCCTTCACCCGGTTCGGCGCGCTCGGCCTCGGCCTCCTATGCGCCATCGGCCTGTTTGCCTTTGATCTGCCCGACGCGCTGGTCATGCCGCTGGGCGGCGCCTGCCTGATCTATGGCCTGGCCAACCGGACCGACCCTCTGGCCCGCCTGTTCAGCTCCCGGGTGCTGGAGCGGATCGGGCTCTGGTCCTATTCAACCTACCTCGTTCATTATTTCGTCCGGGACTGGGTCAAGTTCCTGCTGATCCGCGACGGCATGCCGCTGTGGATACCCGTCACCGCCTATCTGGTGACCACCGCCCTGGCGTCCGTCGTCCTGTTCCACTGGGTGGAGGAGCCCGGACGACGCGCGTTCCGCCGCTGGCTGATGCCCGGGTCGGCACAAGCCCGCCCATGAGGATCGGCCGGACAGTCCTGTGGATCACCCTGGCGGCCTATCTGGTGGGTCTGCACCTGATCGTCTTCCTCGCGCTGACCCGGACCAACTTCCTGCCGCTGGCCTACAAGTCCCTCGGATACTGGCAGGCGCCGCCGGAGTGGGAGGACTTCCCGATCCAGACGGTCCTGGAACACGCCGAACGCGACCAACGGGTTCCGAATGGTGCCATCATCCTGCTGGGCGACAGCATCATGGGCGGCGTTCCGGCGGAGTCGGTCGGCCCCAACGCGGTGAATTTTGGCCTGGGCGGCGACACGACCCATCTGCTGCTGCGCCGCCTGCCCATGCTGCGCTCCATCGAACGCGCGGGCGCCGTCGTGATCGAGGTTGGGGTCAACGATCTGAAATACCGCGCTCCTGCCGAAGCCGCGGCATTCTACGGCGACATCCTGCGGCGGATCCCGGCCTCCACACCCGTCCTGGCCCTGTCGGTCCTGCCGGTTGATGAGACGAAGCCCGTGATCGCCCGCCGAAGCGATCTCCGCAACGCGAACATCGCGACCCTCAACGACGCGATCAAGGCAGCCTGCCAGCGGCGGCCGAACTGCCGCTATCTCGATCTATGGCCCCTGGCCTGGGACGCCAGCCGAGCAGCACCGCGTTCAGAGTGGTTCGGCTCGGATGGCTGGCATCTTTCGGTTGCCGGCGGTGAGCGCATGGGCGCCTGGATCCGCAACACGCTCGGCGTGCGATAAGCGACGCCGGCTACCGGTCCCGGCCCCCCAGCCGGCGGTGGCCCGATGGCTTCGGGTCCGGTGCCATCCCGGCGGCGACCCAAGGCCTCCCCTGCCCGGTGTTCAATGCCGCCGCCGGCGCCCGAGAGCGCCAGGAGGTCTGCGATACCTCGGGTGCGCTCATCTTCTCGACGCAACGGCGGACATACTCGGGCACCACCACCGCGAGGGCGAAAAGGTAGTGGATCATAGGCTGAAAGCCGATGCCGATGAACGCGCCGCACGCCGCCATCACGAGCAGCGACGCTTGCAGGGCACGGGCCAGATCGGTGCACCACTCCAGCCCCTCCACCGTGCGGGCAAGACGCGCCGCCCCGCGCAGGCGGAGCAGGCTGAGGCCGAACAGGCCCAGCAGAAGCGACAACCCGATCCAGCCGTGCTCGCCGAGCATTTCAAAATAGATGCTGTGGAAGGCTCGGCCGTACTCGACGATACCGGTCGGATTAGTGGCCGTGGGCGGGTGAAAGATGGCGTTGATCCGGAACATCTCGAACCCACCGCCCAGCGGGTGGCTGATCACGTAGTCGAGCGTCCATCGCCAGACCAGGATGCGGGTCATGGCCGAAGTGTCGGCCTGGTAGTTGCCGATGGTCGAGATGCGGCTGACCCAGGCGTCGGAGGTCATGTAGGCAACGGCGATTCCGACGGCCACGCTCATTGTGCTCACGAGGATCTTGTGCCGCGAGTACATCGCAAGGGTGACGCCGACCACCACCAGGCCGACCAATCCGGACCGCTGGTAGGTGCCGATGGCGGTCATCAGGGCCAGGAAGGCCATGCCCAGATAGACCTCTCGGATCCAGGGGATCGACGGAAGCAGGCGCGCGTGCTTGCGGAGATAAAGCAGCAGCGGGATGGCCATGCAGGCCACGGATGCCAGCGTGGCACCTTCCGACAGGCCCGAGTTGCCACCGGCCAGGCCGAGATTGCGCCCGTATCCACCGCCCGAGATCAGTATCTTCAGGCCATAGGGGATCAGATTGGCCGCCAGCGCCAGCATGTAGACCTGGATGAAGGCCTCGATCTGCACCTGGGAGCGGATCACGAACGGGATGAACGCGGCAAAGACCAGGGTCTTGAACGCCCAGTCCCACTTGGCCCAGGCATTGATCGGATCGACCGCCCACAGCAGCGTGGTCGTGACCCAGATCGCGAGCGCCACCTGCATGAAGGTGATGCCATTCGGCCGTGGCGGCGTACGTCGGTCGGCCACGAAATACAGGCCCATCGCGGCGGCGCCCATGATCATCGCGACCGGAAACCGGTCCATGATCACATAGGCGACATCCTGCGGACGGAATGTATCGACCCAGACATAGCCCAGCGTGGCGACGAACGGGGCGGCAAAGCTCAGGCCCAGGAAGCTGAGGTAGATCCCCAGCATGAAAAGGCTGCGCAGCATGCGGGTTCAGCCCACCAGGTGAAACGCGGGCGGGTTGGCGGTCAACCCCGCCGCCGCCAGGACGGCGTCGCGACCTCGGGCCGGCGGGAGGAACCGGGCTGTTCCTTGTCCGGCGCCTTGGGCTTCACCGCCTGGTACCAAGGGTCCCGCGCGTCGGCCTGGACGGCGCGCACGATGACGATGATCATCAGGATCGCGGTTGACAGAATGCCTGCGAGATCGAGCATGAACCGAGCACCCCATGAGTATCCGCCGCGGCGGGGACCGGAGGTCCCTAGAGTACCCGCCCCGCGACGGCATCCAGCCGGGAAAGCAGCGCCGCATCCCGCCGGTCCGGCGCGGTGATCAGCGCGTTGTCGAGCGCGCGGTCGCATCCGGCATGGCACAGCGGTCGGGCCTGACCAACCTTGGGCACGACGTGCCGCACCAAGCCGCGGGCCTTGTCCGCGTTTTCCAGCAGCACGCGCACCACGGCATCGACCGTGACATGATCGTGGTCGGGATGCCAGCAATCATAATCGGTGACCATGGCGACGGTCGCGTAGCAAAGCTCCGCTTCCCGCGCGAGTTTGGCTTCCGGCATGTTGGTCATGCCGATCACGCTGCATCCCCAGGACCGGTAAAGCTCACTCTCCGCCTTGGTGGAGAACTGCGGGCCTTCCATCACAAGGTAGGTCCCGCCGCGCGTCACCGGCAGGCCGAGTTCGGTGCAGGCCGCGTGCAGATGATCGCCCAGGCGTGAGCAGACAGGGTGAGCCATCGACACATGCGCGACGATGCCCTCGCCGAAGAAGCTCTTTTCTCGCGCGAAGCTGCGGTCGATGAACTGGTCGACAATGACGAAATGCCCGGGTGGCAATTCGGCCTTCAGGCTGCCAACCGCCGACAGGGAGATCACGTCGGTACAGCCGGCGCGCTTGAGCGCGTCGATGTTGGCGCGGTAGTTCAGATGGGTGGGAGACAGAGGGTGCCCGCGGCCATGCCGTGGCAGGAAGACGCATTGCACACCCGACAGGCGGCCGAACAACAGCTTGTCGGATGGCGCGCCCCAGGGCGTGTGGATGGTCTTCCAGGCCGTGTCTTCCAGCCCGTCGATGTCGTACAGGCCGGACCCGCCGACGATGCCGATGATCGGCTCGGTCGGCGAGGTTTCGGTGCTGGCGGTCATCGAAGCGGTCAGTGGACGTCCGCCCAGATCTTCCGCTTCACGGCATAGGTCACGCAGGTCATCAGCAGCAGGAACAGGATGACCCTGACGCCCATCTGCTTGCGTTCCACCATTTCCGGGTTCGCGGCCCAGGTCATGAAGGTGACGACGTCGCGCGCCATCTGCTCGACGCTGGCGGTCGTGCCGTCGGCATAGGTCACCTGGCCGTCGCTGAGCGGCTTGGGCATGGCGATCTGATGGCCGATGAAGTACTTGTTGTAGTTCATCCCATCCATCAGCGTGAACCCGGCCGGCGGGTCGGAGTAGCCGGTCAGCACGCCGTTGATGTAGTCGGGGCCATTCAGATAGGCGTTGGACAGCAGCGACAGGTCGGGCGGCAGCGCGCCGTTGTTGCCGGCGCGGGCGGCCACGTCGTTCGGGAAGGGCCGCTTGAAGCGGCTGGCCGGCGTGCCGGGGCCTTCCTTCGGCGCGCCCTGGTCGTCCAGACCCTGCGGCACGGTCACGGCCGCGGCGATCGCCTTGATCTGGTCGTTCGTCAGGCCGATCCCGGCGAGGTCGCGATATGACAGCAACCGCATGGAATGGCAGGCCGAACAGACCTCGGAATAGACCTGGAAGCCACGCTGCGCGGCGGCGAGGTCGAACGTCCCGAAGATCCGGTCGAAGCTCCAGTTCTGCGCCGGCGGGGTCGGTGCGTCACCGGCCGCCAGGGCCGGTCCCACCGCTGGGGTGGCGATCGCGAGGCCCCCCATCAGGACCCCCGCGATCATGGAACGCAGCGCGCGCATCAGGCTTTCTCCATCGGCTTGGCATGGGCGCCGGAGGGCATCGGACCGCCGCCTCCACCCATCACGGACTGGCTGATGCTCTCGGGCAAGGGCAGCGGGCGTTCCAGCTTGCCGAGGATCGGGAGGATCACCAGGAAGTGAGCGAAGTAGTAAAGAGTGCAGATCCGGCTGAGGATGACCCAGATGCCTTCCGGCGGGCGGGCACCGCAGAAGCCAAGGACCACGACGCAGGCCACCAGCACCCAGATCAGGATGCGGTAGATCGGGCGGAACCGCGCGCTGCGCACCGGGGACGTATCCAGCCAGGGCAGGATGAACAGCAGCAGGATCGACCCGAACATAAGGCAGACGCCCAGCAGCTTGTCCGGCACGGAGCGCAGGATCGCGTAGAATGGAAGGAAGTACCACTCAGGCACGATATGCGCCGGTGTCTGCAATGGGTTGGCCGGTATGAAGTTGACCGGGTCGCCCAGGTAGTTCGGCGCGAAGAAGACGAAGGCGGCGAACACCATCAGGTAGACGCACATCCCGACGCTGTCCTTCACCGTGTAGTACGGGTGGAACGGCAGCGTGTCCTGCGGACCCTTCACGTCGATGCCCAGCGGGTTGTTGGAACCCACGATGTGCAGCGCCGCGACGTGCAGGAAGACCACGCCCACGATCACGAAGGGCAGCAGGTAGTGCAGGCTGAAGAAGCGATTGAGCGTCGGGTTGTCGACGCTGAACCCGCCCCACAGCAGGGTCACGATCTTCGGACCGATCCAGGGGAAGGCCGAGAACAGGTTCGTGATGACGGTGGCGCCCCAGTAGGACATCTGGCCCCAGGGCAGCACGTAGCCCAGGAACGCGGTCGCCATCATCAGCAGGAAGATGACCACGCCCAGCATCCACAGCAGCTCACGCGGGGTCTTGTAGGACCCGTAGTAGAGACCGCGGAAGATGTGGATATACGTGACGATGAAGAACATCGACGCGCCGTTCTGGTGAACATAGCGGATCAGCCAGCCGTAGTTCACGTCGCGCATGATGCGCTGCACGCTGTCGAAAGCGAGCTCCGTGTTCGGCTGGTAGTTCATCGCCAGGAAAATCCCGGTCAGGATCATTATGACCAGGTTGACCATGGCGAGAGCGCCAAAGTTCCAGAAATAGTTGAAGTTCTTGGGAGTCGGGAAAACCCCGTACTCCTTCTGCATCATCGTGATCACTGGCAGTCGCGAATCGATCCAGTTCAGGACTGGATTGGCGATCTCGCTCTTGTGCATGCCGGCCATGACTTATTCCCTGTCGGCGAGGCTGGGGTCAGCCGATCTTGATCTTGGTATCGGATTCGAACGCGTAGGGCGGCACCGGAAGATTGGTTGGTGCCGGACCGCGGCGAACCCGCCCGGATACGTCATACGCGCTGCCATGGCAGGGGCAGAACCAGCCGCCATAGTCGCCGCGGGGGTCGGACGGCTTGTTGCCGAGCGGAACGCACCCCAAGTGAGTGCAGATGCCGACCAGCACCACCCAGTCGTCGTGGCCCGCCTTAACCCGAGCCTGGTCGGTCTCGGGATCGAGCAGGTCGCCCAGCTTCGTGGCGCGCACGTCCTTCGTTTCCTCGGGCGTGCGGTGGCGGACGAAGATCGGCTTGCCCTGCCAGACCACGGTGATCCCCTGGCCGGCAACGACCGGTTTCAGGTCCACGTCGATCGAAGACAGCGCCAGCACGTCCTTCGCTGGGTTCATCGAGTCGATCAGCGGCCAGGCGATCGCGCCCGCGCCGATGGCGGCTCCGGCGCCCGCGATCAGTTGCAGCAGGTCGCGCTTGGTGACATCGGCCGAGTGACCCGGATGGGCATGACCGTTGGCGGGCGAATGAGCCATCTTCCCCTCGTGCTTCCCGATCCGGCACAGGCCGGACGGTCGTTATTCCGCTTCAGTCCACCGCGCCGCGCGCGGCTGACCGCGGAAAGGTCCCTCGACCCTTCCGTTGCTGTCCGATGCCGTCGTGATACGTCCCGGCCGGCCTCGCGCCTACTCTAAAAGCGCCTCGCACCGACTGCAATGTACCACTCCAACACCGCAGCGTGACGGGCTACCCTGCCTGCGCCCCAGGGACAAGCCACCATGACGCTGAAACCGAACGATTCCCTTCCGCCTGTTGCACATGAAACGCTCAAGGGACCGGCCCGCGCCTGGTTCGAGAGCCTGCGTGACCGGCTGTGTGCCGCCTTCGAAGCCATCGAGGACGACCCCGACACACCGCTGAACGACCGGCCGGCGGGCCGTTTCGTCCGCTCCGCCTGGAACCGCCCCACCCAGGACGGCACCGAGGGCGGTGGCGGCATCATGAGCGTGATGCGCGGGCGGGTGTTCGAGAAGGTCGGCGTCAATGTCTCGACCGTGCAGGGGGAGTTCAGCCCGGAATTCCGCGCCCAGATCCCCGGCGCGGCGGAGGACCCCCGATTCTGGGCCAGCGGCGTGTCCCTGGTCGCCCATATGCAAAGCCCGCTGGTGCCCGCCGCGCATTTCAACACGCGCATGCTGGTCACCACCCGCGGCTGGTTCGGCGGGGGCGGCGACCTGACGCCCATGCAGCTCGACACGCCCGAGTCCCAGGCTGACGCCGCCGATTTCCACGCCGCCTTCAAGGCCGCCTGCGACCGGCATGATCCGGCGTACTACCCCGAGTACAAGGCGTGGTGCGACCGCTACTTCTTCCTGCCCCACCGGAATGAGCCTCGGGGCGCCGGCGGCATTTTCTTCGACCAGCTCAACACCGGGAACACCGACGCCGATTTCGCCTTCGTCCGCGACGTGGGGGACGCGTTCCTCGATGTCTTCCCCCGTCTGGTCCGCCGCCGGATGCAGGCACGCTGGACACCCGAGGAGCGCGAACACCAGTTGGTCCGGCGCGGCCGCTATGTCGAATTCAACCTGATCCACGATCGGGGGACTCTGTTCGGCCTGAAGACCGGGGGGAACGTGGAGGCGATTCTCATGAGCATGCCGCCCGAGGTGCGATGGCCCTGACGCCCCGAGGGGCGATGGCCCTAACGCCGGGCTTTCGCGCCCCCCCTCCCCCATGCTACCGCCCGGGCAATGAGACGGCTGTTCCGAAGCCCGCGCGTGCAGGTCGTCCTGGTCCGGGTGTTCGCCTGGTATCTCGACCTGACATTGCGCACCAAGCGCTGGACCCTGGACGGCGCGGAGCACCTGGCGCCGGCCCGGGAAGGCGCGCCCGCCGTCATCGCCTTCTGGCATGAGGTCCTGCCGCTGATCCCCGCCCTGGTGGAACGGTCCCGGCAAGCCGACGACTACCGATCCGTCCCGATCCACTTCCTGGTCAGCCGCCACCGCGACGGACGGCTGATCAGCGCGATCATGCACCAGTTCCGGCTGACGCCCGTCTTCGGGTCGTCGTCCCGAGGCGGGGCGGCGGCCTTGTTCAGCATGGTCAAGCTGCTGCGCGCCGGCGTCATCATCGGCATCACCCCCGACGGTCCGCGCGGGCCCGCTCGGCAGGCCGCGTCGGGCGTCGCGCAGTTGGCCGCCCTGGCGGGGGTGCCGATCATCCCCTGCGGCGGGGCCGTCACCATGGGCCGCCGCCTTGGCACCTGGGACCGGATGATCCTGCCCTTGCCCTTCGGCCGCGGCGTGCTGAGTTGCCGGCCGGCGATCACGGTCGATCGAGAGTCCTGGCAGGACTCCGTGCCGCTGATCACCGCCGAACTGAACGCCGCCATGGAACAGGCGGAACGGCTCTGCGCCCGGTGAGGGACCCTTGGGCCGCGCGTGCCTGGGCCGCCACCGCCAATGCCCTGGCCCCGGCGCTGCCTTGGTACCTCCGCGCCCGCGCCCGCAGAGGCAAGGAAATCGCCGCCCGCCTGGGCGAACGGCAAGGGATCGACCCGACGCCACGCCCGGTCGGCCGGGTGGTCTGGATGCACGCGGCAAGCGTGGGGGAGACGATGTCGATCCTGCCCTTGCTGCCGATCCTGGCCCGCCACGCGACCGTGCTGTTGACGACGGGGACCGTGACCTCGGCCGAACTGCTGGAACAAAGACTGCCGGCGATGGGCTTGACCGACCGCGTGCTGCACCGCTTCGCGCCGCTGGACGTGCCGGCCTGGGTGGACCGCTTCCTCGATCACTGGCAGCCCGACGTCGCCGCCTTTGTCGAAAGCGAACTCTGGCCGAACCAGCTTCTCGCCGCGCGTGCCCGCGCGATCCCCCTGATTCTGCTGAACGCGCGCCTGTCGGAGGGGAGTTTCCGCTTCTGGCGCCGAGTCCCCGGCTTCGCCCGCCACGTCCTGGGCGCCTTCGCGACAATCTGGGCCCGAGGCAACGAAGACGCCGCCCGCTTCCGCGCGCTCGGCGTCCCCCACGTCACGGTCGAGGGTGACCTGAAATTCGCCGCCCCGCCCCTGCCCTGCGACAAGGACGAATACAATCGTCTGCACGCCGCCCTGGCCGGCCGCCCGGTCTGGGTCGCAGCCAGCACGCATCCAGGGGAAGAAGCGGCCATCGCCGCTTTGCATCCGGCCCTGGCCGAACGCCATCCGGGTCTGCTGACCATCATCGTGCCACGCCATCCCGACCGGGGGGCCGCGCTGGCAGCGGAACTCGGCCTGCCACGCCGGTCGGTCGACGCTACCCCACCGGCCGAGGGCGCCTGGATCGCCGATACACTGGGGGAGATGGGGCTGTGGTATCGCCTCGCCCCCGTCGTCTTCGTCGGCCGCAGCCTGTTCCCGCCCGGCGGCGGGCAAAACCCGCTGGAACCGGCGCGCCTGGGCTGCGCCATCGCCGTCGGGCCGCATACCGGCAATTTCATCGAGCACGGGACCCTGCTGCGCGAGGCTGACGCGATGCGGGAAATCCCGACTCCGGACGCGCTGGCCGCCTTCGTCTCCGAGATGCTGGACCACCCCGACCGGGCGCAAGCGATGGGGCAGCGGGCGGCAGCGATCGCCGAACGTCATGTCGACCTGCCCGACCGGGCGGCGGCGGCGATCCTGTCCCTGATCATCGGCCGGTCGGGCGGCTGAGATGCCCGTCGCCCCGTCCTTCTGGTTCCGGGACGGCTGGCTGGCCCGCGCGCTGAGCCCTCTCGGCGCCATCACCCGACACCTGACCGCTCGACGGATCGCACGCCCGGGCTGGCGCGCGCCGGTCCCGGTGATCTGCTGCGGCAATGTCACCGTGGGTGGCGCGGGCAAGACGACGCTGGTGATCGACCTGCTCCGCCGCCTGACGGAGGCCGGCCAGACGCCGCACGCCCTGTTGCGCGGCCATGGCGGATCCTCGCGCGGCGTCCGGCGGGTGGCGCCCACCGACTCGGCGGCCGAGGTCGGGGACGAGGCGCTGCTCCTGGCGGCCGAGGCCCCCACCTGGATCGGCGCCGACCGCGGTGCCAGCGCCGCCGCCGCCGTCGCCGCCGGAGCATCCGTCCTGGTGATGGATGACGGGTTGCAGAACCCGACACTGGACAAGGACCTGTCTTTGCTGGTGATCGACGGCGCGAGCGGCTTCGGCAACGGCCGCCTGCTGCCCGCCGGGCCGCTGCGGGAGGATGTCGCGACCGGTGCCGCCCGCTGCCAGGCGGCCATCCTGATCGGCCCCGATACGACCGGCGCGCTGGGAATACTGCAGCCCGGCCTGCCCGTCCTCCGCGCCCATCTGGTCCAGGACCGGGCGATCGAGGCCCTGCGCGGACAACGTGTGCTGGCCTTCGCCGGGATCGGGCGGCCGGGAAAGTTCTTCGCCCCGCTGGCCGATTCCGGCGCAGTGGTCCTGGAAACGATCCCCTTCCCCGATCACCACGCCTTCACCCGCCGTGATCTCGACCGCCTGTCCACCCGCGCCGCCGCCCTGGACGCGAGGCTGGTGACCACGCCCAAGGACGCCGTCCGCCTGCCGTCCGCCTTCCGCGCCCAGGTGACCGTGATCGGTGTCGGCCTGGCTTGGGACGACGCGCCGGCATTGGACAGCCTCCTCCGTCTGGCGAAGCCCGCTGTTCCCTGACAGAGTGGCATCGAAACGGAGGAAACACTCATGAGCCGACAAATACCCGCCGCCCTCTCCATGGACGGCAAGCGTGCCATCGTCACCGGCGCCGCGAGCGGCATCGGCAAGGCGACCGCCATCGCGCTGGCCGACCTCGGCGCCGAACTGGTGCTGGTCGATCTCTCGGCGATGGACGCCACGCGGGATGAGGTCCAGGCGATGGGCGCCACGTGCAGCGTCATGCAGGGTGACCTGACGGATGACGCCTTCCTGGCGTCGCTGTTCGCCGGGCCGCGGGTGCATGCCGTGGCGCATTGCGCCGGCATCCTGATGCGCACCCCCTGGGACGAAGACCCCAACTGGAACGAGCGCTTCCACCGCATGATGGATGTGAACGTCCGCGTGCCGTTGCAGATCACGCAAGCCGCGATGAACCACATGGGCGAGCATGGCAGCGGCAACATCGTCCTGGTCGGCTCGGTGGCCGGCAAGACGGGCGGGACGTCGCTGAACACGCCGCCGGATTACTCCGCATCCAAGGGCGCGGTGCATGCGCTGGTGAAGTGGATGTCGCGCAAGGCGATTTCCAAGGGCGTGCTGGTGAACGCCGTTGCCCCGGGGCCGGTCGAAACCCCGATGACCCGCGGCAACAACATGGGTCCGAACCTGCCGCGCGGCCGGATGGGCAAGGCCGAGGAACTGGCCTGGCCGATCGCCTTCCTGTGCACGGAAGGGGCCGGGAACATGTCGGGCGCGATCCTGGACGTGAATGGCGGCGCGTTCGTCGGGTAGGTTTCGGGCACGGGACCCGCGCCGATCGGGGTGATGGGGCGGGGGCTGTTCGCTCCCGCTTCGTGGGAGGCGCGCGCTGGCGTTTCCCCTCCCCGTCATCCCCGCGCCTGTCGCGGGGACCATCCCAAGCACCTTGCCGTGACTGGTCCCCGCGACAGGCGCGGGGATGACGGTTGGGCGCGCTCCATCCCACGCTTCCTCTTGCCCCCAGCCCGGCCGCCAACGCACATTCGGGCCCGATCCAACGATCCAGGGGCAAGGAGCATCCGATGAAGCTGTTCGACATCACCGGCAAGGTCGCCATCGTCACCGGCGGGAATGGCGGCATCGGGCTGGGCATGGCGCAGGGCATGGCCTCCTGCGGGGCGGACATCGTCGTCGCCGGCCGTAACGCCGAGAAGGCCGCCGCCGCGGTCGAGACCCTGAAAGCCATGGGCGTCCGCGCCAGCTTCATCGCCGCCGACGTGACCAGGAAGGCCGAGTGCCTTGCCCTGGTGGCCGAGGCCGAAGCCACCTTCGGCCGCGTCGACATCCTGATCAACAACGCCGGGACCTCGATCCGGAAGATGCCGCAGGACTACTCCGAGGAGGAGTGGCACCACGTCATGGACACCAACCTCTCCAGCGCCTTCCTGTGCTCTCAGGCCGTCTACCCGGCGATGCAGCGCGCCGGCGGAGGCAAGATCATCAATATCGGGTCGATGATGTCCCTGTTCGGCGCCCCCTATGCGACTCCCTATTGCGCGTCCAAGGGCGGGATCGTGCAGATGACCAAGGCGCTGGCGACCGCCTGGGCGAAGGATGGCATCCAGGTCAACGCCGTGCTGCCCGGCTGGATCGACACGGACCTGACCGTCCGCGCCCGCCAGCAGGTCGACGGGCTGGAGGAGAGCGTGGCCAAGCGCACCCCGCATGGCCGCTGGGGTGTGCCCCCCGACATGTCCGGCGTGGCGGCGTTCCTGGCCTCTCCGGCGTCCGACTTCGTGACCGGGACGGCGATCCCGGTTGATGGCGGGTTCTCGATCGCGATGTAATACGCCGGCGGTAGAAGCTCCCCTCCCCTTGAGGGCTTGGGCCGCGAAGCGGACCAAGGTTGGGGGAGGGGTGGGCTACCCCACCGTCCGTGCCGCGATGCCCCCTCCCCCCAACCTCGGTCCGCTTCGCGGCCCAAGCCCTCAAGGGGAGGGGGAGAAGAGTACGACCCCGCCCGACACAGAGTACGGACCACCACAGACCACCCCCTGCCCCACCACAGGAGACTCCCCCATGTCCGACGGCACACTCTACATAGGCAACCGCCGCTACTCCTCCTGGTCCCTCCGCGGCTGGCTCGCGGTGCGTCGGGCAGGGCTGGATGTGGAGGAGGTCGTGATCCCCTTCACCCGCCCCGGACCGACGCCCGCCATCGCCGCCGTCTCTCCCACCGGTCTGGTGCCCTGCCTCGACCATCTCGGCGCCAAGGTCTGGGAATCGCTCGCGCTGTGTGACTACTGCGCCGAGATCGACCCGACCCTGTGGCCCTCCGACCGGATCGCCCGCGCCCATGCCCGCTCGATCGCGGCCGAGATGCATGCCGGGTTCCGGGAACTGCGGATGGCCATGTGGATGAACCTCGGCCGCGATTTCAGCGGGATGGGCCGCACCCTTGGCGCGTTGGAGGACATCGCCCGCATCGAGTCGCTCTGGGCCGAGACCCGCCAGCGCTTCGGCCAGGACGGCCCCTATCTGTTCGGGGCCACCTTCACCGCGGCCGATGTCATGTATGCCCCGGTCGTGGCCCGGTTCCTGACCTGGAAGCCCACGCTGACCCCGACCAGCCAGATCTATTGCGACGCCGTGCGGGCGCATCCCCTGGTCGCCGCCTGGTACGCCCTGGCGAGGGAAGAACCCGACGACTGGCTGGTCGCCAGCTACGAAAACCCGGCATGAGCGGACAGGCGACCGCGCTGGACCATGCCGGCATCGTCGGGCCGGACCTTGCCAGCCTCGCCGCCGCCTGGACCCGCCTCGGCTTCCAGGTCACCCCACTCGCCCGTCATGAGAGCGGGCGGACCGGCAACCACTGCATCATGCTGGACGGATCGTACCTGGAACTCGTGGCGACCCTGCCAGGCGGAACCAGCGCGACCCTGGCACGGTTCCTGGCCCGCCATGCCGGCATCCACATCCTGGCCCTGCGGATCGATGACGAGGACGCGGCGCTGGCCCGCCTCGCCCGGGCCGGGTTCGCGGGCCTGAGCGCCAGCCGCACCGATCGGCCGCTCGATGACAGCGATCCCGCCGGTCCGCGCGTCGGTTTCATCCTGGTCACCCCGCCCGATCCGCCCGAGGGCCGCGTCCACCTGATCCGCCACAAGACGCCCGGGGCGATGTGGCAGCCCCGATTCCTGGCCCATCCCAACCAGGTGATCACCCTGGCCGCCGTGACGCTGGTGGTGGAGCAGCCCGCCGTCACCGCGGCCTGGCTGTCGCGCGTCGCCGGCCGGCCCGTGGTGGTGGACGGGGACGGGCTGGCGTTGGACCTCGGGGCGCAGCGGCTGCGGATTCTCCCGCCCGCCGGCACCGGACCGCACCCCGCCCTTCCCTGGATCAGCGGCCTGACGCTGCGCACCAGCGATGCGAATCAGGCCCTAGGCACGATCCTGTCGGAACGTGCTATCCCGCACCGCCAGGACGGCCCCGCGATCATCATCCGCCAGGACGACGTGATGCTGCGGTTCGAGCCTGGCGCGCCCTGATCCTTTGCGGAGCATTCGATGGCCTCCAAGCCCAGCAAGCCAAGCCCCAAGGCGCCATCCAACACGGCGCCCTATGCGATCGTCGGGATCGTGCTGGCCGCGCTGCTGATCGGGACCGGCGCCTTCCTGTGGATGACCGGCGCCAACCCGGCGAAATCCATGATCGGCGGCCCCTTCGCCCTGGTCAGCGGCGAGGGCAAGGCGGTCACCGACAAGGATTTCCGCGGCAAGTACATGCTGATCTATTTCGGCTACACGTTCTGCCCGGATGTCTGCCCGACCTCGCTGAACACGCTGTCGGACGCGCTGGACCGGCTCGGGCCGCTGGCGAACCGCATCCAGCCGCTGTTCATCACCGTCGATCCCAAGCGCGACGACCAGGAGGCCGTGGCCCGCTATGCCGCGGCCTTTGGCACAAGGATCATCGGCCTGACCGGCACGCAGGAGCAGATCGACGCCGCCGCCAAGGCCTATCGCGTCTATTACCGGGAGCATCGCACCGGCCCGGGTCCCAACGACTACTCGATGGACCACAGCTCCATCCTGTACCTGATGGCCCCCGACGGCAGCTTCATCGCCCCCATCCGCGCCGAACAGCCGCCCGAGGACATCGCCAACACCCTGCGGAAGCTGGTGACGTCGTAGCTAGGGCAACAAGGGCTCGATCGCGCGCAGCAGCAGGGCGGTCTGCCGCTTCCAGTCCATCCCGGCCATGAACCGCGCCGACCGCTCGCCCACCGCGCGGGCGGCTTCGCGGTCGCGCCAGACGGTTTCCAGCGCCTCGACCGCTTCCTCCACGTCGCTCTCCCCCCAATCCGTCGTGTCGAGGCCCGCGCGCGCAACCGGCCCCTGACGGGTCAGCGGGATGGCGACGCCGGGGGTACGCAGCAGATCGAGATGACCGGTATTGGCGGACAGGATCGTCGGGATGCCGCAGGCCATGCATTCCATGGCGACCAGGTTGGTGCCGCCCTCTGCCCGGTTCGGGAACAGCGCCACATCGGCCTCCCGCAGCACATGCGGCATCGCGATGTTCGGGGTCGGGCCGATGGCGATCACCGAATCGGCCGGAATGCCGTTGGCGACCGCCCAGCCGATCACGTCGGGCGTGCCCTCGGCCGTGGCGCGCGGCGGGACCAGCCCGGGATGCGCCACCGCGTCGTTCATCAGGTCCGACCAGGGGGAGTGCCAGGCGGTCAACAACAACGCCTCGGGATGGCGGCGGTGGAAGGCACGAAACGCCGCCAAGGCCAGGTCCTGGCCCTTCCGCAGTTCCAGCTTCCCGCCCGAGAACACGACGAACCGGTCCGCCCCCAGCAATCCCGCACGCGGAGCCGGATGGAACAGGCTGGTGTCGATCCCCTGCAGAACCGTCGTCGTGGCGTGGATGCCGTTGGCGCGCAGCACCCGCTCATTCCACGCCGACCCGGCGACGACCAGGGCGAACTCCCTGGCCCGCGCGCGTCCTTCGGGGCTGAGCGTCGCCTCCTCCAGGAACGCCACGCCAACCTGGGGATTGCCACGCAACCTCTTGCCATGCGCGGCCTCTCCCGCCCCGGCGAAGTCGCGGCCGAGGCCGGACAGGACGGGCGCCTCGATCTCCAGCACCGGTTCGGATGTCGACGCGAGGGCCGCCCAGACATCGCGGGACCGGGTGAGCACCGGGATCACCCGCGCCTCCCGCAACGGGTCCAGCACCAGGTCGTCCATGGAGAAGACCTGCCCGGCGACGGGCGCGAACACCGGATGATCCGCCAGCGCGAGAGCCAGGTTCAGCCCGTTGACACCCCAGCCGAAGAAGCTGGACACGCCCCAGCAGAACACCAGCGGCGTGCGCCCGTCCACCGGCGCGATCCCCAGGATCGGCAGGTCGGGCATCAGGCCGCGGGCTGGCCCCCTACCGGACGAACGCCCAGCAGATGCGCGATCGCATAGGTCAGGTCGGGGCGGTTCAGCGTGTAGAAGTGGAACTCATCCACGCCATTCGCCTGCAACAGCCGCACCTGCTCCGCCGCCACGACCATGCCGATCATGCGCCGAGTCTCCGGGTCGTCGTCCGTGCCCTCGAAGATATGGCCCATCCAGGCCGGGACCGAGGCGCCGCACATCGCCGAGAACCGCGCCGCCTGCGCATAGTTCGACACCGGCATGATGCCCGGCACGATCGGCGCGGTGATCCCCGCGGCGAGGCAGCGGTCCAGGAACCGCAGATAGGTGTCGGTATCGAAGAAATACTGCGTGATCGCCCGCGTCGCGCCGGCATCGAGCTTGCGCTTCAGATTGTCGAGATCATCCTCGGCGCTGCGCGCGGTCGGATGCGTCTCGGGGTAAGCGGCGGCCGAGATCTCGAAATCCGCAATCTTGCGCAGGCCGGCAATCAGGTCGGCGGCGAAGGCATAGCCGCCGGGATGCGGCGCATACGTCGTTCCGGGCGGAGGATCGCCACGCAGGGCAACGATGTGGCGGACACCGGCCGCCCAATACTGGCGGGCGACGTCATCGACCTCCTGCCGGGTCGCGCCAACACAGGTCAGATGCGCCGCGGGAGTCAGGTCGGTGTCGGTCACGATGCGCGCGACCGTCGCATGGGTCCGCGCCTGCGTCGTGCCGCCCGCGCCGTAGGTCACGGACACGAAGCGCGGCATCATCGGCGCGAGCCGCTGAATGCAGGCCCAAAGCTGCTGCTCCAACGCCTCGGTACGGGGCGGAAAGAACTCGAACGACAGCTTCGGCGGCGGCTGCTCCGCGTCACGGGCCGGCAAGGACCGGAAACGAGGGCCGGTCAGCCAACGCTGCAGGGTGGGGACATCGGTGGGGGCGCGGTCTTGGCTCATGGTGACGGAATCCAAGGTTTCGGGACGAAGTGCAAGCAAAACGATGGGGCTCCGCCCCAAACCCCGCGAGGGGCTTTGCCCCTTCGATCCCCACCAAGGGCACAGCCCTTGGAACCGCTCATTGGTGGGATTGCGGGAGGGGCCAACCCGGACCCATCACGGTCCGTGTAGGCCCCTCCCGCAATCCCACCAACCAATGGTTTCCAAAGGGCTCGGCCCTTTGGTGGGGGTCCAGGGGGCAAAGCCCCCTGGTGGGGCATGGGGTGAAACCCCATCCCTTGCCCCCGGCCTCCGCCTGGGCAACGATGCGGCATCGCACAAGAGGACGAAGCTCATGGCATGGCGGGTCGGCATCGATATCGGCGGCACCTTCACCGACGTCGCCATGGTGGAGGAGCAATCCGGCCGCATCGGCATCGCCAAGGTTCTCACCACCCCCCGTGATTTCGGCCAGGGCGTCATCAACGGCATCACCCAGGGGCTGGAGCGCTACGGCATCGCCGCCGCCGATGTGTCCTTGCTGTCCCATGCCACCACCGTCGTGACGAATGCCTTGCTGGAGAAGAAGGGCGCCCGTGCCGGCTTCATCGCCACCAGGGGTTTCCGAGACATCCTGGAACTCCGCCGCTCCTCCCGCCCCGACCTGTATGACCTGTTCCAGGACGGGCCAGCCATCCTGATCCCCCGCCGCCACCGGTATGAGATCACCGAGCGCATCGACGCCCAAGGAGAGGTCGTCACCCCTCTGGCCGACGACGAACTGCCGGCCCTGATTGAGCTGATCCGCGCCGAAAAGCTGGAGACGATCGCGGTCTCCCTGATGTTCTCGTTCCTCAACGACGCGCATGAACGCCGCATCGGCGCCGCCCTGCGCGCAGCCCTGCCCGGCGTCGGCGTGTTCCTGTCGTGTGAGGTCCTGCCGGAAATCCGCGAGTTCGAACGCGCCAGCACGACCGGCGTCTGCGCCTATGTCGGCCCCCTGCTGGCCAGCTATCTGGAGCGTCTGTCGCAGGCAACCCAGGCCCTCGGCCTGCCATCCCTGATGGTCATGGGGTCATCGGGCGGCGTGTTCGACATCGCGGAGGGCCTGCGTATGCCCGCCATGGCGGTCGAATCCGGCCCTGCGGCCGGCGTCATCGCGGCGCAGTTGGCCGGGCGGCAATTGGGCCGGCCAGACCTGATTTCCTTCGACATGGGTGGCACGACGGCCAAGGCCAGCGTCATCGTGAACGGAGAGGTCTCGGTCACCGCCGAATATGAGGTCGGCGGCGCGGCCAACACCAAGCGCTGGATGCACGGCACCGGCCACCCGATCCGCGTCCCGGTCATCGACCTGGCCGAGGTCAGCGCCGGCGGCGGCTCGATCGCCTGGGTCGATCCGGGTGGATCGCTGAAGGTCGGCCCGCACAGCGCCGGCGCCGATCCGGGGCCGGCGGCCTATGGCGGCGGCGGGACGTTCCCCACGGTGACCGATGCGAACGTCGTCCTCGGCCTGCTGGACCGGGACGCGCTGCTGGACGGGGCCTTGAAGATCGACTCGCCCGCGGCAGAACGCGCCATCACCGACCACGTCGCCAACCGCTACAACCTGACCGCGGCCGAGGCGGCATCGCGGATCATCGAGGTCGTGAACAGCAACATGGCGCAGGCGCTGCGGATCGTCTCCGTGGAGCGCGGGCACGACCCGCGGGAATTCAGCCTGATCGCCTTCGGTGGCGCCGGCCCCGTGCATGCCGTGGCGCTGGCCGAGGAACTGGCGATCCCCGAGGTCATCATCCCCCCTGCCCCCGGCGCGTTCTCGGCGCTGGGCCTGGTCGCGACGGACCTCAAGCGGGACTACTCCCGCACGCTCTATGCCGATCTCGGCACCGTCGAGGCCAGCCGCGTCGGTGATGCGATCGCAGCGATGGAAACCGCCGGGGCCGCGATGCTGGAAGCCGCCCGCGTGCCGGCCGAACGGCGGGCGCTGCTGCGCCAGGCCGATGTCCGCTATCGCCGGCAGGCTTATGAGCTGACGATCCCGGTCGCCGATGGCCCGATCACGCGGGAAAGCCTGGAGGCGCTGGCCGAACAGTTCCACATCAAGCATGCGCAGACCTATGGCCATGCCAACCGGAATGAACCGGTGCAGTTGGTCAACCTGCGCCTGACCGCGCTGGGGCGTCTGCCGGACCTGAAGCTGACTCAGCACGCCGATCCGGGCAGCGCGCGGTTGCGGCAACGCTCGGTGTGGTTCCCGACCACCGGCTTTGTCGACACGCCCGTGCATTGGCGCAACGGCCTGACCCCGGGGACGAACATCCTCGGGCCGGCCATCATCGAGGCGTTGGATTCCACGACCGTCCTGCCGCCCGGCTGGCAGGCGCTGGTGGACGACCTCGGGTATCTGCGGCTGACGCGGGTATGATCCCAGGCGCTTGCTCCGGCGGCCGAACGCCCGCCGCCGGCAGCGTCCTTGCCCTTACGACATCTCGTGCAGGACGATGCCTTCAAGGTTGTCGAACGGCTCCTCCCACGGGCGGCGGCGCAGGACGCCCAGCATCGCTTCCCGCCCGGCCTCGCATCGCGCGCGGATGCCGCCGGGACTGAAGTCGATGTCCTTGGTATGGTCCTCACCCTCGATCACCGGCACCAGGAGCCGGACCATGTGCATCCTGGTCATGCAGCCATGGCACAGCAGTTCCTCGACATCCGCGCACCCGCGATCGGCCTCGGGCAACTTCCGGCCGAGTTCGGCGACGACATGGCGCAATCGATGCAACTCCCGCTGCCTCCGGATCAGGGCGGCGGATCGGCTGGCGAAGCGCAGGTCCTTTTCGCGGTTCTGCACCTGCCAGATGGTTTCCGGTTCGGCCCCGTGCGGGTTCCACAGCTCCACCGCGAAGATCAGCGAACTGCGGCGGGGAAAGTCATCCAGCACCGCTTCGACCGGGGTGTTCGACAGGATGCCGCCATCCCAGTACAGCTCGTCGTCGATCCGCACGGCAGGAAAGGCCGGCGGCAGGGCGCCCGACGCCATGACATGGCGGGCGTCCAGCCGTTCATCCCGGCTGTCGAAGTAGCGCATCTCGCTGGTGCGGACGTTCGCCGCGCCGACGGTCAGGCGCATCGACCCGTTGGCCACGCGGTCGAAATCCACCAGCTCCCGCAACGTCTCGGCCAGCGGCGTGGTCGAGTAGTAGCCAGCATCATCAGAGCCGAGCGGGGCGAAGGGGCTGGCGAAGGCGGGGGGATTGGGGCGGAAGAAGCCGGGGATGCCGGCGGTCACGGTCATCCAGTTCGCCATCATGCCGCCGATGCCTGGCAGGCTCCGCACCGCCTTTTGGGTCGCGCCGTGCTCCACCCGCGCCCAGAACGTCCGCAGACTTTCCATGCGTTTCCCGGGTGGGTTGCCGGCGATCAGGGCCGCGTTGATGGCGCCGATCGAAGTGCCGATCACCCAGTCCGGTTCGATCCCGGCCTCGTGCATCGCCTCATAGATGCCGACCTGATAGGCGCCCAGGGCGCCGCCGCCTTGCAGCACAAGGACGATCTTGCCGAGTTCCTGCGGGATCGGGCGCATCGTGGTCATCGGTCGGTCTCCCTGCGGTCGAATGCGAGGTCGTGAGCCTTATAAGGCTCAGTCCAGTCCGGTCATGCCTTCGTTACAGTCCGATCTTGTGGTCGCGGCGAGTTGACGCGGTATCGACGGGCGATGGTCTTGCCAAGGGCAATGCCCGGGCGTTCCAGCAGGACATGTGCGAGGGCGGACCCGACCACCAGCAGCAGGAGGCTGGCGGCCACCAGGCTCCAATGCGCCAAGGGGGATGACAGCCCGTAGGCGCGTACGGCGTCCGGCCGGAAGAACACCGCCAGCGCCAAGCCTTGCAGCAGGTAGATGCCGTAACTGATCGCGCCGAGACGGTGCGCCGCGCGCAGGCTCAGCAGGCCGAACACCGTGCAGCCGTTGGCGATGAAGCAAAACGCCCCCCCCATCAGCAGCATGGGCATGGTCTGGTAGGCGGAATCGAAGAACAGGACAGACCCCAGCAATCCCAGGACCGCCGCCGAGGCCAGGCCGTCGGGCTGCCGGACCGACAACCCCTTCTGTTGCAGGGACGCGGCTAGCATGCCGAGGGCGAAGAGGACGGTCGCGTAGACGTCTCGGTTGGGTGGAATGAACAGCAGGACCGCGGCAGGAACGGCCACCAGAAGCGCCGCCAGGGTCAGGTGCCGGTATCCCTTGCGGAGTGCCCAGGCGAGCAGGGGGAGGCTGAAATAGAACAGCCACTCATATCGCAGGGTCCAGGTGACGCCGGCCAGGATCTGCTCGGTGTTCTCGTACCCGTTCAGCTTGGGCCCCTTGATGACGCCCAGGATCAGCCAGCTTCCGATCTGGCGGGTCAGTTCCAAGGGCGACACGTTCAGCACCAGGCCGGTGGAGGCGAAGATCACCACGAACATGATCGCCACAGCGAGGAGGTAGAGCGGCCCCAGGCGGAAGACCCGCCCGACATACAGCCCCCGCCAGTCCAGCACGCCGCCCCCGCGGACCAGTCGTCCCCAGAACAGATAGCCGGTGATCATGAAGAACAACGCGACGCCCATGGGACCGACCAGGGCGTAGAACCGCGAGGGCGGCAACTGCCAGGCCCCGCTTTCCAGATAGAAGTGATAGATCGCCCCGTGATGGAACACGACGGCCAGCGCCAGATAGCCGCGCAGCCCGTCCAGCGTCGTCACCCGTTCCGTTTCGGCTGGCGCATCGAGCGCCGCGAACAGCGGCGTCCCGACGATCACCAGCAGAATGGCCAGCCCCGCGAAGAAGGGCCAGATCGAGAGATAGTCCATCCCGCGCGCGCCTGGGCGCTGGGCGTTACCCCAGAGCTGCGCGGATCGCCGTCAGCGCCTCATCCGCCCGCGCCCCATCGGGACCGCCCGCCTGCGCCATGTCCGGCCGCCCGCCGCCGCCCTTGCCGCCTACTGCCGCAGACGCGGCGCGCACCAGGTCGACCGCGCTGAACCGTCCGGTCAGGTCCTTGGACACGCCGACGACGATGCTCGCCTTGCCTTCCGAGGTGGAGACGAGGGCCACGATCCCGGATTCCATCTGCTTGCCGATCGCCTCGGCCAGGCCCTTGAGGTCCTTCGCCGGCACGTCGCCCAGGTTGCGGGCGGCGACCTTCACGCCGTTGATCTCCTCGATCTCCGACCCGCCGGCCCCGGTGGCCAGGCGCTTGCGGAGGTCGGCGATCTGCGACTCCAGCTTGCGGCGGTCTTCCAGCAAGGCGTTGATGCGGTCCGCGACCTCGGCCGGGGCGGCGCGCAGGGCGGCGGCGGCATCACGCAGCCGGGATTCGGTCTCGGCCACCATCGATTCAGCCGAGGCACCCGTCACAGCCTCGATCCGGCGCACGCCGGCGGCGACCGCGGCTTCCGCCACCACGCGGAAATAGCCGATATCGCCGGTGCGGCGGACATGGGTGCCGCCACAGAGTTCGATCGACCAGGCGTCCTTATTGCCGTCCGGCCCGCCCATGGCGACGACGCGGACCTCTTCGCCGTATTTCTCACCGAACAGCGCCATGGCGCCGAGATCCACCGCGGCCTCGGGCGTCATCAGGCGGGTCGTGACCTCGGAGTTGTCGCGGATGCGGGCGTTCACCTCGGCCTCGACCCAGGCGATCTCATCGGCCGTGATCGCCTTCGGGTGGCTGACGTCGAAGCGCAGCCGGTCGGGCGCGTTCAGGCTACCCTTCTGCTGCACATGGGTGCCGAGCTTGCGACGTAGCGCCTCGTGCAGGAGGTGGGTGGCGGAGTGATGTGCGCGGATGGCGGAGCGGCGGCTGTGATCGACCTCGGCCACCACCGCGGTGCCGACACGAGCGGTCCCGGACTCGACCCGTCCCATGTGGACGAACAGGTCGCCCAGCTTCTTCTGCGTGTCGGTGATCACGATCCGCAGCCCATCCGGCCCGCTGATCACGCCCATATCGCCGATCTGGCCACCGCTTTCGGCGTAGAACGGGGTCTGGTTCAGAACCAGGGCCAACTCGGTCCCGGCCTCCGCCGCGTCCACCTGGGCGCCGCCCGAGACGATGGCGCGGATTTCACCCTCGGCGCTTTCGGTCGAATACCCCAGGAACTCGCTGGCCCCGGCGTTCTCCTTGATTTCAAACCACACGGTTTCCGTCGCGGCCTCACCCGAGCCGGCCCAGGCGGCACGGGCGCGCGTGCGCTGTTCGGCCATGGCGGTGTCGAACCCGTCGGTGTCCACCGTCCGCCCCTGCTCGCGCAGCGCGTCCTGCGTCAGATCGAGGGGGAAGCCGAACGTGTCATACAAACGGAAGGCGACGGCGCCGGGCAGCGGCTGGTTTTCGCCCAGGCGGCCGGTTTCCTCGGCCAGCAGATGCAGGCCGCGTTCGAGCATTTGCTTGAAGCGGGTTTCCTCCAGCAGCAGCGTTTCGATGATCAGTTTCTCGGCGCGGACCAGTTCCGGGTAGGCGCCGCCCATCTGCCGGACCAAGGCCGGCACCAGGCGGTGCATCACGGGTTCCCGCGCGCCCATCATCGTCGCGTGGCGCATGGCCCGACGCAGGATGCGGCGCAGGACATAGCCGCGGCCTTCGTTCGAGGGCAGCACGCCATCGGCGATCAGGAACGCGCCCGATCGCAGGTGATCCGCGATCACCCGGTGGCTGGTGCGGTGCGGGCCGTCCAGGTCCTGGCCCGTGGCCTCGGCGCTCGCCAGGATCAGGGCGCGCAGCGTGTCGGTGTCGTAGTTGTCGTGCTTGCCCTGGAGGATGGCGGCAAACCGCTCCAGCCCCATGCCGGTGTCGATCGAGGGCCGCGGCAGCGACACGCGCGTGCCGGGCGGCCCTTCCTCATACTGCATGAAGACCAGGTTCCAGATTTCCACGAACCGGTCGCCGTCCTGCTCGGGGGAGCCCGGCGGGCCGCCCCAGATGTGGTCGCCATGGTCGTAGAAGATTTCCG
>DIUL01000018.1:163091-164785 GCA_002422345.1 Acetobacteraceae bacterium UBA6159
GGTGGCGCGCGGTGTAGCCGACATTATCCAGATCATTGTGCTTCCCCCCCGCCCGCACGCATTTCTGCGCCGTCGTCGCTCGGCTGTATGCCCGACGCTCCTGCCCCGTGAACACATTCTTGAACTGGACCATGCCCGAGTTGGCGAACATCAGGGTCGGGTCATTGCGCGGCACGAGCGGCGAGCTTTCGACCACCTGGTGGCCGTTGCGGGCGAAATAGTCCAGGAACGTGGCGCGGATATCGTTGCTGCTGGCCATGGCGGACTTGGGATCCCCGGGAATGTCGAAACGCGAAGGGGGAGGAAGTAGCGCAGGGCGGGGGCGGAGTCACGGGGGATGGTTAGGGGTGGATGGCGCGACCGAACTTGATGAGCCGTCGGTTACGCCGCCGGGAACCGCTGCTTGCCTTAGCCTACCGGACAGGGATGCGCTTCAATCGTTCTCGCCCGTCCCGTCGACGGCTCGCTGCCCCTAGACATACTTGAGGTAAGGATATGCGCCGCGGCGGACCGATCACAGGGCTTGGACCGTGGGCGGGGCGCGAACCAATGTCACATCTCCGGCCTCAGGGCACCAAGAGTCGGTCGCCACGGGGGTCGGACCGACCTCCCTACAGACAGTCGGTCCGAAGGTTCGAGGTATCGCGCGTTATGGAGGCTACGGCTGACCGCTAAGCGCTTGGTCCAGTGCCTGCTTCGCCTGCAGGTTTTTCAGCAGGGCTTCCCGAAGCGCTGTGTCGGAGGCGAGAATTGCCATACGGCGGTCATTTTCACTCGTGGTCTTTGGCAGGAGCGCAAGCTGGGCCTTTTCCAACGCGGCCTGTTCCTCGAGAAGGCCCTTTTTTGACTTCAAGATCAGGGCCTTGGAGTCAATGCCGGCGGTCTGGAGGGTCTTGGTTCCCTGTAGAAGCGTGTCCGCGAGCGCGCTAAGTGTATCACTCGCAACCTTCGCACGACTTGCCTTCTCACCATGGCGGGCTGTCAGAAGTTTACCGTCTTCACTGAAGGTTATCTTCATCTCGTTGTCCTGGAAGACAAAATTGTCGTAGGAAATCACCATCAGGCGTCCGAGTTGCGGTACTGGACCTTCGGCCAATTTTACCGGCTTGGAACTAGCCTCACATGTTGCACTGTCGTTAGAGCCGATTTCCTTGCACAGCGATACCTGTAACACGCCGATCACGGGATCGCGATAGCGAATGCCATCCAAGGTACCGCCCGCTTTCTGCAGTGGCAGAACGCCATGTCCATCGGCGACGGTCGGGCGGGCGGATGCGTCAAGTTTCAATGTGGTAATATCCCTGAACTCCGTCGCGGTCACCGTCACTCCTTCGGCATTCTTTGCAACAAATTTGTTCAGCCAATTGCGACTCTGACGCTCGAATATGCCTTCTATGGTCCTGCCATTCGGAGGCCAATGGAACATGTGCGTGTCTGTGATCTCCTCGACATCCTTTTCATAGGCAGACTTGGCGCGGCTCAATACCGCCATTTTATCGATCAACTTGCTAACCTGAGAGAGCAGACGATCTTGGGTACTCGGCGATGATCCGGATCCAAACAGCGACGATGCTTCCTTCATCAACCTCAATTTATCGGTCTCCGTTTCGACAACCGCCGATGCGGTACTCATGGCTGACCGCTTTGCATCGAGACCATTTACGATGCTGATTCACTGCTGTCCGGTCAATCAC
>DIUL01000165.1 GCA_002422345.1 Acetobacteraceae bacterium UBA6159
GGCGTGAAGATCTTCTCCTGGATCGCCACGATGTGGGGCGGCTCGATCGAGTTCAAGACGCCGATGCTCTGGGCGATCGGCTTCCTGTTCGTGTTCACGATCGGCGGCGTCACCGGCGTGGTGCTGGCCAACGCGGGCATCGACCAGATCGTGCACAACACCTATTACGTGATCGCCCACTTCCACTACGTGCTGTCGCTTGGTGCGGTGTTCGGCATCTTCTGCGGCTTCTACTACTGGATCGGCAAGATGTCTGGCCGCCAGTATCCGGAGTTCTGGGGCCGGGTTCACTTCTGGCTGACGTTCATCGGGGTGAACCTGGTGTTCTTCCCGCAGCACTTCCTCGGCCTGTCCGGCATGCCGCGCCGCTACCCCGACTATCCGCAGGCGTTCGCCGGCTGGAACTACGTGTCGTCGATCGGCTCCTACATCAGCGGCGTCGCGATCCTGGTGTTCCTCTATGTCTGCTACCGGACCTTCACCTCGAAGGAGCAGGTTGCCGACAACTACTGGGGTGAGGGTGCGACGACTCTGGAGTGGACCCAGACCTCGCCGCCGGCTTTCCACAGCTTCACGGAACTGCCTCGGATCAAATAAGACCGTGAGCGATTTATCCGCACCATTGGTCGACGCCGGCAGGGGGGAGAAATCCCCCTTGTCCGTCGTTGACGCCCCGGCACAGGTCGGGGAGTCTGACGTGAAGGACTGGATCGCGCTGCTGAAGCCGCGGGTGATGACGCTGGTCGTCTTCACCGGGCTGATCGGCCTGATGGTCGCGCCCGGATCGATCCACCCTGTTCTCGGCTTCACGGCGGTCCTGTGCATCGCCGTCGCGGCCGGAGCCTGTGGCGCGATCAACATGTGGTACGACCGCGACATCGACGCGATCATGCGCCGTACCGCCAACCGCCCCATCCCCGCTGGCCGGATCGAACCGACGGCGGCGCTGGGGTACGGCATCACCCTCGCGGTGGGCGCCGTGCTGGTGATGGGCCTGGCGGTGAACCTGATCGCCGCGGCCGTCCTGGCCCTGTCGATCGCGTTCTACGTCTTCGTCTACACGATGTGGCTGAAACGCCGCACGCCGCAGAACATCGTCATCGGCGGCGCGGCCGGGGCCTTCCCGCCGGTGATCGGCTGGGCGGCCGTCACCGGGTCGGTCGACCTGATGGCCGTGGTGCTGTTCGGCATCATCTTCATCTGGACACCGCCGCATTTCTGGTCGCTCGCGCTCTGGGCGAACGACGACTACCGGCGGGCCGGCATCCCGATGCTGCCGGTGGTGGCGGGCGGCAAGGAAACCCGCAAGCAGATCGTTCTGTATACGCTGGGCCTGGTGCCGCTGACGCTGGTGCCCTGGTTCATGGGTTTCAGCGGCATGATCTACGCCGTCACCGCCGCCGTGCTGGGGGCGGGATTCCTGGTCAGCGTCTGGCGAGTCTTCAAGGACAAGCAGGATGCGACCGGCGTCAGCCTGACCAACGACGCACCCGCCCGCGCCGCCTTCAAGTTCTCGATCCTGTATCTGTTCATTCTGTTCGGCGCGCTCGCGATCGACCGAATCATCGGTTGACGAAGGCCGCCGGGCACCCCACACCTTTGCCATGGCCAAGCACCCGCCGAGACCCACGCTTACCGAGGCGGATGAATTCCGCCGCCGCCGCCGCGGCCGCAACTGGGCGATCATGTTCGTTCTGTTCGGCCTCTGCGCCCTGTTCTACGCCATCACCATCGTGAAGATGATGGGTGGCGGCTGAGATGTCGACGCGGCGCAACAACCGCATCGTCGCCTTCTCATTCCTCGGGGTCGTAGTGGGCATGGTCGGCCTGTCCTTCGCCGCCATCCCGCTCTACCAGATGTTCTGCGCCGCGACCGGCTTTGGCGGAACGCCCAAGATTGGCGCCGCGGTCGCGCCCGGCGGCAACGGGCAGACGATCCGGGTGTATTTCAACGCGGACGTGAATCCCGGACTGCCGTGGAAATTCGGCCCGGAGACCCGCCAGATCACCCTCCCGATGGGAGAGGACCAACTCGCCTTCTACCGCGCGACAAACCAGGCCAAGACCCCGGTCACCGGCACCGCGCTGTACAACGTGACGCCCGAGAAGGCCGCCAAGTACTTCCACAAGACCGCCTGCTTCTGCTTCGACAAGCAGACCCTGACCGCCGGGGAGACGATGGAGTTCCCCGTGAACTTCTGGATCGACCCCAAGATCGCCACCGATCCGTCCACGGCGGATGTCCGCTCCATCACCCTATCCTATACGTTCTACCGGTCGCTGGACGACGCGGAACGGACGGGCGCGCTGGCAAAGGCGGGGCCGCATGTCGGCAGCGATGCCACAACCGGACAGCCTCCGGCCCGCGCGAACTGAAACAAGACCGAATTCGGGCCGCGCCCTCTTGAAACGCCGTCGGAATTGGCGATTATGGCGCACGCCGTGTCGGGGCGGTTTCCCCGGCGGAGTTGTAACGGATACGACATGAGCAACGACGCGCACGGCGCTACGGTGCCAACCGGTTCCAGGATGAAGCATCCCTATCATCTTCCCGACCCGAGTCCCTGGCCGATCCTTGCCGCGTTCGGTGGCTTCCTGGTCGTCACGGGCATCATTCTGGCCGCCCATCTGCACAACTACATCCTGCTGACGGTCGGGCTTCTGTCCACCCTCGTCGTCTCCTTCATGTGGTGGCGCGATGTGGTGACCGAGGCGCGGACCCCCGGCGCCCATTCCCCGATCGTGCGGCTCAGCCTGCGCTACGGGATGGTGCTGTTCATCTCCAGCGAAGTGATGTTCTTCGTCGGGTTCTTCTGGGCCTACTTCAACTTCCTGATCTTCCCGGAAACCCAGGGCAACGGGGAACTGGTGTGGCCGCCCTCGACCATCCACACCTTCGATCCGTTCCATCTGCCGTTCCTGAACACGATGATCCTGCTGCTCTCGGGCACCACGGTCACCTGGGCGCACCACGCCCTGCTGGAAGGCAACAAGCGGGACCTCGTCCGCGGCCTGGGTATCACCGTGCTGCTCGGCATCTCCTTCACCATCCTGCAGGCGATTGAGTATGCCAGCGCCCCGTTCAAGTTCATCGGCGGCGGCGTCTATCCCTCGACCTTCTACCTCGCGACCGGATTCCACGGCTTCCATGTGATCGTCGGCACGATCTTCTTGGCCGTCTGCTGGTTCCGTGCCCGCGCCAACCACTTCACCCCGGTCCGCCATTTCGGGTTCGAGGCTGCGGCCTGGTACNNGACGTGGTCTGGCTGTTCCTGTTCGTCGTCATCTACTGGTACGGCTCGGGTCCCAACATCGCCGGCCACTGATCCCGGATGGCGACCTATCCACGGGTCTCCATTCTGCACGCCGCATTGGCCTGCCGATGCCCACGCTGTGGGCGCGGCAGGCTTTTTCGTGGCGTGCTGACCGTGCGCGATGAATGCGAATCCTGCGGCCTGGACCTGAGTAAGGCCGACACCGGCGATGGGGCCGCCGTGGGCGTGATCCTGGTCCTCGGCGCGATCGTGGTGGGGCTGGCCTTCTGGGTGGAGTTCCGATTCGAACCGCCGCTCTGGGTCCATGCCATCCTCTGGCCCGCCATCACCCTGCCGCTGACGATCCTGATGATGCGCCCGGCCAAGGCCGCCCTGGTGGCGCTGCAATACCGCCACCGCTCCGCCGAGATGGGCCTGCGATGACCAGGGCCGCCGCTTGATCCAATCTCCCACCGCCGTGCGCCGCCTGATCTGGCCTGGGGTGATGACCCTGCTCATGCTGATCGTGCTGATCGGCCTTGGCACCTGGCAGGTCGCGCGGATGCAGTGGAAGGACCAGATCCTGGCCGAGATCGCGCGGGCCGAGGCATCCCCACCCAACGCCCTGACCGCCAACCCGAAACCCTTTGCCCGCGTCCAGGTCACCGGCCGCTTGCGCCCCGACCTGACCGCGCTGTTCGGCGCCGAGGTCCGCACCTTGCCGCGCGGCCCCGAAATGGGCGCCCGCCTGATCACGGTGCTCGAACGGGACAACGCCCTGCCGATCCTGATCGACCGTGGCTGGGTGCCAACGAAGCGAGACCGCTCGATCGACCAGCCGGCCGGAGACGTCACCTTCGACGGATTCGTGCATCCGGGCGACACGGCATCCTGGTTCTCGGCCACCGACGACCTGCCGGGCCGGCGCTTCTACACGCTGGACCCCAAGGTGATCGCCGCCGCACTCGGCCTGGCCCACGCCGAACCCTTTGTCATCGTGGCCCTCGGCCCCGCTCCAGCAGCCGGATTCCCCGATCCGGCGAAGCACCTGCCGCGGCCGCCCAACAACCATCTGGTCTACGCCCTGACCTGGTATGGCTTCGCGATTACGCTGGTCGTCATCTTCATCATCTGGGCCAGGAAAGGTCTCCGCGCATGAACCCAGCCTATGACCGCCTGACCACCCGATTCGCGCGCATCGCCACCATCGGTGAATGCGCCTCCATGCTCGGCTGGGACGCGGCGGCGATGATGCCACCCGGAGGCGGCGCGGCCCGCGGTGACCAACTCGCCGTCCTGGCCGGCATCGCCCATGCCCAACTGACGGCGCCCGAGATGGGCGACGACCTTGCCGCGGCGGTTACCCCGGATGACCCTTGGCAGGTTGCCAACCTGTCCTTGATGCGCCACGCCTACACCCGCGCCACCTCCCTCCCGTCCGACCTCGTGGAGGCCCAGGCCCGCGTCAATTCCACCTGCGAGAAGATCTGGCGCACCGCCCGCGCCGCCTCGGACTTCGCCGCTGTCGCCCCCCAACTGACCGAGGTCATCCGCCTGACCCGCGAGGCCGCCGCCGCGCTGGGGCAGGTTCTCGGCATGGCGCCCTATGACGCGTTGATGGATGGGTATCAGCGGGGCATCGCCTCCGCCGATGTCGCACCCATCTTCGCCGACTACGAACGCTTCCTGACCCACGCTTTACCGGAAGCCGAGGAACGCCAGGCCCGCCAGCCGGCCCCGATCCGTCCCACCGGGCCTTTCCCGATCGTGGCGCAGGAAGCCCTCTGCCGCTCGATCTCCGAGCGACTCGGCCTGGGCTTCGAGCATGCGCGCCTGGATCGGTCGGCCCACCCGTTCTCGGGCGGCACGCGTACCGATGTGCGGATCACCACCCGATACCGGGAGGAGGATTTCGCCCAGGCCGTCCTGGCCGTCATCCACGAAACCGGCCACGCGCTGTACGAACGCGGCCTGCCCGACGCCTGGGGGCGCCAACCGGTCGGGGAAGCCGCCGGCATGGCCGCGCATGAAAGTCAGTCCCTGATCGTGGAGATGCAGGCCTGCCGCTCCGATGAGTTCCTGACCTGGCTCGCCCCGGTCCTGCACGCGACCTTTGGCGGAGATGCCGAGTTCTACGACCCCGCGAACCTCGCCCGCCTGTGGCGCCGGGTCGAACGCGGCTTCATCCGGGTCGACGCGGATGAGATGACCTACCCCGCCCACGTGATCCTGCGGTTCCGGCTGGAACAGGCGCTGATCTCCGGCGACCTGGCGGTGAACGACCTGCCCGGCGCGTGGAACGACGGGTTCAAGGCGCTGCTGGGCCTGACCCCGCCGGATGACGCGCGGGGCTGCCTCCAGGACATCCATTGGTATGACGGCGCGTTTGGCTATTTCCCCAGCTACACGCTGGGCGCGATGGCGGCGGCGCAGTTGATGGCGGCGGCACGGGACGCTGAACCCGGGCTGGACCAGGCGCTGGGGCAGGGGAACACCGGCCCTCTGCTGGGCTGGCTCCGCCGCAACGTCCACGGCCAGGGCAGCCTGCTGGGATTCAACGACCTGCTGCAAAAAGCAACAGGCCGGGAATTGGACCCGGCCTGTTTTCAGGCGCATCTGACGGCGCGGTATCTGGGCGGTTAGACCGCCCAGCGTGCCCGATCAGTAGCCGTAGGGCTTGTCGGTGACAGGCACCCAGCGCCCGTCCTTGATCACCGTCAGGAACGACTCGCTCGACCCCTGGTGCTTGTCCGCGGCGAAGCTGATCTTCGGCGACCCGAAGATGTCCTCGTAGTTCTTGATCTGCTCCATGCCCTTGACGAAACTTTCGGTCGTCAGGTTCCGGCCCGCGTTCTTCAGGCCCAGTACCACCAGGCTCGCGCCGGTGTGGCCAAGCTGCGCGGCGAAGTTGGCGTCCTTGCCATAGCCCATCTTTAACGCCTTTTTGA
>DIUL01000075.1 GCA_002422345.1 Acetobacteraceae bacterium UBA6159
AGTGTCTGTTAAATGTGGGTTAAGGGGTCTGGGGCAACGCCCCAGCGCTTCCTCTCCCCCGCCACCCGTGCGAAACCCGTTCATCACGCCGCATCACAGAAGGGAGCACAGATGGAAGCCGACTATATCGTCGTGGGGGCCGGTTCCGCCGGCTGTGTGGTTGCCGCCCGCCTGTCCGAGACGGGCGCCCGGGTTCTTTTGCTGGAGGCAGGCCCCAAAGACAATCTCCTGTGGATCCACGTTCCCGCCGGCATCCTGAAGCTGCTCACGCACCCCATCGTCAACTGGAACTACTCGGCCGAGGGCCCCGACGGCCCCTCCGGCCGCCGCATTCCCTGGCCGCGCGGCAAGACGCTGGGCGGATCGAGTTCGATCAACGGCATGCTGTATGTGCGCGGCAATCCGGCGGACTTCGACGGCTGGGCCCAGATGGGCTGCCGCGGCTGGAGTTTTGACGACGTGCTGCCGCTGTTCCGCAAGTCGGAGAACTACATCCAGGGCGGCGAGGAAGAATTCCGCGGCAAGGGCGGCCCGTTGCAGGTGGAGGACTACCGTACGATCCTCCCCTTGACCCATCACTGGATCCAGGGCGCGCAGGAGGCCGGGGTCCCGTTCAGCGCCGACCTGAATGGCCGCTCGCCGGAAGGCGTGGGCTACTCGCAGATGACGCGCCTCGGCCGCTGGCGCGGGTCGACGGCGCAGACCTTCCTGAAGGAAGCACGCAAGCGCCCGAATCTGCGGGTGGAGACGGATGCGCTCGCCTCGCGCCTGCTGTTCGAGGGCAATCGGTGCGTCGGAGTCGAGTTCCGCCAGCACGGCCAGCCCGTGGTGGCGCGCGCGGCGAAGGAGGTGATCGTTTCGGGCGGCGCAGTGAACTCCCCGCATCTGCTCCAGATTTCGGGGGTTGGGCCTGCGGCGCATCTACAGAAGATCGGCGTGCCGGTGGTCCACGACCTGCGCGGCGTCGGCGCCAACCTCCAGGACCATTACGTGTCCCGGATTTCGCACCGGGTGAAGAACGAGGTCTCGATCAACGAACTGTCCCGTGGCCCACGCCTGGTCAGGGAAGTCGCGAAGTTCTTCACCACTGGCCGCGGCGCGCTGACCTTCGGGGTCACCACCGCGCAGGTCTTCTGCCGCTCGAGTCCCGAAAAGGCCAGCCCCGACCTGCAACTGCTGTTCACGCCCGCCAGCTACGACGCCGGCAAGTTCGGCGCGTTGGAGGACAAGCCAGGCATGACGGTGGCGATCTGCCCGGTGCGCCCTGACAGCCGCGGCACGATCATGGTGAAGTCATCCGAACCGCATGTGGCGCCGGAGATTTCTCCGAACTACATGTCCGATCCGAATGACGGGCGGGTCCTGCTCGCGGGGATGAAGATGACGCGCAGTATCTTCGCCGCGCCGATGATCGCCCAGCACAGCCAGGGCGAGATCATGCCAGGTCCCAATGTCCGCACGGATGATGAGTTGCTGGATTACGCCCGCCAGACGGGGACCACGATCTACCATCCTGTTGGCACCTGCCGGATGGGCGACGGACCCTCGGCGGTGGTGGATTCACGCCTGCGCGTGCATGGGATCGGCGGTCTGCGGGTGATCGATGCCTCGATCATGCCGACCCTGACGACGGGCAACACGAACGCGCCCACGATCATGATCGGAGAGAAAGGCGCCCAGATGATCAAGGAAGATGCCTGATCGGGCGAAGTCGTCTGGTGGTGGAACGCGGGGCCGGCCCATGCCGGCCCTTGCGCTATCCCGGGATCGGAACCCCTCGTGGTCGTCGGTCGAGGGGATCAGGCGGTCAGACGGCCGCCCTTGATGGCCGGAACATAGATCGTGGTCATGCCGCCGCCGAAGGTCCGCTTGAACGCCGCCGCGATCGACCGGCCCATCGCCGACATCGCCCGAGCCCGTTCGATCTTCGCGGCCCGCTCGATCGCCTTGAATTCGTCGGCGGTCATCGGCCACGCGCTGGTCTTGTTGTTCGTCGTCATATGAATTCTCCTCATGGACTGCTCTGGTGAGGCAAGAGATACGCGCCTATATCCGCCCGTTCAAAGGACGTTCTCTCACCCGATGAGTGAGGTTTTCTCATGCACCGCCCGCTTCCCCCGCTGAACGCCCTGCGCGCCTTCGAGGCCGCGGCCCGCCATCTCAGCCTCACGAAGGCTGCGGTGGAGCAGCACGTCACCCCCGGCGCGCTCAGTCACCAGATCAGGGGGTTGGAGGATGCGCTGGGCGTGGAACTGTTCCACCGCCTGCCCCGCTCGCTCGCGCTGACGGAAGCCGGGCGGAAGCTTTATCCTGGCCTGCACGCCGGCTTCATGCAGATCCGCCAGGCGATCGATACGCTGGACGAACAGGCGAATGAGCGTGTGCTGGTCATCAGCACGCCCCCCGGCTTCACCGCCAAGTGGCTCGCCCCGCGCCTCTATCGCTTCCTGTTCGCGCATCCGGAAATCGACGCCCGCATCTCCTCCACCCTGGCACTCGCGACCTTTGACGAGGACGGGATCGACGTCGCCATCCGCAACCTGCCGATCGACCACCCCGAGGACCCGGGCCTGGTGCGGGAACATCTGGTGGACCTCGTCTACGTCCCTGCGTGCAGCCCGCGGCTGCTGACCCAGGCGGGGCCGATCGAGACGCCGGACGACCTGCGCCACGTGCCGCTGATCCATGACGACATGCTGGCGGGGCGGCCGCTCAACCCGTCCTGGGCCGACTGGCTGACGGCCGCGGGCGTGCCGGTGGGCGACGGCGGGGTGGATCTGGAGCGTGGGTTGCGGCTCAACAGCGCCGACCACGCGATCGACGCGGCCGAGGAAGGGGCGGGGATGCTGCTCGCCCTGCTGGTATTGGCGCATGACGACCTGCGCAGCGGGCGGCTGGTGGCGCCGTTTACGCAGACCATTCACTCAGGACGGGCGTTTTACTTCGTGTGCCCGAAGACGCATCGGCGGCGGAAGAATGTGGTCGCGTTCCATGACTGGATCAGGGCGGAGATCGACGCGATGGACCTGAAATCGGTGATCGGGATCGCGCCGGAGGCTTCATGACCGCCGTTTCCTTTCGCCGCAATCACGTGCCAGACTGGCCGGGCGCAACCTGGGCCGCGGCTGATGACCAACCGGACCGTCTTCGTTTCCGCCACGACCAGTGAGTTCAAGGCCGAGCGGGAAAAGCTGGCGGAGAGCCTGCGGAAGGCCGGCTACACAGTTATTTTCCACAACGAACTGCACTACGGCCAGCCGACGCTGCTGGGCGATCTGGAAGCCGACATCCTCCGCGCCGCGACCGCGATCTGCCTGATCGGGGACCACAGCGGCGGCGGGTTTCCCTCGGAGTCCGAGGCCGCGCCCTACGACCCACCGCCGCACGGGCCGCGCGCGTCCTATACGCAGTGGGAGTTCCTGCTGGCCCGCAAGCACGGCCTGCGGCAACTGGTCTATGTCCCGACCGGCGCGCGCCCCTCGCCCGGTCCCGAGGATGACCCCGCCCTCCAGGCCGCCTTCAACACCTGGCTCTCCTCCATCGCCCCCGCTCGGCTGCCCTTCTCCAACGCCGATGCCCTGTGCCGGAGCGTGCTGGAACAACTGAACGAGATCGACCACCCGACCGGCCCGGTGATCCACGGCCTGGCCCCCAGCCTCGGCCATCTGTTCGTGGGGCGGGACGCGTTCCTCGCCGACCTGCGGGCCAGCCTGACGGCGAGCGGAGGCACCGCCATCACGGCGGCGATCCAGGGCATGGGCGGGATCGGCAAGACCCGCGCCGCCACCGAATATGCCTGGGCGCACCAGGCCGACTACCCCGACGCGCTGCTGCTGATCCCGGCCGAGACCGGGGACTCCCTGACCACCCATCTCGGCAATCTCACCGCCCCGTTGGGCATTCCCCGGATGGAGGACCAGACCGCCGATACCCGCCGAGCGGCGGCGGTGGCGTGGCTGGCGGCTCGGAAAGGGTGGCTGCTGATCCTGGATCATGTGGATACGCAGGACGGGATGGACGCCGCGCATGCGCTGCGGGGGGCGCTGCCGCACGGGCATGTGCTGCTGACCAGCCGGTTGGGGGAGGCGCCCGATGGGTTTCGGGCGCTGCATCTGGGCGTGCTGTCACCCGAGGCCGCCGCCGACCTGGTGCTGGAACGCACCAACGGCAAGCGCGCGCCGATGCCGGATGACCGGGCACAGGCGGAGGCGCTGGGGAAGGATGTCGGCTACCTCGCGCTCGCCCTGACCCATGCCGCCGCCTATATCGCTCGGCATGCCTTGTCGGTGGCGGCGTATCGGGCGGAACTGGCCTCGGCGTTCGGGCGGGTGGCAGGTTTCCGGGGGAGGACGGTGAGCGATTATGAACGCTCGACCCTGGCCACGCTGACGCTGTCCTTGGAACGGGCCACGCCGGAGGGGCGGGCGCTGCTGGAACGGCTGGCGTTCCTGGCGGATGAACCGGTGCCTCGGTTTCTGCTGGATGTCCCGGTGCCGGGGGCGGAAAGCGAGGATGCGCGGGAGGCGGAGGCGGACCTCTACGGCTACTCCCTGGTCACGCGTGACATGGCGGCGGGGACGTTCAGCGTGCATCGGCTGGTGCGGGAGGTGGTGCGCCTTGGGTTGTCGGACACCGAGGCCCGGAAGCGGCTGGAACAGGCGCTGGGGTGGGTGAACGGGGGGTTTGTGGGGGACGCGCAGGACGCGCGGAATTGGCCTCGCCTGATGCCGTTGGCCGAGCACGCGGTGTCGGTGGCGGATCGGGCCGCGGCGGCCGGGATTGATGAGCCGACCTGGCGGTTGATGGGGGATCTCGGCGTGCTGTTCGATGTGCGGGCGCAGTATGGCAGGGCCGAGCGGTTAAAACTCGCAGCGCTGGCGATCGGGGAGCGGAGCCTGGGACCGGATCATATCCAGGTCGCGACCCTCCTCAACAACCTCGCGAGCTTGCTGCGAGCGACCAACCGTCTGGCCGAGGCGGAGCCGATGTATCGCCGCGTGGTCACGATCTTCGAGGCGAGCCTGGGGTCGGATCATCCCAATGTCGCGACCCTCCTCGCCAACCTCGCGAGCTTGCTGCGAGCGACCAACCGTCTGGCCGACGCGGAGCCGCTGTATCGCCGCGCGCTTGCGATCAGCGAGGCGAGCCTGGGACCGGATCATCCCACTGTCGCGAACCGCCTCAACAACCTCGCGGCCTTGTTGCGGGCGACGAACCGTCTGACCGAGGCGGAACCGATGGATCGCCGCGCGCTCGCGATTAACGAGGCGAGCCTGGGACCGGATCATCCCAATGTCGCGATCAGCCTCAACAACCTCGGGGGCTTGATGCGGGCGACGAACCGTCTGGCCGAGGCGGAGCCGATGTATCGCCGCGCGCTCGCGATCACCGAGGCGAGCCTGGGGCCGGACCATCCCAATGTCGCGAACAGCCTCAACAACCTCGCGGGCTTGCTGCGGGCGACGAATCGTCTGGCTGAGGCGGAGCCGATGTTTCGCCGCGCGCTCGCGATCACCGAGGTGAGCCTGGGGCCGGATCATCCCGATGTCGCGAACCGCCTCAACAACCTCGCGCTCTTGCTGCGGGCGACGAACCGACTGGCCGAGGCGGAGCCGATGTATCGCCGCGTGGTCCTCATCCTGGCACGGTTCCAGGTCGCGACCGGCCACCAGCATCCGTATTTCGAACTGGTGGTGAACAACTACGCCGGCGCTCTGAAAAAGATGGGGCGCACCGAGGCCGAGATCATCGCCGAACGTCAGGCCATCGCCCGCGAGGCCGGGCTGGGCTGACCCCTCGCCACGGCGGACGCCGCCGTTCCGCTCATCCCGATCACCCCCGGCCTTCCCCCTGAGGACTCTCCCGTTGCCTCGGCCAGCCCGGATAGGGTATCAAGAACGAAAGACGAACGATCGCCATCCACCCAGGCCAGCCAGGCATTTTTCCGTACGGTCCTACCCCATGTCCGGTGAGCCACACGCCCCCTTGCGACGGAGGGTTGGGGTGAGGGGGGACATCGCCCGGTCTTGTGCCGCGAGGACCCCCCACCCCGACCCTCCCCCTCAAGGGGGGAGGGGGCGTATGGGATTTTTCGTACGGTGCTACCCCATGTCCGGTGAGGAATCGGGCGGCGTCCCGCGTGGATGTGTTGGGGGAATGGGACAGCGGTTCGGCGTGGGAACCGGCCTCCGCGTTTCAGCACGGAGAAGCAGGGAGGACGTCACGGAGGACGAGGAGGAAAAACCTCCCGAGGCTCGGCCGGTGTCGCGGCACCCTCCGCTGTCCTCCGTGACGCCCTCCCTGCTTCTCCGTGCTGAAATTCGGGCGAGTGTTCAGACCGTGGCGGCGGCCAGACGCACGAACACAATTTTCGCACGGTCCTACCCCATGTCCGGTGAGCGGGACGCCCCGGGGTGGAGGACTCTTGGCATGGGGCTGGGGGGTGGCTTACCCCTCCCCCCGGCCCCCTCCCTCAAGGGGAGGGGGGGATTCTGTCGGGCCTCTGACACATCGCCCCATGCAGGAGGTGCCCAGGCCCCCATAATCGGCTAGGGCTTGCCCCCGGCGGCCTCCCGGATGAGGCTCGCGGGGGGAGGACCAGCGATGGACGGATTGCGTTGCACGATCATGCGCGGGGGCACCAGCAAGGCGGTGTTCCTGCGGGAGGACGACCTGCCGCCCCCCGGCGCCGAACGGGACGCGATCATCCTCAAGGTCTTCGGCTCACCGGACCGGCGCCAGATCGATGGCCTCGGCGGGGCCGATCCGCTGACCTCCAAGCTCGCCATCATCGGCCGGCCGCGTGTCCCGGACACCGACGTAACCTACACCTTCGGCCAGGTGGAGATCGACCGGCCGGTCGTCGACTACCATAGCCTGTGCGGCAACATCTCCTCGGCCGTCGGGCAGTATGCGATCGAGGAAGGACTCGTTGAGGCGCAGGAGGGCATCACCCGGGTCCGGGTCTATACGACCAACCTGAAACGGGTCCTGACGATCGAGGTCCCGGTGCGGAACGGCCGCCCGGTGCGCCTCGGCACCTACAAGGTCCCCGGCGTGCCGGGCAGCGGGGCGCGCATCCTGCTGGACTTCGCCGATACGGCCGGCGGGGCGACCGGGTCCCTGCTGCCGACCGGGAACCCGGTGGACACGCTGGACGTGCCGGGGGTGGGGCGGATCGAGGCCTCCCTGGTCGATATCGGCAATGCCCATGTGTTCATAAGGGCGGCCGATGTGGGGTTGCGGGGCACCGAGAGCCCGGCCGAGATCGACGCCGACAAGACCCTGCTGGGTCGGCTGGAACTGATCCGGGGCACCGGGGCGACAAGGATGGGCATGGCGTCGAGCCCCGAGGCGGCGCGGTCGGAGACTCCGGCCACCCCGATCCTGGGCATCATCTCGCCGCCCGCGCCCTATGCCGGACATCTGGACGGGGCGGCGGTGGGGGCGGGGGACGTGGATGTGGTCTCGCGGCTGCTGTTCATGCAGATCACGCACAAGACCTATGCCGGGACCTCGACCGCCTGCACCGGGGTCGCCGCCCGCATCCCCGGGAGCATCGTTCACCAGGCCCTGCGGCCCGAGGCGCTGGAGCGGATGGAGATCAGGATCGGCCACCCCGCCGGGGTGATCGACACGGAATCGGAGGTCGTGCTGGCCGGCCCCGGCCGCAATCACGGGGTCCGTCGCGCGACCCTCGGCCGGACGGCGCGCCGGATCATGGATGGGACCGTTTACCTGGAGGATGCCGAATGAAAGCCCTGCGCTGCCACCAATGGACCCCCTTCGTCGACCTGAAGGTGGAGGATGTCCCCTCCCCCACCCTGGGCGCGGGGCAGGTCCGGATCGCGATCCATTATGCCGGGGTGTCCTTCGCTACCAGCCTGGTGACCGAGGGGAAGTATCAGCGGAAGCCCCCGCTGCCGTTCTCCCCCGGGACCGAGGTTTCGGGGATGATCACGGAAGTGGCGCCGGGAGTGGCTGGGTTCCAGGTCGGGGATCGGGTCTGCGCCGGGATCGACTGGGGTGGGCATGCGGAGGAGGTCTGTGTTGACCCGACCACCGTCTATCGGCTGCCGGATGGGGTGCCGCTGGACGTGGCGCCTCAGTTCCCGCTGTCCTATGCGACGTCCTACGCGGCGCTGGTCTGGCGGGCGGGGATCAAGGCCGGGGAGACCGTGCTGGTCCATGGCGCGGCCGGGGCGGTGGGGCTGGCGGCGGTGGAGATCGCCAAGGCGGTCGGGTGTACCGTGGTCGCCACGGCCTCGACGCAGGAGAAGCGGGACCTCGTCGCGGCGCATGGGGCGGATGTGACGATCCCCCTGCCCTCGGACGATGCGCGGGAGAGGATCCTGGCGGCGATCCCTGGGGGCGCGGACGTGATCTATGACCCGATCGGCGGGGATGTGTTCGACCTGTCGCTCCGCTGCGTGGCGAACAGCGGGCGGATCCTGGTGATCGGGTTCGCCGGAGGGCGGGTGCAGCAGATCCCCGGGAACATCATCCTGGTGAAGGACGTGTCCGTTCTGGGCTTCAACTACGGGAACTACCTGGGCTGGGGCCGGGTGGACGAACGCAAGCGCCACGAACCCGAGGTCCGAGCCATGTTCGACCGCATGTTCGCCTGGACGGTGGAGGGCAAGCTGAAACCCACCTCCTCCCACCGCTTCAAACTGGAGGACTCCCGAGCCGCGATGGAAACCGTCCTGGCAAGAAAATCCATGGGCAAGGTCGTCCTACAAATGCCCGCCGCGGAGTAGCCCGACTCCCGAAAATCCCCCTCCCCCCTTGAGGGGGAGGGCCGGGGTGGGGGGAAGCCACCCCCCCAGACCCAACCAAGGGACCAGAACCACTCCCAAACCCGACCAACAGGACCCGAATCGGAAGGACCCAAGCAAGCCTCCCAGAGAGCCCCCTCAGAACCCAAAAGGCCCCCCGTCACCCCACCCGCTTCATCCAAACCCCAGCCGCCGCAACAGCATCCCGAGCCTTCGTCACACTCCCCGTCGCCCGCAAAAACCCATGCACCACGCCCGAGAAGGTCCGTGTCTCCACATCCACCCCAGCCTCCCGCAGCTTCACGACCAGGGCCTCCCCCTCCGACCTCAGGACATCCAGTTCAGCCAACAGCACACAGATCGGCGGCAGCCCCCGCAGGTCGGCCCGCAGAGGAGCCGCCAGGGGGTTCAACCGGTCAGCCTCATGCGTGACATAGACGTCCCAGTAGAACGCCATCCGCTCCCGGTTCAGCCCATACCCGCCGGCCCCGAACTCGTTATAACTGTCGGTATCGAAACGACTATCGCTGACCGGATAGTTCGCCAGCACTCCACGCAGGGCCGGCCCGCCGGTGTCGCGCAGCAGCAGCGCCGTCCCCAGCGCCAAGTTGCCCCCCGCCGAGTCCCCTCCCAGCATGATCCGGCTGCCATCCAGGCCCCATTGGGCACCGTTCTCGGCGATCCAGCGGACCGTGTCGGCGCACTCGAACAGGGCCTGGGGGAACTTCGCCTCGGGGGACAGGGCATAGTCCACGCTGACCGCGTTGACCCGGCCCGCCGCCGCGTATTCCCGGACCATCCGGTCATGCGTGTCGATGTTCGCCCAGACCCAGCCGCCGCCGTGGAAATAGACCAGGGTCGGCAGCGCCTCGTCCGTGACCGGCCGATAGACCCGGCAGCGCACCGCCCGCCCGCGAATCGAGACCCAGCGATCGGTCGTCTCGGCCATCTCCGGCCCGCCCACCGCCGTCCGCAGCCCCAGCAGGTCGTTGACCCGCCGATGCGGTTCCAGCGGCAGTTCCACCTTCACGGGCGGGTATTTCGCTGCCTCCGCCTCGGCTACGGCGGTAAAGGCCGCCATCTCGGGGTCCCAGCGCGAACGGTCGGCCATGTCTCTCTCCCTTGGGGTTTCCGGCCGCCATGCAACGACAGGGAGAGGGTCTTGGCAATGTCCGCCCGTGTCTACTCGGATAATCCCCGCAGCGCCTGGAACGCCACGTCGCGGCGGCGTTCGGCCTGGGCCAGCCGATCCCGCGCCGTGCGCACCCAGGTCCGGTCGGTGTCGAGCGCCGCGCGCTGGCCGGAGAGCATCCGTTCGACCTCGGCCGGCTGTGGCCCGCCCTGGCCCTGGCTCGCCTGGATCATCCCCTCGGCCGACAAAGCGGTGCGGAAGGCCGCTTCCGACAAGGGCAGGTCCGGGGCCATCCCGAAGGCGCCCGCCGCCTCGGCATACAGGCGCTGGACTTCGTCAAACGGCAGTTCCGCCGGCCGCAGCCCGTTCGCCCGCCCGAAGGTCACGAGGTCGGAGGCGAAGTGATGCCCCACCCGGAACGGCACATCGGCGTCCCGTTGCAGGACATCGGCCAGTTCGGTCGTGGTCGCGTAGTCGGCGTTGACCTCATCGAGGGCGCGCGCGGGGTCGAAGCGCAGTTCGGCCACCAGCCCGGCCAGGTCCATCAGCATCCGTTCGCCGTCGCGGATGACCGGATCGGGGCCTTCGGGCTTGTAGTCATGCATGCCGGAGGGAACGTTATGGGCCTGGAAGGCGAAGCCCCCTGCCCCACCGGCCACCGTGCTCGCGAGCTTGCGGAGCCAGACCAGACCGGACGGGTTCCGCTTCTGCGGCATGATCGACGACACGCCCGTCCGCGACCCCTGATTCAGCGTCAGCCAGGGCCGGGTCTGGGCATATTGGGCGGTGATGTCGGCGCAGAACATCCCGACCGTCAGCGCGGCGGTGGCGGCGATCTGGGTTGCCTCGGCCCGCGTATCGACAGGGCTGACCTGGGTCGCGTCCAGGGAGTTCTCGGCCACGCCGCTGAACCCCAGCAGGTCGGACAGGCGGCGGCGGTTGACCGGGAAGCTGGAGGTGCCCAAAGCGGCGCTGCCCAGCGGGCACAAATTGACCCGCGCATAGGCCTGGCGGAAGCGTTCGGCGGACCGGGCGAAGGCGGCCTCGTACGCTCCCAGCCAATGGCCGAGCGTGGTGGGCTGGGCCTGGACTCCCCAGGTGTAGGCGGGGATGATGGCGTCGGGATAGGTCGCGGCCAGGGTCAGCAGGGCCGCCCGCGCCAGGTTCAGGGCATCGAGCGTGGCCAGCAGGTCGTCGCGCAGATAAAGCCGCCCGAAGGTCGCGTTGATGTCCTGGCGGCTGCGGCCGGAATGGACCCGGGTCACGTCCGGGCCACCCGCGGCGATCAGCATTGCCTCCAGCGCCAGATAGTCGCCCGGGCGTTCGGCGCCGGGTTTGGCCCCATCGGCGATCACGGTTTCGATGGCGCGGACGATCGGGGCGGCGAGGGATTCGGGCACGATCCCCTCCTCCACCACCATCACGGCCGAGGCCTTGTTGATCTCTCCCAGCCAGTGGAAGGGGTCAGGACTCGTCGTCATCGGCCTGTGCCTCGGTTTGGAACCAGACCTCGACCGGGCCGGTGGCCTTGATGGTGATCGGCATGCCGCGGCGGTCGACGGACTTGCCGACCGCGAGGCGCACCCAGCCTTCGCTGATGCAGTATTCCTCGACATTGGTGCGCTCGACACCCTTGAAGCGGACGCCGATGCCCCGGCTCAGGACTTCCTCGTTGAAGAAGGGGCTGTTGGGGTCGGTGGACAGGCGGTCGGGCAGGGTGTCGGTCATAAGCGGGTCTCTCACAAAGGTCTCAGGCGGCAACAGGTGCGCGCCGGATCATATCAGCGGCCTTCTCGGCGATCATGATGGTCGCGGCGTTGGTATTGCCGGATACCACGGCGGGCATGATGGAGGCGTCGACGACGCGCAAGCCCCCCATGCCATGGACCCGCAATTCAGTGTCCACCACGGCCATCGGATCGGCGCCCATCTTGCAGGTGCTGGTCGGGTGGAAGACGGTCCCGCCGTATTGCCGAGCATAGGCCAGGTAGTCGTCGTCGGTGCGGACATCGTCTCCGGGGATGTATTCCCCGGTGATGAAGTGCTGCATGTCCGGCGTGGCCAGGATGCGGCGGCCCAGCTTCAGCCCGTCCACGATCGTCCGCCGGTCCGTCTCGGTGGCGAGGTAGTTGGGATACATCGCCGGCGCGTCATTCGGGTCGGCCGATTTCAGTTTCAGCTCCCCCCGGCTTTCGGGCCGCAACTGGTAGACGACCACGGAAAAGCCGGAGAATTTGTGCAGCCCCTCGGCCGGGCGGTCGGCGCTGAAGATGACCGTCGCGAACTGCACATCCGGCGTTGCCAGTTCCGGGCGGGTGCGGGCGAACAGGCCGGCCTGCGCGGCGGCGATGGTCAGCGGGCCCTTGCGGCGGAACAGGTAGTCGAGGCCCGTCATCGCCATCTTGAACTTGCTCATCATGATGTCGTTGACGGTGATCGGGAACCGGCATTTCAGCACGATGCGGGACTGGAAATGGTCCTGCATGGACTGGCCGACACCGGCCAAGTCGTGCGCCACCGCGATGCCGCGTTCGGCCAGATGCGCGCCTGGGCCGATGCCGGACAGCATCAGCAACTGGGGGGAGTTGAGGGCGCCGCCGCAGACGATCACCTCCCGCCGGGCGCGGACAGTGTGGGTGGCGCCGGCCTGGCGGTAGGTCACGCCGGTGGCGCGCTTGCCTTCCAGCAGAATGCGCTCGGACAGGGCCTCGGTCACCACGCGCAGGTTCGGTCGTTTCATGGCCGGGCGCAGGTAGCCGACGGCGGTCGAGCAGCGGCGGCCGTTGCGCGTGGTCAGATGGTAGTAGCCCGCGCCTTCCTGCACCCGGCCGTTGAAGTCGTTGGTGCGGGGAAACCCCAGGTCCACGCAGGACTTCACGAAGGCCTGGCTGATCGGGTCGTAGCGATCGACCTCCGACACAGCGAGCGGGCCGCCCGTGCCGTGCAGGTCATCCCCGCCACCGATCTTGTCCTCGGATTTGCGGAAGTATGGGAGGACATCGTCGAAGGACCAGCCGGCGTTGCCGAGTTGGCGCCAATGGTCGAAGTCCTCGGCCTGGCCGCGGATGTAGACGAGGCCATTGATCGAGGACGACCCGCCCAGGACCTTGCCGCGCGGCCAGAAGAAGCGGCGACCGTTCAGGTCCGGTTCGGTTTCGTAACACCAGTTGACGCGCTTGTCGTCGATGGTCTTGCCATAACCGAGCGGGATGTGGATCCAGGGATTGCTGTCCTTCGGCCCGGCTTCGAGCAGGACGACCTGGGTGCCAGGGTCCTCCGACAGGCGGGCCGCCATGACGCAGCCAGCCGATCCGGCGCCGACGATAACGTAGTCGGTCTCGATGGTCTCGGCCATGGCGGTTCCTTCCCCTGGTTTTCTGGTGGGGGAGGATGGCGTGGTGGTTGGTTGTGTCAATCGGGTTGGGATTGGTGACGTTGGACGGGCCAGTTGGGCGGTGGGGCGGGTGCGATGTTGGGCGCGGTCCAAGGCCGCAGCACCAAGTCATGGGCAGGCCTGACCCGCCCATCGCCAGGAACGCCCAGGTTGCCCGTCGCACACTCCCCAGCAACAGCGTGCTCTGCCATGGGCGGGTCAGGCCCGCCCATGACGAAGAAGGGCGGCGTGCGATGGTCCACCGCGATTCCGGGGTTTGCCGAACCCCCTGCCCGTCCCTATGAACCCAACCATGGACACCGCGCGCCCCACCAGCGATCCGCAACCCCATGGCGTGGTCATCGTGGGTGCCGGGTTCGCCGGCATCGGCATGGCGATCCGGCTGCGTCAGGCCGGCCTCGACGATTTCATTCTGCTGGAACAGGCCACCGAGATCGGCGGCACCTGGCGAGACAACACCTACCCTGGCTGCGCCTGCGACATTCCGGCAGCGTTGTATTCGTTCTCCTTCGCGCCCTCGGGCGGCTGGTCCCGGCGCTACCCGTCCCAGGCGGAAATCCAGCGCTATCTGCTGGATTGCGTCGATCGGTTCGGCGTCCGGCCGCATCTGCGGCTGGGCACGACGCTGGCCGAGGCGGCCCATGACGAGACCACCGGCCTGTGGCGCCTCCGCACCGAGGCCGGGGACAGCATCTCGGCCCGGGTCCTGGTGCTGGCGCCGGGCACGCTGCACCACCCGGCTTTTCCGGACATCCCAGGCCTGGAGCGGTTCGCCGGACCGGCGTTCCACTCCGCGCGGTGGGACCATGGGGTGGACATCGCGGGCAAGCGCGTGGCGGTGATCGGCACCGGGGCCAGCGCGATCCAGCTTGTCCCCGAACTGGCGAAGCAGGCTGCCGAACTGACGTTGTTCCAGCGCACCCCCGCCTGGGTCCTGCCCAAGCATGACCCCGTCGCCGGGCCGGTGCGGCGGGCGATGATGCGCGCCATCCCGTTGCTGCGACGGATCGCGCGCGCCTGGGTCTACTGGTCGCACGAATCCCGCGCGGTCGGCTTCATCCTGGCTCCGCGCTTGATGGAGGCGGTGGAACGTCGAGCGCGGACGTATGCAAAGAGGACGTTGACCGATCCGGTGCTGCGGGAGCGGCTGACGCCAGACTACCGGATCGGCTGCAAGCGCGTGCTGCTGTCGAACGACTTCCTGCCCGCGCTGGAGCGCCCGAACGTAACCGTCATCGGCACGCCCATCGCGCGGGTCGAGCCCGGTGGTCTGGTGACCGCCGACGGTGTGACCCATCCGGCCGATGTCCTGGTCTTCGCGACCGGGTTCAAGGCGACCGAGCCTTTGGGCTCACTGCGGGTGATCGGACGCGACGGGGTTTCGTTGGCGGAAGCCTGGCACGAGGGCCTGCCCGCCTGGCTGGGCCTGGCCGCGCCCGGCTTCCCCAACCTGTTCCTGCTGGGCGGGCCGAACACCGGCCTCGGCCACAACTCGATCGTCTTCATGCTGGAGGCGCAGATCGAGCACGCGCTGCGGACCCTGCAACGGATGCGCCGGCAGGGGATCGGGTCGGTCGAAATCCGGCGGGACGTGGCCTCCCGCTTCGCGACCTGGCTGGACGCGCGGATGCAAAGAACCGTGTGGCTGTCGGGCTGCCGGAGCTGGTACCTCGACGCCGCCGGCCGGAACACGACGCTCTGGCCGGGGTTCAGCATCGGCTTCTGGTTCCGCCACCGGTTTGCCCGCCATGCGTCGTGGCGGGAGGGGAAGTGATACCAGGCGAACTCGGCGATGACCCCCGCGGTCTCTACCTCGTCATGGCGGCCGCAGGGCCGCCACCCACGGCTTTCCCCTGTTCTAAACGGGAAAGGCGTCGGTGGCGGCCGTGCGGCCGCCATGACGTATTGCCGTAAAGGAGCCCTTCGGCCGCGATGGCGTGGTGCTGTCCGGTGTCACACCACCCGGTGCAGCAACGCCTCCCCTGCCTCGACCCGCCGGCAGTTCTCGGCTGCGATGGTGAAGCTGCGGTCGAAGGTGCCGGTCGTGACCCAGGCGACATGCGGGGTGACGAGGACGTTGGGCAGTTGGAACAACGGATCGGCGGGAACGGCCGGCTCGGTGGCGAAGACATCCAGGCCGGCGGCACCCAGATGACCCGAGCGCAGGGCCTCGGTCAGGGCCGCCTGGTCCACCAGCCCGCCGCGCGCGGTGTTGATCAGCACGGAACCCCGCTTCATCCGCGCCAGGGCGGCGGCATCGATCATCCGGTCGGTCTCGGGCGTCAGGGGGACATGCAGACTGATGACGTCGGATTCCGCCAGCAGGACAGCCAGGGGCCGGTACTCCCCGATCGCGTCGGGCCTCTCCTGGCGGGCGGTATAGATGACCCGGCACCCCAACGCGGCCAGCACGGGCGCGAGCAGCCGGGGGATGGACCCATACCCGATCAGCCCGACGGTCTTGCCGCCCAGCTCCCCGATCCCATCCTGCAGCACCGGATCGGACCAGACACCCGCGCGCAGGCCGGCATCAAACCGAGCCACCCGCCTCACCGCCCCCAACATCAACCCAACCGTCAACTCAGCAACCGCTCGACTGTTCGTACCGGGCAGGTTGCAGACGGGAATCCCCCGCGCCCTGGCGGCATCGAGGTCGATCGTGTTCACCCCCACCCCGATCTTCTGGATCAGGCACAGCCGGGGGGCGGCGGCGATCATCGCGGCGGTGCAGGGTTTCAGCACGTGCCACAGGACATCGGCGTCAGACAGCAGGCGGAACAGAAGGTCGTCATCATCCTCAGGGCAAACGGCGATTTCCAACCCCGGAACCGCGGCCAGGCGCGCCGCGAGGTCGGGGCCCGCGGCATAGTGGAAGACGACCTTCATGCGCGGGAGCGACCCAGCACCGCGCCCCCGGCGAAGCGCGCCTTGCCGCCGAGGGCTTCCTCGACGCGCAGGGTCTCATTCCACTTGGCCATGCGCTCACTGCGGGTGAAGCTGCCGACCTTGAGCTGGCCAGCGCCCCAACCGACCGCGAGATGAACGATCGTCGTGTCCTCGGTCTCCCCCGACCGGGCCGAGACGATGGCCGCGTAGCCGCATGCCTTGGCCGCGTCCCAGGCCGCGATCGTCTCGGTCAGGGTGCCGCGTTGGTTGGGCTTGAGCAGGACGGTGTTGGCGGCCCCCTTCGCCGCGGCCTCCCGCACCCGGGCGGCGTCGGAGACAAGGAAATCATCACCCACGATCTGCACCTTGTGCCCGACCTTCCGCGTGAATTCGGCGAAGCCCTCCGCGTCATCCTCGGCCAAAGGGTCCTCGATGGACAGGATCGGATAGCGGCTGATCCAGCCGGTCAGCAGCTTGATCATGCCGGCGCTGTCGAGTTCCCGATCCTCCAGCGCCAGCTTGTAGCGTCCGTTGCGGCCGAACTCGGAGGAGGCGATGTCGAGCGCGATCCCGACCTGCTCCCCGGGGCGAAACCCCGCCCGTTCGATGGCGCGGACGAGCATATCCAGCGCCTGTTCGTTGCGGTCGAACATGGGCCACCAGCCGCCTTCGTCGGCGACGCCGGCCAGGGTGCCGGCTTCCTTCATCAGGGCACCGGCGGCGCGATAGACCTCGGCCGTCCAGTCCAGGGCCTGGGCGAAATTCTCGGCCGCCGGGCACATGACCATGAAGTCCTGGATGTCGACCCGCCGCCCGGCATGGGCGCCACCGCCGAAGATCTGGATTTGCGGCAGCGGGATCAGGTCGGCGTCCGGCCCGCCGAGATAGCGATACAGCGGCTGGCCCATGGCGGCGGCGGCGGCGTGGGCGGTGGCCATGGACACGGCCAGGACCGCGTTGGCCCCGAGGCGGGACTTGTTGGGCGTGCCGTCGAGGTCGATCAGTTCGTGATCCACCTTGGCCTGGTTGGTCGCCTCCAGCCCGATGACCGCCGTCGCGATCTCGGTGTTCACATGGTGGACGGCGCGGGTCACGTCATAGCCGCCAAAGGCGGGGCCGCCGTCGCGGAGGTCCACCGCCTCCCCCGAGCCGGTCGAGGCGCCGGCGGGGGCGATGGCGCGTCCGACGGCACCATTTTCGAGGAGGACGTCGGCCTCCACCGTCGGGCGGCCGCGGCTGTCCCACACGCGGCGGCCATGCACGAAGGCAATCCTTGTCGAGGTCATGCGGCGAGTTCCCTTGTCCAGGCCTGGCGGACGATGTCCAGCCGAACCGGCGGCGTGATCAGGAGCGGGCGGGCGACGCGGCGGACGCGGTCCCGGTCGGTGTCGGTGGTGATGTACTCGACCGGGGATTTTCCATCCACCCTGGCGAGGAACAGGCCCGGCAACAAGGCGGCAGCGCGGGCTTCGATTGCGTCCGGCGCTTCCCAATCGATGCCGGCTCGGTATGTGGTGACCATGGCATCAAAGCAGGCAAGGAACCCGGCGGTGGCCGATGGGGTCCAGAGGCATTTCAGGAGCAGGTGGTTGAGGCAGAAGGCCAGGTCGAAGGCGGGGTCGCCCCACCAGGCGCACTCGGCATCGAGGAAGACCGGGCCGGCGGGTCCATCGAGGATGTTCTTCGGGCTGACATCGCCGTGCACGAGGGCCCGCTTGTTGGCCTGCGTCTCCGCGACCAGAGCCTGGAACCGGTTCGTCAGATCCGGATGCGCCCGGCCCGTGGCGACGAGGTAGGGGTCGAGGCGGATATCGTAGAAGATCGCGTCCGTCGGGAACTGGGCTGGGATGGTCGGATCGACCGCGGTGGCGGCATGGATTCGGGCCAGGGTCGACGCGACAGCGGCGGCAAAGACCGGGTCGGCGTGCCCATCGCGCAGTTGGGCCTTCCACAGAGGGTGGTTGTCCGGCGGCAGGTAGGCCATCGCGAGGGCGCCCGACGTGGTGTCCTGCCCCAGGATCGCTGGCGCGGAACCCGGGACGGCGGCGTTGGCGTGGCGCATCCAGCGGGCTTCATAGACGTTGCGCTCGATCGGCGCGCGCCAGTCAGCGGCGACGCGGAGCTTGGCCAGAGCCCGCTTGATGCAGAGCGGCCCGGTGGCGGTGTCGATGCGCCAGATGTCCGACGATACGCCGCCGGTCAGCCTTTCCCCCCGCGCCGTGGCGTCGGGCGGCAGGAGGTTGAGGCAGTGGAGGGCCGCGGTGATCTCGGGTGGGGGCGCTTCGAGCATGGGGAGAGTCATGCCTTGATGGCGGGGCAGCCTCAAGCGGGGGTGTGGCGATTGGTGTGACGGGACCATTGCGGAGGGCGGATGTGATCCGTATAAGACCGCCGTCGCCCGGGCGCGTTGGAAGATTTCAGCGCGCGGTCAGGAGAGGTGCCGGAGCGGTCGATCGGGGCGGTCTCGAAAACCGTTGTACCCTTTACGGGTACCGAGGGTTCGAATCCCTCCCTCTCCGCCAGTCCTTCCCGATAGAGGCGTCTCCATGTCTGCGTCCTGCACAGAAAAGCCCAATGGTTCCGTGGGTTTGTGCCGTAGGCTGTTGACCCACGGTGGCAGAACGAACCAGGAAAACGGGTCTCCGCACGCCGGTTGTCTCTGGACCTGTTGACTTGGCCGATTTGGTCAACAGCTTTAGTCGCTTGAAATCAGACCATGTTTTCGGACCCGCTCGGCCGGCAATTCGACGGTGCGGCCGCCTTGCGTGTGCCTCTTGCAATCTTCTCCACGGTCAACACCGTTCACACGTGACGTGTGGCATCCGACCGCTGACGGAACGCTTCCCATAAACTACCCTGTGCCAACATCGTCATCAGCATGGCCGCCTGTATCGCGTACGAGTTCAGAGCCTGTCTGCTCATGGACTGGTGTACCGCCATCGTATCCATGATCGCGTTCATCAACTCATCCGGTAGCGCCGGGGAATGGACGAACTGCTCTTTCGTGTTCGCCGCAGCCTGATTTCGCAGGACATCCGACTCCATCATCTTCCGCTCGGCCGCCTCGTAGAACGACACCATGTCGCCCTCCGTCAGACCGTCCCCAAACAGGCCGCTCAGCGCCTCGATGATCTCCTCCAGCCGCTTCTTCTGCTTGTCCTGCACCGCCCCTGAACCGGCAGCGGCCCGGTCTGGAGCCAGTCCACCGGCACGAAATACTCCGACCGCTCCGGGTCATGGGCTTCGCCCCGGTGATAGGGGTCGCCTCATGCAGCACCTCCAACGCGGGCCTGTCGGCCTCGGGCGTCGGCAGCGTGAATTCCTGGGCCGGCACCAGCTTGCCCTTCGCTTTTCCCACGCCGACGAAGCCGTATTTCGGGGCCTTCACCCAGATGCGATCGCCGGGGGCCAGCAGGTTCAGGGAGTTGGAATACCACGCCCCTCCGCCAGCCGAGATGAAGCCGTGGCGCATCGCCTCGGGCCAGGATCGGGACGGGCCGTGTCCGAAGGACGCGTAGAGTTCGCCGTTCCAGGGTTCATTCGGCCCTTCCTTCGACTGCGTCACCTTGATCTGTGTCTCACCCGGATCGATCAGCCAGGCTCGGCTGAGCAGGCGGTCGGCGCCGTTGGCGAAGACCTGGAAGTACAGGACATTGATCGCGATGTCGCGGTCGTTCAGATAACGGACGATCCGGGTGGTGCTGGCGTCGATCGAGGCGGCGACGACAACGATCTGATGCGTGGCGTTCAGCGTCGCCTCATCCAGTTTTTGGCCGAAGCGGGCCTGGAAATCGGCGCCGAGGTCTCCGTTGGATTTGAACTTTGTGTAGATCGCGGCGATTTCGTCGGCCTGAAGGTCGGCGACGAAGGTCGCGTAGTCGATCGCCTGGGCGATCACGTCGCGGGGGGTGCGGTCGCGCTTCAATTCGATCAGCACCAGCGCCCCGTCCGGCGCGATGGCGAGCAGATCGAGCTTGCCGCCGAACCCGGTGTCAACCTGCCGGCCGATCAGCATCCAGTTGTCGTGCAGGATGGAGGGGGCGGCGACGATCATGTCCTCCAACTGCGCCTCACTGGTGAGGACGGCGGGTTGCAGAGGCTCGGGCGCGGCGCCAACCCGCCAGATGGCGTGGCGGATGGTCACGCGGCTTCTCTTTCCTCGGTGGTTGCGGGTGCCAGCGCCTCGGCGAGAAGGGCGTCGAGCAGGCGGCGGCGGGTGGCGTCGCTGGCGGTGATGCTGTCTTCCAGTTGGTCGCACAGGGCCATCAGTTCATCGACTTTGGCGACGATGCGGTGTTGTTCGGCGAGGGGTGGGAGAGAAACGGCAAGCAGTTCCCAGTTTCCCTTGTTCAGAATTGCAATCGTTGTGCGGGCTGATGCAGCCCACGCAGCCGTCTGAAAGGTCTCCGATTGGCAACAGGCCAGGAGGTAGCGAGAGTTCGTTTCTGCGAATGGTGAAAGCGAATTTATCTGTTGATTGAACGAGCAATCACGATCGATCTGTTGGCACTTTCCGATCGTACCGATGCACACCATCAAAATTGACCCAGATGTCGCAATGCGGCCTGATTCAGTCACGCCGATCTTGCTTAGTCCTTCATTCGAGTAATCAACATATTTTGGGTCACTGCTGTCCGGTCAATCAC
>DIUL01000024.1 GCA_002422345.1 Acetobacteraceae bacterium UBA6159
GGCGGTTCTGGATGGGCGGCAGGCGGCGGGGATCACGCTGCAGGGGCTGCTCGAGCCGTTTGCGGTTGAGTGGGACCGGCAATCCCGCACGATCGGAGAATTCCGGTCGACCGTGGGAGCCGTAGGGCCGAACCGTTCAAACAGCCAGTAGCATCGTTTCCGTCTCGGACGGAGCGAGCATCGTCATGCCGGCAAATCAGGCGCGCCCGTAACGTCTCCACGCGCGAACACAAATTGCCACGCCTCTTCAACCTTAATGTTCCACAGTTTCTCGGGATACGGGTCCTCTGGCAGCTCATTCAGCACTTCCTTGATCGCCCATTGAACCTCCGCCCGCGTTTGCTGGCGTTGCCGCCACTGGAACACCGACACCTTGTCTCGCAGCTTCACCAACAAGTCCCGCGCCACCTTCTTGACCTGGATTTCCTGCGCCATGGTCAGCTTCGGCTCGGGGCGCGTGAGCAGGTCGAAGAACGCCAACTCCTCCTCCGTCAGGTTCTCCCGAGCCGCCCGGCCTTCTTCCACCTCCAATTCCAGCAGGAACGCCTTCAACCGCTCGAACGCCTCTTCCACATTGGCAGTCGCCGCGTTGTAGGCATCGACCAGCTTCTCCAACTTCTCGATCAGGTCCACGCGGGTCGGGTTCTCGGCGGTCATCTCGGCGACCTTCGCCTCCGCCTTCTCTCGCATCTGATCGACCGTGGTCCGAGGCGCCTTCAAAAACGCGGCGGCCAGCTTCTCGAAATCAATCACCGACAGATCAGCCAGCCCGGCCCGATCGTCCCCCACCCGCACCGGCGCCGTGATCTCCACGCCCAGGATATTGGCATCCAGCATCGCCTCGATCTGAGCCGAAAGCGCCGAGATATCCGGCGGCCCCAGCCGGTTCCGGATCGCCTGCGCCACCACCGCCAACGCCGCCACAGGCCGCAGGAACGGCGCCGCCCGAGCATCCGGCAGCACCGCCCGATACGCCCGCAACGCCCCATCCGCCAACCGCAGGAACGCCCGCCGCACGTCGTCAGGGGCGATCAAAGCCTCCTGCGCCCGCCCGATCCGAGCCGCCCGTTCCAGTTTGTCCGCATCCAGGATCGCCGCCACATCGACCCCGTGCGCCGAACACCAAGTCTCCGCCTCGGTCAACGCCTCCCGCAACGCCTCCACCAGCGCATCCTTGTCGCGGATCGGCGCCGCGCCGCCCTTGGGAGCGCCATAGATAGCCAGCGCATCCTCCAGGTTCGCGAACACCCCAACGTAGTCCACGATCGTCCCCGCCTGCTTCCCCGGCGCGTTCCGGTTCGCCCGAGCGATCGTCTGCATCAGAGTGTGGTTCTTCATCGGCTTGTCGATGTAGATCGTGCTGCATGTCGGCACGTCGAAGCCCGTGATCCACATCGCGCAGACGAACACCAGCCGCAACGGGTCCTTGGGGTCCTTGAATTTGGCCTCAAGGTTCTCCTCCACCATCCGCTTGCGGTGCGGGATGATGTCCAGGCCCTTGGCCTTCAACTCCTCGATTTCGCCCTGGGACTGGCTGACCACCACCGCCATGTCCGTCTCTCGCATCCAGCCGAGCGTTTCAGCCAGCACCGGGCCGGCTACCTCCTGCGCCGTCGCCAGTTGCTTCTCCCGTTCGGCGATCAGATCGAGCCACGCGGCCCGCACCTTCTGGTGCATCTTCACCGCCGTGGCCTTGTCGATCGCAACGAACATCGCCTTGCCGCGATAGCCCCGCCCGGCGAAATGCCGCGCCAGGTCTGCCGCGATCTTGTCCAGCCGGTCTTCCCGCGTGATCAGATGGTATTGCCGAGCAAACTGACGCTGGACTTGCTTTTCCTGCTCGGGGTCCAGGGCGGCGTCATCCAGCAGCGCCTGCAATTCCTCCCGCAAGTCCTCCTTCGCCAGATGCAGTTCCGGCTGCCTCGGGTCATAGAACAGCGGCACCGTCGCGCCATCCGCCACCGACTGCGCGAAGTTGTAGATCGACACGTAATCGCCGAAGACCTCCCGCGTCCGTTCCTCCCCCGCCATTAGCGGCGTGCCGGTGAAGCCGATGAACGCCGCATTCGGCAGCGCCGCCCGCATGTTCGCGGCGAGTTGCGCGTATTGGCTGCGATGCGCCTCATCCGTGATGACGATGATGTCGGAGCGGTCGGACAGCACCGGCATCGCCTCCCCCGCCTCGGTCCCGAACTTATGGATCAGCGTGAACAGATACCGTTGCTGCCCCGCCAGCTTCACCCGCAGATCCGCTCGGCTTTGCGCCTGGCAGTCCCGCGCCTTCAACGCCCCGAAGGCACCGATCGAGCCGAACGTACCGGCGATCTGGTCGTCCAGTTCCACCCGGTCCGTCACCACCACGAAGGACCAGTTGTTGCCCAGGGTGCGGAGCACCTTCTCGGCGAAGAATGCCATCGACAGGCTCTTGCCGCTGCCTTGCGTGTGCCAGAACACGCCGAGCCGGCCCTGGTTCTGCTGGATGTGGCGGACGGCGTCGATGGCGCGGTTGACGCCCAGCACCTGGTGATACTTGCCGACGACTTTCCGCAAGCCGCCGGTCATGTCCTGGAAGACGATGAAGTTCTCCACGATGTCCAGGAAGCGGGCGGGCGTGCAGGTGCCGCGCAGCAGGGTTTCCAGGCCGGGTTGGTCGGGTTCGTCTTCCTCCTTCACCTTTTTCCATACCGCGAACTCCTCCAACGCCGCGTGGCTCGGCCCCATCACCGCTTCGTGGCCGTTGGACAGGATGACGAAGGCGTTGGCGTCGAACAGGCGCGGGATGGTGTCGCGGTAATCCTTCAGGTTCTTGCCGTAGGCTTCCGACAGTTTCACATGCGCGGCCTTGAGTTCCATCAGCAGCAGCGGCATGCCGTTGACGTAGCCGATCAGGTCGGGGCGGCGTTTGTACAGGTCACTGTGCACCCCAAGGCTGTTCAACGCTATGA
>DIUL01000065.1 GCA_002422345.1 Acetobacteraceae bacterium UBA6159
TTCCACAGGTTGCCGCCTTCGAGCAGCGCGAAGGCTTGCCCCTTCGGCAGATTGACCACGTGCGCCGGCTCGATCAGCGGCACGCTGGTGGTGGTGATGCGGTCCTGCGTGTTGGACGTGAACGCGGTCTGCCCCTGGGGATCGGAGGTATCCGTCGCGCCGCTGACGATCGACGTGGTGTAGACCTCGACCTTGGGCAACTGCCGGGTCAGCAGTTCGGCGGTGATCGTCTCCCGCACGCGCAGCATGAACAGGTTGTTGAAGTTGCCGATGACCTGGCCGGCCTTGGCGCGGTTGCCGATGCGCGCCTCGATGTCGCTGAGCGTTTGCGTGTATGCCGTGACCTGCACGCCCGCGCCGCCGCCTTTGTTCACCATGGGAATGAATTCATCCCCCATGAGTTCGTTGAACTCGTCGGCATGGACGTTGATCGGCACCTTGGCGCCGGTCGAAGTGCCGGGCAGGCCGTCGTCGATGCCGAACTTGTAGATGTGGCCGGCGACCGATACCAGGTCAGAGAACATCGAGTTGCCGACGGCCGCCGCGACCTCGGCATCCGACAGGGCATCCAGGCCGACGTAGACCACGGCGCGTTTGCGGATGATCTGCAACCAGTCGAAGATCGGTCGCGGATCATCGAGATCGGCGTAATTCGGCGCCAGCAGTTGCGCGATCTTGCCGGTGGTGAGCTTCTCCAGCAGCGGCAGTAGCGAGGCGACGATCTTGTCGAAGTAGGTGCGGTCGTAGCGCACCGCCGAACGCAGGCCGTCGAGCACCGGGTCGTAGACCCGCACTTGCGACAGGTACTGCTCGATCGCCACCACACGCTTTTCCCGTCCGATCATGTGGCGGGGAATGTTCTTGTCGTTCAGCCTGCCTTCGAGCTGGACGATGACCTCCCAGGCCTTCGGTTCGGCCTTGGCGAAGAAGTGCTGCGCGTACTCGATGAACAGCGCATCGATGTTGATGACATGGCGCTGGATCAGCAGGTAGTCGGGGCGTCGTCCCAACTCCACCAGGGCGCGCGCGATGATGTTCACGAAACGCCAGGCGAACTCGCGAAACGCGGCACTGTTGCCTTCGCCGGAGAGCTGGCCGGCGATGCGCGTGGCGACTTCCGAAATCCGCCCGAAGCGCCCCACCGCGTTGTAGCGCGCGGAGATGTCCGGCCAGCCGAGATGAAAGCAATAGAACTCCCCCGCGCGCCCGGCTCGCTGGGCTTCCACATACATACGCTTGAGCAGGTCCGCATCGCCCTTGGGATCAAAGACGATGCAGACTTCGTGCTCTCCATTCGTCTTGCGACGAATGTCCTGAGTAATGAACAGCTCGGCCAGCCGTGTCTTGCCGACGCGGGTAGTGCCCAATACCAGACTGTGACCCACTCGCTCACCGAGCGGCAGCGATACATCGACTTCGTGTGGTTCGATGCCGTGCAACCGTGGCAGACCGCCGACCGGCGGCAGCGGCCGCACCGGGTTCAGCGGGCTGTCCCAGGTGGTCAGGCGGGCCAGACGCGATAACGGGAAGGGCGCGAACTCCAGGCGTTCTTCCAGCCGCCGCACGGAACAGTACAGTGATGTCGGCTCGACGTAGCGGCGAAACTCCGGCCGGTAGGTCTGCATCAGCCTGTGGGTGTGGCGCTGATCCCAGCGAAAGCCCCGCCCCACGAACAGGCGCTGCTGGCTCACCGGCACGTCGCGGCTCGCCATCACGTAGCGCGGCATGCGGCGGATGTTGCGGCGATAGCGCAGGATCGCCCAGGCTTGGTAGAAGCGGATGGTGCCGAAGGTCAGAAAGGCCAGCGCGCCGGCCAGGCCCAGCAGCGGGCTCAGCGCCAGCGACCAGGGGGCGGCGAGGCAGAGAACGGCGGCGCCGAGGCAGACCGCGACGGTGTAAAGCTCGACCGCCGGACGCAGCAGGACTTCCACCGAATGCGGCTGGGCCATGTCACTGCTCGATCCCCGTGGCGGTGATCAGCACGGGGTAGTGGCGGATGCCGAGCCGTCGGGCCAGGTCGTCGGCGGAGACCGGAGACAGGATCAGCTCCGGCGCCAGGCGTCGCAGGGCGTCCAGCGCGGCCTGGGACTCGACGTTGACCACGAGGCCGACCGCGCCGAGTTCGCGCAAGGTGTCCGTGCGCTGACGCAGCCAGTGGTGCGAGCGCTCGTCGTCGCCCAGCAGGAACAATGGCCTCAATCCGGGTGCCTCGATCACGCGGCGCTCGACTGCACCCGGCGTCAGCGACGGGGAGCGCACCGGCAGCATGTCGGCTTCGCCAAGGCGCTCCCCCGGTGGCGGCAGTTCGATGCGCGGCGGCGGGCGTTCCCGGCGGGAGGCTTGAGGCTGGAGATCCAGCGCCTGGTAGTAGGGCAGTGCGGAAGCGCCACCCCGGCCCTCAACGACGACAAGGGGCTGGTCGGCTGCATGGGCGGTGAGGGCCAGCAGACCCAGCAGAGGCAACACACACAGACGGATGTTCATGGTCGAAGGCTCCTCGATGCGATGGTCGGAACCGGACTGCCCTGTACGCGCGCCAGATACTGCTGAACGCTGTAGCGGTAGCGGGCGGCCAGCGCGCCACCGGCGGGACGGTGGTAGCGGCCGATGGCGAGCAGCCAGTCATCGCCGGGCCTGTGGTGCTCGCGCAGGATCGTGGCGGCGAGGGCGAGATTCCGGTACGGGTCCAGCAGCTCGCAGGGGTGATCGAAACGATGCGCCTGGTAGCCGACGTTGATCTGCCCCAGACCAACGTCGATGCGCGTCGCCGGCACCTCCCGCAGCGCGCGCCGGAGGTTCGCGCAGGCGGCCTCGCGGGTCTGGAACCGGCGTGCCTGGCCGGCGACATTCAAGGTCCAGGGCCACGGAGTTCGCCGTCCACGCAGCGCGATGCCGCTTTCCTGCAAGGCCACGGCGTACAGCACCGCCGAGGGAATGCCGGCGTCGTGCGCGGCCAATTGATAGGCCGGCGGCGGAATCTCCCGCGCCTGGGCGGGCGCGGTCCAGGCGGTGAGACAGAGCAGGCACAGGACGCCTGCCCNNGCAGCCATTGCCCGTTGACCTCGCGCACGACGGCCGGCAGCTCGCCCGGCACACCGATCGATAGCCACCGGCCGGCGTCGTGATTCAGGGTGATGGTCCGTGCGCGCACCTTGGCCGGCTCGATGCCCGCCTTGGCCGCCCATTGCCGGATGCGCGCATCGTCCTGGCGGCTGCCGACCATGTAGAGATCAAAGGCCGTGCCTGCTGTCTGCAATTGCCGCACGCGCTGTTCGCAGGGCGGGCAGTCGTCCTTGACGAAGACCGCCAGCCGGCCCAGGGCGCCGGACGTGGAGGGAGTGTCACTGGCATCGGTCAGGACGACGGGCTGAAGCGTGGGATGGAGCCGCTTCCAGGCATCGTCATAGGCACGCTGGTACGCCAGCAGCTTCTCGACGCGGCGGGCCTCGGCCTGCACTTGAAGCTCCGCGTAGCGGCGGCGTTCCTCGTCCGTGCGCGCTTCGATGCCTAGGGCGGTGAAGGGATCGAGGCCCGGCGAGTACACGCCCAGCGGCCCCTGCATCAACTGCCGGTAGCGCGCCCACTCTTCGGTTTGCAGTCCCCAATCCCGCGCCAGGCGTTCGTCGAGATCGGCGTCGATGGCGGCCCTGTCCCGGCTCTGGACGATGCGGGAGTCGGCGGCGGGCGCATTCTGCGCGACGGCGACCGCCGAAGTCATCGAAGTGACGGCGAACGCCAGAACGAAACGAACGAACCACGGCTTCACGAAGACCTCCTACTGCACGCTCAAACGCCGCGCCTGCCCGTTGAACAGAAAGGTCGCGGTCCGCCCTTCGAGGGATTCGAGCCGCCAACCGCTCTCGGTCTCGCCGAGACGCAGCACGCGGACTGCCGCGAGCGAGCGGGAATCGGCGGGCGCGATGGACAGGAAACGCTCGCCGGCACGCAGTTCGATGTCGAGCAGCCGGAATGGCGGTTCGACGGTCGCGGGCCGTGCGGCCTCGGCCGGGGGCGGACGACGTGGCGGTGTGGCGGCGGGTGCCGGTGTCTGGCGAATCTCCTTCAAGCGCGCTTCGAGCTGTTCCACACGGCTTTGCAGGTGCGCGATGTCGGTGGCAACGTCCTGCGCGGGGTCCGCCTGTTCAAGCCGGGCAAGCCGTTCCTCCAGGGCCTGGCGAACCGCGTCGAGGCTGGCCTGGGTCAGCGGTTCCAGCTCGTGCCCGGTGCTGTCCGTCAGCAGTTCCAGTTCGGTGAGGCGGCTATCGAGCAGCGCGACCTCAATGGCCGGCGCGCTGGCTCGCGCGTCCTCGGCCAGGCGGGACAGGGACACGTGATTGACGACGACAGCCGCGCTGACCAGCAGCAGCCAGGTCGCTGCGGCGACTTGCAGCAGGCGGGTGCGGGAAGTCGGATGGAAATCGGGAGGCAGGGTCATGGCAACGGCTCCTGTTCCTGGGTGAAGCACACGCGCCGCGCCACGTCATCGACGTGAAGCTCCCAGGCCGGCCCCGCCAGCGTCAGCAGGGCGTCGCGCAGGAACAGCGGCCCAAGCCGCAGGTGCGCCGCCGGCAAGGGAAGATGGTGAAGCGCTGCGGCGTCGGGATCGGCTTCGCAAAGGGTGTAGCCGGAACGCAGCAGCACGTAGCGCAGCGCCTCGCCGACCGTCGCGGGCAAGGTCGCCGGCATCGACACGTCGATGACCTGCAGCAGCAGGTCTTGCTGGGCGGTCTCCGGGACCAGCTCCACCAGGGTGTAGCGGCCATACCGGACGATGGGAATCCAGCCGTCCGGCACGGGCTGCGCGCGTGCTTCGGGCTCCGGCTCGATGACGGGTGGCGTGACGGAGGACGTGGCGCATCCGGTGGTCAGGGCGACGGCAATCAGGCCGGCGGCAAGCGCGGCGTGTCCGGCCAGGTGTCGGCGGTGAATGGGTGGCATGCGGCGGCTCCCAGGGGCATCGTGATGCCACCTTCGCAGGGGAAGGCCGTCGCATCAGCGAACAAAGGGAACTGCGGGCCGCCCGATTTCTTGGCTAGTGAAATCGGATACTGATTCCTATAGAAAGTCGAGTATCGACTGTAGATCGACAGTGAGCTTGGAGCAGGCGTACTTCCGACTAGTTTCGTAGAAGTCGTAGTCCATTGAAGACCACCAGTAGGCTCGCACCCATGTCAGCAAATACGGCCATCCACATGGTCGCCTGTCCAGTAAATGTGAGCACAAGAAAAACCGCCTTGATGCCGAGTGCTAGAACGATGTTTTGCATCAATACGCTGGCAGTCGCGCGTGACAGGCGAACAAAGGTTGGTATCTTGCGCAGGTCGTCGTCCATTAACGCCACATCCGCCGTCTCAATGGCGGTGTCGGTCCCGGCGGCACCCATGGCGAAACCGATGTCCGCTCGTGCCAGCGCTGGTGCATCGTTGATCCCATCACCAACCATGCCGACCTTGCCATTAAGCGCCAACCGTTCGACTTCGCGTAGCTTGTCCTCTGGAAGCAGGTTGCCTTGGGCATCATCAATCCCTGCCTGCCGGGCGATTGCCTGGGCAGTGTGAGGATTGTCTCCGGTCAGCATCAGAGTCTTTACGCCCAGCGCGTGCAGATCAGTTATGGCATCCCGACTGCTGCTCCTTATCGTGTCGGCGACTGCGAACAAGGCCTGCACGCCATCGTCTCCGACCAACATCACTACCGTTTTGCCATCGGTTTCCAGCGATGACAGGCGCGCCTCCAACTCCGGTGAGCATTTCCCAAGTTCTTCGACCATTCGATGGTTGCCCAGGAAATATGTCGAGTCACCAATGCGGCCGCTAATTCCCCGACCAGGTAGGGCGTTGAAGTCAACCACTTCCCTTACTGTTATTCCGTCCGTTTCAGCGGCCAATGCCACAGCTTTCGAGACTGGATGATCGGAGCGTGCCGCCAAGCTGGCGGCAAGTACGTGGGCACTATCAGGATCGGCGTCGCGCCAAGTGATGAAATCGGTCTGTGCCGGTTTGCCATGGGTGACTGTTCCGGTTTTGTCGAGCGCCAACCATTTCAGTTTCCGACCCTCTTCCAGATAGACGCCGCCCTTCACAAGAATGCCGTGCCGCGTTGCGGCAGCCAAGCCGCTGACAATGCTGACGGGGGTGGAAATGACCAGCGCGCACGGGCAGGCGATCACAAGTAGAACCAGTGCGCGGTAGACCCAATCGAGCCATGCCAGACCGAGAAACAGTGGCGGAAAGACGGCAACAGCAAGCGCTACCACGAATACAATGGGCGTATACCAGCGAGCGAATTGATCGACGAAACGCTGAGTCGGCGCACGGCTGCCTTGGGCGGCTTCCACAGCATGAATGATGCGCGCTAGGGTGGAGTTGCTGGCGGCAGCGGTGACGCTATATACGAAAGAGCCAGACTCGTTGATGGTCCCAGCAAAGACCTGATCGCCGGGCGCTTTTTCGATCGGGATGCTTTCGCCGGTGATTGGAGCCTGATTGACGGTGGAGCGGCCTTCCATAACCTCGCCGTCGAGCGCAATGCGTTCTCCTGGTTTGACTCGAACCTGGCTGCCGATAGCAATCTGCTTAGCCTCTACTTCGCTCCAGGTTCCGTCTGGCTGCCGCACCGTGGCCCGCTCGGGTGTGAGGTCCATGAGGCCGCGTATCGCGTTGCGGGCGCGATCCAAGGACTTTGCTTCGATCACTTCAGCCAGCGCGAACAGGACCATGACCATGGCCGCTTCAGGCCAGTGCCCGATGATCATGGCGCCAGTAACCGCAATCGACATCAACGCATTCATGTTGAGGTTGCGGTTCTTGATCGCTATCCAACCCTTCTTGTAGGTGGGCAAACCTCCCGTAAGGATGGCGACCAGCGCCAGCGCCATAACCGACCAATGGTTGCCGTCATGGAGCCAGTACATGATCTCGGCTGCGACCGCCGTCACGCCCGAAATCGCCAGCGGCCACCACTTCGTTTGTGCTGGTGCTGGTACGCCGGATGTTTCTGCCGGCTCGACTACACGCGCATCAAAATCAATGGCCTTGAGTGCAGCAAGCACATTCGGCAGAACGCCCGATGCGTGGTGGACCGTGAGCGTGCGCTGCACCAGATTGAAGTCGAGGTCCGAGACGCCAGGCACATCAACGAGCTTTGCGCGGATGAGTGCTTCTTCCGTAGGACAGTCCATCCTCTGGATGGATAGCTTCGTGGCTTGCTCGGTCGCCGTATCGTCCGTCCGGACCGCGTGCATGCCCACTGCTGCAAGAGCCTGTTCCACGGGCGCCAACGATGGCAGCTCATGATGCACGCTCAGCGTGCGTTGCATGAGATTGAAGTCCAGCTTGGCAACACCCTGCATGCCGGCGAGCTTGTTGCGAATCAGTGCTTCCTCGGTGGGGCAATCCATATTGTCGATGCGGTAGATCGCCAGCGCGGAACCCAGGCCGGCATCCGCCTTCATCTCACGCTGTTGTGCAGGTGTGGGCCGCGACGAATTGCCGCCGCAGCCCTTTGAGTCGCATGTGCTCATGGCAAATCTTTTTGCAGGTCTTGTTTATGTTGCATTTAATCATCTATAGTTACTATAGAGTCAAGCTGTGCTTTGAGGATTTGCCTATGGGCATCAAAATTGGTGATCTCGCCAAACGGACCGGCTGTGAGGTCGTGACCATTCGTTACTACGAGAAGGAGGGGCTGATGCCGGAGCCTCCGCGTAGCGAGGGGAACTTCCGGCTGTACGGCGACACGCACATCGAGCGGTTGCAGTTCATACGGAACTGCCGTTCTCTCGACATGACACTAGAAGAAGTGCGGACTTTGCTGGAACTGAGGGATGCACCCGTTGAGGAGTGCGGTGAGGTCAACGCGCTCATAGATGAGCACATCCGCGAGGTGGAAGTCCGGGTTGAGACCTTGTTGCGATTGAAGCAACACCTGATGTCATTACGGGGAAAATGCTCCGGCACCTGGCCTACTACTTCGTGTCCTATCTTGAAGGGCCTGTCCGCCTCTGGTTGATGTTTCGCTGCCAAAAGAACGGCCCCCGAAGGGGCCGCCAAAGATCGAGCGATGCTCAATGCACCAACTGCCGTGCCAGTGCCACTTCCACCGAGTCGCCGTCCTGATTGAGAACGTCCAGCCCGGATTCCGGCACGTCTCCCGACGTGCTCTGCGACACGGTGATCTTCTTGGCCATCAGCCCCAGGCAAGTCATCTGCGAGGTGGCCGCGTAGCCCAGGTAAATCACCCTGACCGGCTGCTTCTGGCCGATGCGCCAGGAACGGCGCGCGGCCTGCTGCAGCGAGTACACGTTGTAGCCCGACTGCATGAACACGATGGTCGGAAACTCCAACAGGTCCAGGCCGGTTTTCACCAGCTCAGGGTTAGTGATGAGCACGTCAATGCCGCGATCCAACTGCTCGGCGATCCAGTCTTNNCTTCCTGCTCCAGCAGCACCTTCAAGCGCGATGTGGTGTCGCGCGTGCCGGTATAGACGCTGTAGACCAGCACCTTGCGACCTGCCGCTTTTTCCTCGCGGCAGATGTCGATCAGCTCCCGCTCCTTCGGCATGACCTCCAGATCGGTGAACAGCGACGGCGTGAACGCCAGCAGATTGCGGGTGCGCGGATGCTTGACCGTCTCGGATCGAAAGCACGTGTCCGGCCAGGCCAGCAGCACGTTGAGGACCACACCCAGCAGCGTCGTGTCGCGGCGCGCCAGCGCCTGCTTCAGCTCGGCGGTCAGTTGCCCCGCCAGGCGTCCATAGGCCTGCGCCTGCTCCGCGTCCATCGCCACTTCGCGGAACTCCTCGTCGTAGG
>DIUL01000044.1 GCA_002422345.1 Acetobacteraceae bacterium UBA6159
GCCGTCAACCGGACAGTAGTGGCCTGGCATCACCGGCTGGGCACAGATCAACGGCATGCGCGGCGGCATCGACTCGCTGGAGAAAGCCAACCGGGGCGCCGAACTCGACCTGTATTACATCGCCAACTGGTCGCTGAAGTTCGACCTGAAGATCATGATCCTGACCGTCCTGACCGGCCTGTTCGGCCGCAATGTCTTCTGACGGGGCCGGCCAGACCGCGTGATGACGCTCCGGCGCCTGCTGGTCCTAGCCCTTCTGGCTTGGCCCGTCACCACCTTGGCCGCTCCACTGCCTGCACAGGTCATTATCGCCTACCACGATAGCTGGAGCGAGCCTCCCGCCACGAACCCCGCCCAGACCTCCATCGCCCAACTGCCACGCTACGTGGACGTGCTGATGCTGGCGTTCGCGCGGCCCGACCTGGTCTATGCGAACGACCTGGACCTGACGCAGACCGGCCTTGAATACCGCCACATGACCGGGGCGCTGCTGCGTGCCTCGATCGCCGCCCTGCGCCAACGTCACCCGGATGTGAAGGTGCTGCTGAGCGTCGGCGGCGCGACCTATCGCGGCTGGCGCCGGCTCAACCTGGACGGCATCGTATCGCTGGTGCGCGATCTGGGCCTCGACGGCATCGACTGGGACTATGAACCCAACCACCCCGATTGCCACACCCAGGCCGACGGCCTGATCGCCTGCGTCACCGACCGCAGTTGGGAGGCGCTGGTGACACGCGGACGAGCCGCACTGCCGCGTCCGTTCCTGATCACAGTCTCCGCCTGGAGCGTCGGGGCCTACGGTCAAGGCACCTTCGCCCACGCTCGGCCGCGATCGCCCTATACCGGCTCGATGCTGGGGCTGCTGCGCTCCCCCCATGCCAAGGATATCGACCTGGTCTCGATCAATGCCTACGACGCGGGGCCGACATTCAACCCGTTGGAGGCGTTCCAGGCCTACCGCGCCGTCTGGCCCGGCCGTTTGGCGCTGGGGGTGGAGGTGCGGTACGCGGGCGGCACCGGCCCCTTCCCCTCCCTGACCCAGGCGGAGGCGCTGGCGCGGACAGTCGCGCGGGACCCGATGGGCGGGATGATGCTCTACGCTTGGCTGATGAAACCGCCCCGCGACGCCGGCTACAGCCCGGACGGGACGGGTCTGGCGGGCGCGCTGTGCCGCGGCATGGCGCGGACGGGCTGCGATGGCGCGATCCCGTAAACCGGTTCGGCTTTCCGCGTCAGCCGGCCGAAATAGAAGGTGAACGCCATGATGGTCACCAGTTCCCCCGGCGTGAACACGACGGAATAGACGATCGAAACCGCCAGCAGATAGATGATGTAGTCGGCGAAGGCCTGAGTCAGCGGATCATCCGTCCGCCCCCATTTGAGCGCGTAGTACAGCCCGATCCCGTGCACCATCAGCATCAGGCCGACCCCGACCAGGCCGTATTCGAACAGCACGCCCAGCCAGCCGATATCGGCCAGGAAGAACATGCGGTTGTTGAATAACTCACCCAGGGTCACCTCCCCCAGCCGTGTCGTCCCGCCGACGCCAAGGACCCAACGCAGCGGATCGGCCGCGAGGTAGTTCCACGCGGTGACGACACTCACCTCCCGCACCGCCAGGGAGTTGCCGAGGTTGCCCTGCAACTGCGTCACGACCTGCGACCGCGTCGCGAGATAGAACAGGCCGGCCATGCCCACCGCGCCGAACAGCGCGAAACCCGCGATCCGCCAGCGCCGCAGACTGAGCAGGCCGCCGATGCCAACCGCCAGGGCCGCGCCGGCGATCGCCGTCCGCTGCTTGTAGATCGTTTGCAGCAGCACGAAGCAGACCACGATCGCGACCGGCTTCCACCAGGCGAACCGCGCCCACATCGACCGGTTCAGGTACAGGATCAGCAGGATGCCGAAGAACATGGGCATGTAGATACGGTAGCCACGCTCCACATCCGTCATGAACAGCTTGGTATCCAGGTCGGAGCCGCCATACGAACTGGCCGGCACGACGACCCACAGCACCGACATCACCACGAAGGTCGTGACGCCCAGGCCGATGATTTGCGCGCGCAGCACCGCCCGATCGGGCCGCAGCCACGCCAGGATCGCCGCCAGGGCAAACACGTAGGTGAATGGCCAGACCTTGATCGTGGTCGCCATCGCATCCGGGAAACTGTTGCCCAGATGCAGGATGCTGATCAGCGGCGTGACCGCCAGCAGCCAGACCAGCATCGTCAGCAGCAGGAGCCGCCCCGGCACCTCCAGGGAAGCGAGGCCCCAGATCGTCGCCGGCACCATCAGGAACGGCCAGCCCTTCGACAGCAGATACAGCGGCGGGATATCCACCATGTAGTGGAAGCACTGGGCAAACATCGGCAGCATGCCCAACAGAATCAGGTTGCCAAGGAACACGAAGGACCGGCCGCCGCTTCCCGTACCAGCCTGCCGCAGGACCACCCCGCTCGGCCGAACAAGCACCCGCCCGCCCCCTGATCCGCTCCTCGGGGACAGCACCATCCCCCGCCCGGCGCGCGTCATGGCGGATCGGGCCACTGATGGGTGCGCCGGTCGGCGGGCGTGAGTCTGGTCCGCAACGCGATCCACAGCACCGGAAGGGATTCGACGAACACCCGGCGGGCGTGGCGCCGCGGATTGAGCATCAGGCGCCACAGCGCCTCCAGATGCAGCCGCCGAACCAGTTCGGGTGCGCGCTGGACAACGCCGGTCACGAAATGCAGGGAACTCCCGATGCACAACGCCGTCCCGGTCGCCTGGCCGGTCGCCTGGATCGCCATGGCCACCGTTTCCGACTGCGGCGCGCCGACCGCCAGGAACACGTACCGGGCTGGATGGGCCACCACGAAGTCCACGCAGCGCTGGATTTCCGCCGGGTCGCGATAGAAGCCCATCGGCGGGTCGAACCGCGCGATCGTCTGGATGCCGAACTGGCTCCGCAACCGCCGATCCACCTCATCGCTGCCGCCGATGATGGTCAGCGTATCCTCCGGCCGGATGTGATGCGCGAACATGTAGACGGTCAGGTCGCTGCCCGCCGCGACTGGCATCGGTTCGCCGAACAGCTTATCCGCGAGCAAGCCCAGGATCGTGCTGTCGTTCAGCACCATCCATGCCTGTCGTTGGGCGTCCCGGAACTGCCTGTTGCCGCGCCAGGTCGCCACGACGTGCTGGGCGTTGGGAGTCGTGACAAAGCGGAACGGTGCCGCCGGATCGCGCCCGGCGATCCGTTCCGCCGCCAAGGGCAGCGTCATGGGGGTAAAGGGCACCCCCAGGAACCACCTGACCGGAAACGCGCCTGGCTCAGACATATCCGTGACCTGCCTTCAGGAATGACACACTACAGGCGGCGATAGAGCCAGCGCGGGATGTAGAAACGCCGCCCGACGAACACGAAACCCGCGAGCGTGCCGCCCGCCTCCAGGATCGCATCCCGGAACCGGGAGGCCACGGCGGCGCGCGTGGTTTCGGCCCGGATGACCAGGATGCTGGCATCGACCAGCATCGACAGGCGCCGCATCCACGGGCTGCCAAGGTCGGACGGCCCCACGACCAGCACGACGGCGAAGCTGCCGCGCAGCCGCCCCGGCACATCCCAGTCGCGCAGGGAGACGAACTGCCGGTCCCGGAACAGGACGCGCGCGGCATCGACCGACACCCAAAGCCCCTCGACGCCGGTGCGGGCCACCGGGATCGGGACGTCGAACCCAGGTGCCTCGGCCTTGACCGCCGTCTCGCCCTGTTCGGTCAGGTCCAGGATCAGGGTCCGCATCGCGAAGGTCTGGGCGAACTCCTCTCCCAGCGCCCGGGCGAAGCTGGCCTGAAGCCCCCCGTTCTCGGTCGCCACGATCTGGATCAAAGACAGCGGGCGGCCCTCGGTGCTCATGCCCAGCAGGTTGGCTGCCACGATCCCGGCGCCGGTCAGGGTGTTCGAGGCATCGGCGGCGCTCACCTCACCCAGGTTGGTCAGGCCGAGGTCGGCCTCCGCCTCGGTCGACAGGATATAGGCCCGCTGCAGGCCGGTCGCGACGGCGGCGAACGCCATGCCCATCGCCAGGCCCAGGAACCCGCCCCCCGCCAGGTACGACAAGGCCAGATTGCGCCCGCGCAGAGGTGCGGTCGGCGGCTGCGCCATGCGGACATTGGCGTTCTGGTCGACGACCGAATCCTCATTGAACAGCGCGCTCGGCTGGCGCAGCGACAACTGGCGGAAGATCCCCTCGGCCACATCGCGATTGAGCTGCAACGTGTGCAACTGCGTCTCTGCCTCCCGCAGGGTGACGATCCGTCCGGCGGCGATGCGGGACTGGTCCTCCAGCTCCACAAGCTGCTGGCCCAGCGCCTGGTCCTCGACCTCCAGCGATGCCAGCCGGTTGTTCAGGACATCGACGGCCGGATTGCGGATCATCCGTTCAGCGAAATAGAGCGCCTGTCCCGTCCGGCTCATTTGCCCGCGGACGGTCGCGATCTTCTGGTCCAGTTCCCGCAGGCCCGGCCAGGAGTCATTATACTGGCTGACCAGATGCGCCCGTTCCTGCATCAGCCGCACCAGGGTGTTCCGGGCCTCGTCATTGCCGGTGTTGTTCGTGGTCTCCCGGAAGTCCAGCACCGTGGCGGGCTGGGAGGCCAGGTTGGTGCGCACGGCCCCGATCTCGGTCTGCACCGCCACCCGGCGTTCCCGCACCTGGTTCTGCCGCTGGGCGATGCCGTCCAGCCGGTTGGTCGCCAGGACGATATCCTGCGCCATGTCCAGCACGTCGCTCTTGCGCTTCACGGCCAGGATTTCCGCTTCGAACTGCCGCAGGCGGCCGGTGTAGCGGCCGATCTCATCGCCGAGCGTTGCGGCGTTCTGGTTGGCGTAGATGGATTTGCGGCGGAGGAGATAGGCGTCGATGACCGCCTGGACCGCCTTGACGGCCAGGTCGCGGTTGTCATGGGTGAACGACACGCGGATCGCGTTGCTGCTGCCCTGCGCTTCGGCCCGGAGGTCATCGCGGAACCGTTCGACCGCGACGATGATCCGATCGGTCGGGCCATAGGGCGCCAGCAGGCCGAAGAACCGGGCACCGGACAGCCGGGGATACAGCGCCTCCACCCCCACACGCTCGATGGCCGCACGCAGCACGTCGTCGGTCTGTATGATCTGGATTTCGGCCTGCACCGCCTTCAGCCCATCGACCGAAATCTGCGTGTTGGTCAGGTCGAGCGAATTCTGCACCACGGCGGAGTCCGACCCGACCAACAGGATCAGCAGGGCGTCGGCCGTGAAATAGGTCTTGGCGAAGTATGCGGCCCCGGCGCCCAGCATCAGCCCCAGCAGCAGGCAGTAGCGCAGCAGCCGCCGACGATAGAAGGCATAGACGGCGAGGTCGCGCATGGTCCAGCGCCGCCGCGTCTCCGGCTGACCACCGGCCGAACCTGATTGGGTGTCGATGGTCGCATCAGACATTGGTCGCGCCCCTTGTCGGCGATAGGCTGGTCATGGCCGGCACTCATAGGGCGGCCAGTCCTGTTGCCGATAGCGCATGATCAGGCGAAAGACCCGCACCTGCCGCCAGATGTCGTCCTCGGGCCAAGGGCACAGGCTGACCGCGGCGGCGACGGGGTTGCCCCGCCACTGGTCGGGGATGTTTATCTTCACCTGCGCGATGTTCAGGTAAACGCTCGGCTGCCCCATCCGCCAGTTCGCCGGCAGGTTCTTATGCAACGCGGTCAACAATGACAGGGGATCGGGCGGCGCCGGCGGATAGGGCAGTTCGTCCAGCGGCCCGCCCCCTTGCGCCAGGCAAAGCGCCGCCAGCGACAGCAGCGCCTTTTCGATCCGCCCCGGACGTTTCCGGCCTGTGGCCGGCGTCCCCGCTAACGATATGCTCCTGGCCGCGATCACGGGTCCGTCGTTTCCTTCGCTTGCGGGACGCGGGGCGGAACGTGTACCCGCTGTCTCGCACGTCGGGCGTCCGTCGTGTCCGGAGCCCAGGCATCGTGATATCATGATTGGCCGCGTGCGAGCGCTTATTCCGCATAAAATCAGTTACGACCGCCTGTTCCATTTCGGCGGCGCGCTCGCGTCGCGCGGGATGGAGGCTGGGGGGAAGTTCGGGCTGTACATGCTCGCCGCCCACATGATGGGCGCGACCTCCTCTGGCTTGTTCTTCCTCTGCCTCACCTGGGTGAACCTGTGCTCCACCGCGGCGCGGATGGGGCTGGAGCGCGCGATGTCGCGCCATCTGGCCGCCGAACTGGCGATCGGGCACGGGCATGCGGCGCGCAAGGCGCTGGTCACTGGCGTCGGCTGGATTGCCGTCGCCAGCGCCGCCGCCGCCGTGGGCACCGCCCTGATCGCGGCGCCGCTGGCCCTGCATGTGTTCCGCCTGCCGGAACTTGCTTATCCCCTGGCCGTGTCCGCGTTGATCCTGGTGCCCCAGACACTCGCCTTCGCGCTCGGCTTTGCCCTGATCGGGCTGCACCGCCCGGTCATGGGGCAGATGGTACAAAGCGCCCTGCCGCCGGTGCTGTCCCTGCTCGCTCTTGTCGCCGGACTGACCGAACTGACCACCGTGCTGATCGTCTACGCGGGCTCTTACGCCCTGTGCTGCCTGCTGGGGCTCGCCTGCATCGCGTGGGACTGGCGGCACGCCATGGTGGACCGCGTCGTCGAGGCGCCCGAAACCCCCATCGAGCCCCTCCCCTCTCTCTGGGTCACCGCCAGGCCGTTCCTGGTGATCGAGCTGGTGCAGGTCACGCTGCTGTCGGTGCCCGTCCTGATGCTGGGCATGTTCGCCGACCCGGCCGCCGTCAGCGCCTTCAGTATCGTCAGCCGCATCACCATGTTGATCAACACGATGCTGGTGAGCATCGCCATGATCGCCGCCCCTGGCTTCGCGTCGCACCACCGGCGGCGGGAGTTCGCGGCGCTGCGGAACCTGGAGCGGCAGACGAGGATGGTTGCGATGGTCCTGTGCCTGCCGGTGATCCTCGGGATGGTGGTGTTCGCCCACCCGCTGTTGGGGCTGATGGCCAGCGACCTGCCCGGCGCCGCCGCCGCGCTGTACGTGCTGTCGATCGCCCAGGTCGTGAACGTGGCCCTGCCGACCCAGGACATGATGCTGTCGATGACCGGCCACGGCGCCCTGCTGCGGCGGCTGAACCTGCAACAACTGATCGTCTGCTGCGTGCTGAGCGCCCTCCTGATCCCCCTGTTCACCATGATGGGTGCCGCGGTGGTCAGCACCATCTGCCTGATCCAGGGACGGGTGAGCTTCGCCCTCGCGGTGCGGCGGGTCCTGCCCGAACTCTCGGCGGCGAAATAGGATCATGCGCGCGAACGCGGGAGCCCGGATGCCGGATCTGACGGAGCACATGGGATGATCACCAAGGGTCTCGCCGGCCTCGATGGCACGCGCCACCCGCTCTGCGTCATCGGCGCCGGCCCGGTCGGCCTGTCGCTCGCGCTGGAGCTGGAACGGACCGGCCACCGCGTGCTGCTGCTGGAATCCGGCGACATGGGTCCGACGCCCGAGGCCCAGGCCCTGTCGGACGCCGAGATCGTTGATACGGCCCTGCATGTCCCGATGGATATCGGCGTGCAGCGCAGCCTGGGCGGCACGTCCAACCTGTGGGGCGGGCGCTGCGTACCCTTCGGGCCGATCGACTTCCAGACGCGGCCGGCGGTGCCCCATAGCGGCTGGCCGATCTCCATGGCCGAGGTCGCACCGTTCCTGCCCGCCGCCTGCGGCTATATCGGCTGCGGCCAGGCGGTCTTCGAGCAGGATCTGCCGGACTTCAAACCGGGCGATCCGGACTTCATCTTCGACAAGGTCGAACGCTGGAGCCGCCGTCCTCGTTTCACCGATATGTATACCAAGCGGCTCCAGGACAGCGCCGCGATCGACCTGCGGCTTTGCGCCACCGTGACCGGGCTGGCCTTCGGACCCGATGGCCGGGTCACTGGCATCCAACTCCGCAACGGGGAAAGCGCGGCGTCGGTCGTCGCGGACCGGATCGTGATCGCGACGGGTGGCCTGGAAACCGCCCGCCTGCTGCTCGCCACCCGCCGCGATGCCCCCAACCGCTTCGGCGGCGACCACGGTCCGCTCGGCCGCTTCTATATGGGCCACCTGTATGGAATCGCGGCGGAAATGGAACTCCGCAACCCCGCCGTCGAATCATCCATCGAGTATTTCCGCGATCTGGACGGCTTCTACCTGCGCCGCCGCTTCACCCCCAGTGAGGACCTGCAACAGCGCATGGGCCTCTCCAACGGGTCCCTGTGGCCGGACTATCCGCTGATCCGGGACCCGGCGCACCGCAACGGCATCCTGTCGCTGGCCTACCTCGCGCTGTCAGTGCCGCCACTGGGGCGCCGGATCGTCGCCGAGTCCATCCGGCAGCACTATGTCGGCGATGCCATCCGACGGTGGCCGCATATCGTGAACATCCTGCGGGACGCACCGCGCACGGCCGCCTTCCTGCCGGGGTTCCTCTATCGCCGCTATTTGGCCGATCACCGCATGCCCGGCTTCTTCCAGCGCAACGCCGCCAGACGCTACGCCATCCGGTTTCATGCGGAACATCTTCCCGACCCGGCCTCTCGGGTGACCCTGTCGGACCGCGCGGATGCCTATGGGATGCCGCGCGCGGCGGTGGATTTCCGCTATACTCGCCACAATGCGGAGCTGTTGATCCGCATGCATGAGTGCTTCGACGCCTGGCTGACGCGCACCGGAACCGGGACGCTGCGCTGGCTGGTGCCGGAACAGGAACGGGCGGATTATATATTATCTCAATGTTACGACGGTCATCACCAGATTGGGACGGCACGCATGGGCGAGAATGAGCGGACGGGCGTTGTCGACAGGGACTGCCGGGTGTTCGGTTCGGCCAACCTGTTCCTGGCCGGCAGCGCGGTGTTCCCGACCTCGGGCGAAGCGAACCCGACATTGACGGCCGTGGCGCTTGCCATGCGGCTGGCCGGACTGCTGGCCGCCGAAGCACCCCAGGCGGCCGGCTGATGCCCTGCCCGGATACGACCATGCGTGCGATCGGGCTGACCTTGCTGCTGGCATCGGCCGGCTGCGCGCCAAGGATCGAGCTTCCACCGGCGCCGACCGTCCCTGCCCCGGTCGAGGTGAGCTACACAACCCCCTCCTACCGCATCCAGGTCGGCGACGAACTGTCGATCCGGGTGCTGCTGAACCCCGACCTGAATGAGGAGGTGACGGTCCGGCCGGACGGCCATATCTCCACCAGCATCGTCCATGATGAGCGCGCGGCCAACCGCACCGTGCCGGAACTGATCGACATCCTGAACGCCGGCTACGCCCGCTATCTGCAAAAGCCGCATGTCTCTGTCATCGTGAAGACCGTCGCCCCGATCAGGGTCTTCGTCGGCGGCGAGGTCGCGATACCAGGGGAGCAGGTGGTGGCCGGCGCGCCACCGACCCTGGCGCAGGCGATCGCCCGCGCCGGCGGCCTGAAGATGGGCGGCGATGAGAGCCGGGTCTTCCTCGTCCGCCGGGGGGAGAATGACACGCCCGTCTACCTGGCCGCGCGCTACGACGCGGTCATGAGCGGCAGCGACCCCCTAGCCGATATCCGGCTGGCCCCGTTCGATGTCGTGATGGTGCCCAAGCTCGGGATCGCCGAACTCTATCGGTGGTACTATGAGTATATACAGCAGTTCGCGAACCCGAGTTTCAGCTTTTCGTACCTGCTGAATCCGACGGCGACCGGGCAGACCTACCTTACCACCGTGAAATGATCACGGCCCCGTAGGCTCGCGCCACGGCCGGCCAGGGCGTCCGAACCAACCGCACCGCCAGAGGCGGGCAGTTGGCCGGCGCCAGGCCGCCGCTTCAATATCCTCAGCCCAGGTCGAACCGATCGAGGTTCATCACCTTGTTCCAGGCCGCCACGAAGTCACGCACGAACCCCGCCTGCGAGCCATCGCAGGCATGGACCTCGGCCAATGCCCGAAGCTGGGAGTTCGAGCCGAACACCAGGTCGACCCGCGTGCCCGTCCACTGCATTGCGCCAGTCGCACGGTCACGCCCCTCGAACACATCCCCGGCGTCCGAGATCGGCTTCCACGTCGTTCCCATATCGAGCAGGTTGACGAAGAAGTCGGTGGTCAGCGCGCCCGGGCGCTGGGTGAACACGCCATGCGGAGCCTGCCCGACATTCGCGTCCAGCACGCGCAGGCCACCGACCAGGACCGTCATTTCCGGCGCCGTCAGCGTCAGAAGCTGCGCCCGGTCGACCAGGCTCTCCTCGGCCGACATGCCGCGCTCGCCCTTGCCGAAGTTGCGGAATCCATCCGCCAGCGGCTCGAGCACCGCGAAGGCTTCGACGTCGGTCTGCTCCTGGGAGGCATCGGTGCGGCCTGGCGTGAACGGAACCTCCACGTCATGGCCGGCGTTCTTCGCCGCCTGCTCGACCGCCGCGCAGCCGCCCAGGACGATCAGGTCCGCGAGCGAAACCTTCTTCCCGCCCACCTGCGCCGCGTTGAACCCGCGTTGGATGGTTTCAAGCGAAGCCAGAACGGTGGCCAGCTGGGCCGGCTGGTTGGCCGCCCAATCCTTTTGCGGCGCGAGGCGGATACGCGCCCCGTTCGCCCCGCCGCGCTTGTCGGACCCGCGGAAGGTCGCGGCCGAGGCCCAGGCGGTTGAAACCAGTTGGGCGATCGACAGCCCGGACGCGAGGACCTGTGCCTTGAGCGTCCGGATATCCGCCGCGTCGATCAGGGGATGATCGACCGCGGGGACCGGGTCCTGCCACAGCAGTTCCTCCGACGGAACCAGCGAGCCGAGGTAGCGGGACAGTGGCCCCATGTCGCGATGCGTCAGCTTGTACCAGGCGCGGGCAAAGGCATCCGCGAAGGCCTCCGGGTCCTTGTGGAAGCGCCGCGCAATCGGCTCGTAGATCGGGTCCATGCGCAGCGCCATGTCCGCCGTGGTCATCATCGGCGCGTGGCGCTTCGTCGGGTCGTGCGCGTCGGGCACGGCATCAGCCGCGGCGCCGGCCTTGGGCACCCACTGCCAGGCACCCGCCGGGCTTTTGACCAGGTCCCACTCATAGCCGAACAGCGTGTCGAAGTAGCCGTTGTCCCACTGGATCGGGTTCGGGGTCCATGCGCCCTCGATCCCGCTGGTCGTGGTGTCGACGCCCTTGCCCGTGCGGAGGCTGTTCTTCCAGCCGAGACCCATTTCCTCGATCGGGGCCGCTTCGGGTTCCGGCCCGACCAGCGCCGCGTCGCCCGCGCCATGGCATTTGCCGAAGGTGTGTCCACCGGCGACGAGGGCGACGGTTTCCTCGTCGTTCATCGCCATGCGGAGGAACGTCTCCCGGATGTCGCGGCCTGATCCGATCGGGTCCGGCTTGCCATCCGGGCCTTCCGGGTTGACGTAGATCAGGCCCATCTGCACCGCGGCCAGGGGGTTTTCGAGGTCCCGGTCACCGGTATAGCGCTTGTCGCCGAGCCACTCGGCTTCGGCGCCCCAGTAGATGTCTTCCTCGGGTTCCCAGACATCCTCGCGCCCACCGGCAAAGCCGAAGGGTTTGAAGCCCATGGATTCCAGGGCACAGTTGCCGGTCAGGACCATCAGGTCGGCCCAGGAAATCCGGTTGCCGTATTTGCGCTTGATCGGCCAGAGCAGCCGGCGCGCCTTGTCGAGGTTGGCGTTGTCAGGCCAGCTGTTGAGCGGTGCGAAACGCTGCGAGCCGGAGGAGGCGCCGCCGCGGCCATCATTGATGCGGTAGGTGCCGGCGCTGTGCCACGCCATGCGGATGAACAGCGGCCCGTAATGGCCGTAATCGGCCGGCCACCAGTCCTGCGAGTCNNGTCATCAGCGCGAACAGGTCCTGCTTCAGGGCCTCCAGATCGAGCTTCTTGAATTCCTGGGCGTAGTTGAACGCGGGGCCCATGGGATTGGACAGGGCGGAGTGCTGATGGAGGATCCGGAGGTTCAACTGGTTCGGCCACCAATCCCGGTTCGACCGCCCGCCAGCGGACATCGGCCTAGCTGTCCCGTGCGCCACGGGGCACTTTCCGCCGTTTCCTTCCGCTTGTCCGTCCATCTCTTTTGTCTCCAATCATGGCCACTCGAGCCGATATATAAAGCAGTCGAATGTCAGGTACCGGACCGCCTCAATCGCGGTGGAACTTGATGCTAATATGATGGTGATTGGTAGGCGAATGTCATCGTCCAGCACCAAAATTCACAGCGATTTTTGCTGAATCAGGACGTGCCCGTCGACGCTCGAATTACGGAATAGTTACAACAGAGGACGAGCCCGGCCGCGGGGCAGCCGGGTTGTAACGGACGACACGCATTCGACGCAGAATGCGTGTCGCCAAATCGTTTCGCCCTTACAGCGGGCCGAGCTTGCCGAGTTCCATGGCCAAGGCTGTTCAACGCTATGAA
>DIUL01000017.1 GCA_002422345.1 Acetobacteraceae bacterium UBA6159
CGCCGTCAACCGGACAGTAGTGGAGTGGATTATACACCTCACAGAAGCAGCGACAAGTCAAAGGTGGTGGCATCTGGTGCGCGGGAGCAATGGCTACGGTCCCTGGATTGGTCAGCATGCCACCGCGACAGCATCCGATCCGTTCGATAGGGCGGACCAATTCTCCTCGGCGATCAGAGACTGACTACACACCATGTCACGCCAATCGATAATGCTGTTGTTGCTATCAAATGGATATCCCCCTACCCATAAACAATCACCTCCCCCCTCACCACAGCCTCCGGCAGTTCAACCCCCAAAATCCCCCCAGCCACAGCCTCCGCAATCCTGATCCCATCCACCCCAGCCGACAAAATCCCCCCCGCATATCCAGCCCCCTCCCCAGCCGGATACAACCCCTTCGTATTGACACTCTGCCCGACAGAATCCCGCCGGATACGCACCGGCGATGATGTCCGCGTCTCCACACCCGTCAACACGGCGTCCGCCATTGCAAACCCCGGCACCTGCCGGTCGAAGGCCGGCAGAGCCTCCCGGATCGCCTCGATCACGAACCCCGGCATCACGGCGGCCAGGTCCGTCGGCGTCACCCCCGGCTTGTAGGACGGCACGACCGAGCCAACAGCAACGGACGCCCGCCCGGCCAGGAAATCCTCCACCCGCTGCACCGGGGCCGCGTAGGTGCCGCCACCGGCCTCGAAGGCCCGGGCTTCCAGATCGCGTTGCAGGGCCACGCCGGCCAGCGGCCCATCCGGGTAGTCCGCGGGCGTGATCCCCACCACGATCCCCGCGTTCGCGTTGAACTCGGCGCGGGAATACTGGCTCATGCCATTTGTAACGACACGGCCTGGCTCGGAGGCCGCGGCGACCACCCGCCCGCCGGGGCACATGCAGAAGCTGTAGACCGATCGGCCGTTTGCCGCGTGGTGCACCAGCTTGTAGTCCGCGGCGCCGAGCAGCGGGTGATGCGCGGGGGTTCCGAAGCGGGCGCGGTCGATGACGGCCTGGGGGTGTTCGATACGGAACCCGATCGAGAATGGTTTCGCCTCCATGAATACGCCGCGGGCGTGCAGGGTCTCGAACGTGTCGCGCGCGCTGTGTCCGATCGCTAGGACGACATGGCGGGCGGCGATGTGTTCGCCATTGTCGAGTATCACGCCCCGCATCTGGCGGGTGTCATCGATGTCAAAATCAACCACCCTCGCGCCGAACCGATACTCCCCGCCCAAGGCCAGGATTTTTTCCCTGATCCCTTCCACGACGGTCACCAGGCGGAACGTTCCGATATGGGGCTTGGAGACATACAGGATTTCCTCCGGCGCCCCGGCGGCGACGAATTCCGTCAGCACCTTCCGGCCCAGGTGGCGTGGGTCCTTGATGCCGCTGTACAGCTTCCCGTCGGAGAATGTGCCGGCCCCGCCTTCGCCGAACTGCACGTTGCTTTCCGGGTTCAGGACGGATCGGCGCCACAGGCCCCAGGTGTCCTTGGTGCGTTCGCGCACGATCCGGCCGCGTTCGAGGATGATCGGGCGGAACCCCATCTCGGCCAGCGTCAGTGCGGCGAGCAACCCGCACGGCCCGCAGCCGATCACCACCGGGCGTTCGGTCAGTCCCGCGGGGGCGTGGGCGATCGGGCGATACCCCGTGTCGGGGGTTTCGGTCACCGTCGTCCCGGCCTTGATTCGCGCGCCCGGTCGCAGCTCCACATCCACCGTATAGACAAGCGTGATGGCGGACCGGCGGCGCGCATCGTGTCCCCGCCTGGCGATTGTCCAGGACAGCACGTCATCCGGGCCGACGCCCAATGCCTGCTGGATCGCCAGGGGCAGCGCTTCGGCGTCGTGATCGATCGGCAGGCGAATTTGGGTCAGTCGCATCTTGGTCCATGCACGAGACAGGCGGAATGAAGCTCCTATACTCCGGTCGCGTCCAACGTGACCAATGAAGGAGGATAAACCATGCCGCTGATCACCGAACGCCGGGGGAATGTGGGGATCATGACCCTCAGCCGGCCCGAGGCGCGCAACGCCTGGGGCGAGGACTACAACCAGGAAATGCCCCGCGTGCTGGCGGAGTGGGAGGAGGATGACAGCATCCATTGCGTGGTGCTGACGGGGGATGAGAGGGGGACGGCGTTCTCGGCCGGCGCTGATCTGAAGGATCCGAACACGCATTCCACTGCCTCGGCCGCCGATTTCATCAAGGCGTTGCCGAAGTGGAAGAACTTCCCGATCAACCTGGTGCATGACTTTCCGAAGCCGGTGATCGCTGCGGTGAACGGGTATGCGATCGGGATCGGCTGCATCATCACCTATGCCTGCGACGTCATCGTCGCCTCTGACCGCGCCGAGTGGCGGTTGCCTCAGGCCGCGCTGGGCATTCTGCCGGCCTATGGCGGGACTCCGCGGCTGGTGCAGTGGGTCGGCAAGGGGCTGGCGATGAAGACCGCGCTGGGCTTCCCGATCCAGGCGGACGAAGCCTACCGGATCGGGCTGGCGCAATGGCTGGTGCCGCATGAAAAGCTGATGGAGCAGGCGATGGCTGTTGCCGAACACCTCGCCGGCCTGCCGCCGTTGGCGGCGAGGCTGGTCAAGGAGTCCGTCAATCGGGGACTGGATATTTCCAATATCCGCGACGCGTCTCTGGCCGATGTCTACCGGTTCTTTGCCCTCGAACTGACCGAGGACAAGTCGGAGGGGCACCAGGCCTGGCGGGAACGGCGGGCCCCGGTGTTCCACGGGCGGTAGGCTCCTACCGCGGCGCAGGCGCGCCTGCCCGGGCGCGCCGCGTTGTGGCACGCCCGCGCGGCGCCCATGTATGGGGCGACAGGAGGGCTCTCATGGCCAAGCACCCGGTGGCTCCGGTTCATCTCTCGCGGGAAGATTACCTGCGCCTCGGCGAATTGCGCCTGCGCGGTCCCGCCCGCAAGCCCGAGGAGCCGGCGATCAGCCTCGGCGCCAGGCTGGCCGATCTGGTGGCGGCGACGGTCGGGTCCTGGCGGTTCATCATGATCCAGAGCGTGCTGCTGACGATCTGGATCGTCCTGAACGTCACCGCCTACATCCAGCGGTGGGACCCGTACCCGTTCATCCTGCTCAACCTCGTGCTGTCGTTTCAGGCCGCCTATACGGCGCCGATGCTGATGATGAGCCAGAACCGCCAGGCCGAGATCGATCGCGGCCGAGCGGAGAGCGATTATCATGTGAATGTGAAGGCGGAGCTGGAGATCGAGTTGTTGCATGAAAAGATCGACATGCTGCGGGAGCAGGAGATCGCCAACCTGACCGCGATCATCGAGCGCCTGCTGCTGCGCCTGGAACCGCCGGCCGAACCGCCGCGAGAGGGCGCGTAGCCGCTCAGCCGGCCGCGAGGGTCTTCATCGCCTCGTTCCGTCCGAACAACCGCAGCAGCAGGCGGACGGCGCGCCCGCGTTCGGTGTCGAGGCGGGGGTCGCGTGACAGCAGGACGGCGGCGTCCTGGTGCGCCATGTGCAGCAGCGGCTCGTGCTCAACCGGATCGGCCAGCTTGAAGCCGGGCGCGCCGGCCTGGCGGGTGCCGAGCGCATCGCCGCCGCCGCGGAGGCGGAAGTCCTCGTCGGCGATTTCGAATCCGTCATCGGTGTCGCGCAGCAGGGTCAGGCGGCGGCGGGCGGTTTCGTTCACCCAATCCTCGTGCAGCAGCAGGCAGAAGCTTTGTTCCGTGCCGCGCCCGACCCGGCCGCGCAGCTGGTGCAACTGCGCGAGGCCGAAGCGTTCGGCGTGCTCGATGACCATGATCGTGGCCTGGGGGACGTCGACGCCGACCTCCACGACGGTGGTCGCGACCAGCAGGGCGGTGGTGCCGGCGGCGAAGGCGGCGAGCGCGGCGTCGCGGACCTCGGCTGTCTGCTGGCCGTGGGCGAGGCCGACGCGGTCGCCGAAGCGGGCGTGCAGGGCGGCGTAGCGGTCCTCGGCCGCGGCGAGGTCCAGCGCCTCGCTTTCCGCGACCAGGGGGCAGACCCAGTAGACGCGGGCGCCGTCGTCGAGCTTGCGGGCGATGGCGTCGACCAGGTCGGGCAGGGTGCCCAGGGAATGGAGCGTGGTCTTGATCGGCTGGCGGCCGGCGGGTTTGCCGGTCAGGCGGCTGATGTCCATCTCCCCCCACTGGGTCAGCAGCAGCGTGCGGGGGATGGGGGTGGCGGTCATGACCAGGACGTCGGTCTGATCGCCCTTGCCGCCGAGGGTCAGGCGTTGCTGGACTCCGAACCGGTGCTGCTCGTCGATCACCGCCAGCGCGAGGTCGCGGTATTCGACGGCATCCTGGAACAAGGCATGGGTGCCGACGACCATCTGGATCGACCCGTCCTTCAGGCCACGCAGGAGCTTCGCCCGCTCCTTCCCCTTGACCGAGCCGGTGAGCAGAGCGACGGGCAGGGGACACAGGCGGGACAGCACACGATGGTGCTGCTTGGACAGAACCTCGGTCGGGGCCATCAGCGCGGCCTGGGCGCCGGCTTCCACCGCCCGCAGCATGGCTAGGATCGCGACCAGGGTCTTGCCGGACCCGACATCGCCCTGCAGCAGCCGCAGCATCCGGCGCGGGGCGGCGAGGTCGGCGTCTATTTCCTTCAGCGCCTTGTCCTGGGACTCGGTGGGCGTGTGGCCGAAGCGGGCCAGCGCCTGGTCGCGCAGGTGGGAATCGCCGATCAGCGGCCGGCCGCGACGGGCGCGCACCCGGCCCTTGATGACCGCCAACGCCACCTGTCCGGCGAGGAACTCGTCATAGGCCAGGCGCGCCCGCATGCGCTTGTCGGGCGTTGCGCCATCGGGGGTTTGGACGGCGCGCAGGGCTTCCAGGAACGCCGGCCATTTCTCCCGCCGCATCAGGGCCTGGTCGTGCCATTCGGGGAAGTCCGGCACGCGGTCGAGCGCCTGGGCGATCCCGCTGGCGACCTGCCGGGGCCAGAGGCCGGCGGTCAGCGGCCAGACCGGCTCGATCGCCGGGATACGGTCGGGCTGGTCGGCGGGGACCACGTGTTCCGGATGGGCGATGGTGACGCGGCCGTTGAAGATATCGACTTTGCCGGAGACGAGCAGGCGCGCGCCCGGCGGCATCTGGGCTTCCCGGGTGAACTTGAAGAAGGCGAGTTCGGCGGTCCCTGTGTCGTCGCGCACCACGATTCGCCAGGGCTGGCGGGAATTGGCGGGGCGCTCGTGCCGGACGACCTCGACTTCCATCGTCGCGATCTGGCCGGCCCGGGCGTCGCGGATGGTCGGGCGGGCGGACCGGTCCAGGTAGGATTCCGGCATATGGAACAACAGGTCGATCACGCGCGCTCCCCCCGTCGCGCGCGCCATCAGGGCGGCGACGGTGGGTCCTATGCCGCGCAGGGATGTCTGGGGCGCGAAAAGCGGGGCGAGGGGATCGGTGTCCACGGGCTGACAGGAATTGATTGGGGTGGCTATATGACAGCACGCAGATGACACAACCAGAACCCAATGAGCTGGATACGAGGCGCCGCCGCCTTCTGTTCCGGGCCACCCATCGCGGGACCTTCGAGAACGATCTGATGATCGGGGGATTCGTGCGTGCAAACCTCGCCGCGTTCACGGACGAGGACCTGGACGCGCTGGAGGCGCTGATGGACTGGCCGGACGTGGACCTGGCCGACTGGCTGACCGGCCGCCGCCCAATGCCGGACGATGCCCCCCCGATGCTGGTGCGAATCCGGAAGGCGGTGGCGGGGTGATGGGTTGGATGGGTCGTTCAACGCCCCCTCCCCCTCAAGGGGGGAGGGGGCGTTGGTTTGGCCGTCCGTGCCCTCGCCACCCCCAGGTCCCACCCATGACTGAAACCCTCCAGGTCTGGGGCGCGCCGGAAGGCTGGGACGCGTTCCTCCTCGCCCAGCGCCGCCGGGAATTCACCGGCTCGGTCCTCCACGTCGCCCGCGATGACGCCCGCATGGCCCGCATGGCCGAAACCCTGGCGTTCATCATGCCGGAGGCGGAAATCCTCCGCTTCCCGGCCTGGGACTGCCTTCCCTACGACCGCGTGTCGCCCAACCCAGCCATCATCTCGGAACGCGTCGCCACCCTCGCCCGCCTGCTGGAAGACCCCACCGGCCCGCGCATCGTCCTGACCACGGTCAACGCCCTGGTCCAGCGCATCCCACCACGCGCCGCGCTCGCCGGGTCCTCCCTCGCGCTCAAGGTCAACAGCGTCGTCAAGCCGGAATCCCTGGCCGGCTTCCTCGAAGCCAACGGCTACACCCGCGCAGGCACCGTCATGGAGCCGGGCGAATACGCCATGCGCGGCGGCATCATCGACCTGTTCCCGGCGGGGGAGGCCGAACCCGTCCGGCTCGACCTGTTCGGCGACACGATCGAATCGATCCGTGCCTTCGACCCCACCACCCAGCGCAGCGCCGCCAAGCGGACGAGCCTGCAACTCCGCCCCGTCTCCGAGGTGCCGCTGGACAAGGAAGCGATCTCCCGTTTCCGCACCGGCTGGCGTGAGTTGTTCGGGCAGGAAGCGGCCAACGACCCGATCTACCACTCGATCTCCGACGGGCGCCGCCACCCGGGGATGGAGCACTGGGTGCCGCTGTTCCACCCGACGATGGAAAACCTGCTGGACTATCTGCCCGGCGCCTCCGTCTCCTTCGACCACCAGTCCGACGACGTCCTCTCCGCTCGGCTGGAAATGATCACCGACCACGCCGCGGCCCGGAAGGCGCCGCCGCGCGATGGGGAGGTGCCGTATCGCCCGCTGCCGGCGGCCCAGCTCTATCTGACCCGGCCGGAGTGGGAGGAGATGCTGGCCTTCGGGCCGGTCCTGACCTTCAGCCCCTTCGCCAAGGCGGATGGCGGCGTCGGCGTCGAAGGCGGCGGCCGCCCCGGCCCGGTATTCGCGCAAGCAGGGGCTGGCCCCGGCATCAACGTCTTCGACCAGTTCCGCGCCCAGGCCGAACGCTGGGGCGCCGAGGGGCGACGCATCGTCCTCGCCGCCTGGACCCGTGGCTCGCGCGAACGGCTGGAACATCTGCTGCGTGAGCACGGCTTCAAGGACGTGGCGCAGGAGGACAATTTCGTCGCCGTCCGCCGCAAGCCAGCGGGCTCGGTGTCCCTGGTCACGTTGGGGGTCGAGCGCGGCTTCGTCGCCGATCGCCTCGCTTTGGTGGGCGAACAGGACCTGCTGGGTGAACGCATCTCCCGCCCCGCCCGCCGACGCAAGCGGGCCGACCAGTTCATCGCTGAGGCCACCGAGATCGCCGAGGGCGACCTGGTCGTGCATCAGGAATACGGCATCGGCCGCTACGACGGGCTGGTGACCCTGACCGTCACCGGCGCCGCGCATGACTGCCTGCGCCTGATCTATGATGGCGACGAAAAGCTGTTCCTGCCGGTCGAAAACATCGAAATCCTGTCCCGTTTCGGCAGTGAGCAGAACGGCGTCGCGCTGGACAAATTGGGCGGGGCCGGCTGGCAGTCGCGCAAGGCGCGGATGAAGCAGCGCATCCGCGACATGGCCGGCGAACTGATCCGCATCGCCGCCGAACGCCAGGTGCGCGACGCCGAACTGATGACTCCGCCCGAGGGCACGTTCGACGAATTCTGCGCTCGCTTCCCCTTCGCGGAAACCGAGGACCAGGCGCGCGCCATCGCCGATGTGCTGGAGGACCTGGCCGCCGGCAAGCCGATGGACCGGCTGATCTGCGGCGACGTGGGCTTCGGCAAGACCGAGGTCGCGCTGCGGGCCGCCTTCATCGCCGCCATGTCCGGCGCGCAGGTGGCCGTCGTGGTCCCGACGACGTTGCTGTCGCGGCAGCATTTCCGCACGTTCTCGGCCCGCTTCGCCGGATTGCCGATCAAGGTCGGGCAGTTGTCGCGCATGGTCACGGCGAAGGAGGCGACCGAGGTCAAGAAGGCCCTGGCCAGCGGCGACATCAACATCGTCGTCGGCACCCATGCTCTGCTGGCGAAGTCGATCCAGTTCTCCCATCTGGGCCTGCTGATCGTGGACGAGGAGCAGCATTTCGGCGTTTCGCACAAGGAACGGCTGAAGGCGCTGCGGGCCGATGTGCATGTCCTGACCCTGACGGCCACGCCGATCCCGCGCACGCTGCAATTGTCGCTGTCGGGCGTGCGGGAGATGAGCATCATCGCGACCCCGCCGGTCGATCGGTTGGCGGTCCGCACCTTCATCATGCCGTTCGATTCGGTGGTGGTGCGGGAGGCGATCCAGCGCGAACGCTTCCGCGGCGGGCAGATCTTCTGCGTCGTGCCGCGGGTCGAGGACCTGGGCCGGATGGCCGAACGCCTGGCCGAGATCGTGCCGGAAGCCCGCATGGCGCAGGCGCATGGGCGGCTGTCACCCACCGACCTCGAACGGGTGATGACCGAGTTTGGCGACGGCAAATACGACATCCTGCTGTCGACCAATATCGTCGAGAGCGGGCTGGACATGCCGGCCGTGAACACGCTGATCATCTACCGGGCCGATATGTTCGGGCTGGGGCAGTTGTACCAGCTTCGCGGGCGGGTCGGGCGCGGCAAGCAGCGGGGCTATGCCTATCTGACCTGGCCGGCGAACCATCGTTTGTCCGTCGCCGCCGAGAAGCGGCTGACCGTGATGCAGACGCTCGATACGCTGGGGGCGGGGTTCACGTTGGCCTCCCACGATCTGGATATCCGCGGCGCCGGCAACCTGCTGGGCGAGGAACAGTCCGGCCATATCCGGGAAGTCGGGATCGAGCTTTACCAGCAGATGCTGGAGGACGCGGTCGCCGATGTTCGCGCCGGCGCCGGCAAATCCGAGGAATCCGGCCGCGACTGGACCCCCAACATCTCCCTGGGGCTGCCCGTCCTGATCCCCGAGGCCTATGTCCGCGACCTGCCCGTCCGGCTAGGCCTGTACCGCAGGATCGGCGCGCTGGCGTCAGATGGGGAAACCGAGGCGATGGCGGCCGAACTCGTCGACCGCTTCGGCAAGATGCCCGATGAGGTCGACAACCTGCTCGGCGTCGTCGCCCTGAAACGCGCCTGCCGCGTGGCCGGGGTGGAGAAGCTGGAGGCCGGCCCGAAAGGCATGGTCCTGTCCTTCCGCGGCAACAAGTTCGCCAACCCCCCCGGCTTGGTCAAATGGCTCGGCACCAAGGGCGGGCTGGTGCGGCTGCGGCCGGACCACAAGCTCGCGATCTCCCGCGACATGGATGTCGCGACACGGGTGCGCTTTGCCAAGGACACGCTGGGAGCGCTGGCTGGGATCGTGGCGGAGGGGAAAGCCTGACAGGGCAGGGGCTCACCCGATCGGGATTCCCAGCGACCGTTTGCTCAGCAGTCCGATCACCCCCAGCACATCCCCCCGGATGTCGGGCGGCGGGCCCGGGTCCTGGGGCCGGGTCCACAACGATCGGACCCTTGTCTTCAGGTCCGGTGGCGGCGGGGCGGGCGGGGGCGGCTTGCGCAGATGGGCCACGGCGTCGAACCCCGTATAGGACGGGTAGTTGTTCAGCGGACCATGCTTTTCCTCCCCGCGCCCGTTCAAGGGGCGGAGCATCCGTTCGGCATGGTCGGGGTCGACGAGGTCGGCGTAGCGGGACTGGCCGTCCTCGGGGGCCGTCATGCTGTAGTATCGTTCCACGGTCAGGCCGGCGGCCTCGGCGAGGCGCAGGAACGACAGGGGGGAGAAGCAGTGCAGCCGCATGGGCATGACCGCCCCGTGCGGCTCGATCTTCGAGAGGGTGTACATCAGCACCGGCAGGTTCGGCTGGGTGACATGCAACAGCCCCCCGACCCGAAGCTTGGCCGCCTGCCGGCGCAGGGTTGCGACCGGATCGGGCAGCCGACCCAGCGTGTCGGCATAGCGCAGGGCATCGAGGAAGCCGTCCGGGATCATGGTGTCGAACTCCTCGGGCGTCAGCACGGCGATCTGCCGTCCGATCCCATCCTCCCGGGCTTCCCGCGACCAGGTGACCTCGAAGGCCACCGCGGCCCCGGCATGCATCGCGTTCCAGGCGAAGGCGGCGTCCGGGGCGCCGAGATTGGCCACCGTCATCCGCCCGATCGACAGGTTGCACAAGGACGCGAGTTCGCGGGCCTGGCGCTGGTGGGTGGCCCGGATGTCCTCCGCTCCATCGCGCCTCAGGAGCAGCATGTCCTCATACGCATGGACCGCCACGGGGTCGGGCATCCCGATCCGGAAGATATGCCGGCAGTCGAAGCACACGTTGAACTCCCGGCCATCCTTCTTGAAGAAGGTCGTGGTCAGGTCACAGGCGCAGATCGGGCAGGGCGTCATGGCGGCGGGCGGCCTTCAGGGCGGATGGTCCTGGCGCGAACTTGGGCCTGGAGGGACGCCGAGCCAAGCCTTCTTCCCACGGTCGGTGCGCGTCAGCCGTGTGGCGGGGATGGCTCCGACCGTGTATCCAGCGCTCATGACCGAACGCATCGCCGCCCAGTTCCGCCGCTTCGCCGAGAAGGAGGCCAGGGGCCACTCCGCCCTGTATGAGGCCCTGGCCCTGGGCGTCGCCGGCGACGGGGACCTGCTGGCTCTGCTGGCCGGACTGCCGCCCGACAAGCAGCAGCCCAACCTGCTGTTCGCCGCCGTCCGCCTGGTCTGCGGCACCCCGGCCGATTTCCCGTCCTTCCGCGCCAGCCTGCTGGGCCGGGCGGCGGATGTCGTGGCGGCGATCCTCGCGCACCGCACCCAGACCAACGAACCCGGGCGTTGCGCCGTCCTGCTGCCGGTGCTCGCCCGCCTGCACCAGCCCTTGGCACTGATCGAGGTCGGGGCCTCGGCCGGGCTGTGCCTGATCCCCGAGCAATATGCCTACGACTACAACGGCACCCGCCTGGGGGCCGCCACGGCGCCGGTGTTCCACTGCCTCGCCAACGACCCGACTCCGATCCCGCAGGCCCTGCCGCGGATTACCTGGCGCGCCGGGCTGGACCTGGAGCCGGTGAGCCCTCGGGACCCCGACCAGATGGCCTGGCTGGAGGCCCTGATCTGGCCCGACCAGCCGGAGCGCCTGGCCCGCTTCCGGGCGGCGGCAGACCTGGTGCGCCGGACCTCGGTTCGGGTGCGGCGGGGCGACCTGACCACCGACCTGGGGGCCTTGATTGACGAGGTGCCGAACGGGCCGACGATCGTCGTGTTCCACTCGGCCACCCTGGCCTATGTCCCGGACCCCGCCGCCCGGGCCGCCTTCGCCACCCTGCTGTGGGAGAGAAGCGCGGTCTGGATCAGCAACGAGGCGCCGTTTGTGTTCCCCGACATCGCCGCCCGTGCCCCTCGCCCCGGTCCGGCGGGGGCGTTCCTGCTGGCGGTGAACGGGCGCCCGGTGGCGTGGACGGATCCCCATGGGGCGTGGATTGATTGGTTGGGGTGAGCCTCGGTTGGTTGGGGTGGCCCCCGGTTGGTTGGGGTGACTCCGGGTTGTTGGGGTGACCCCCCGGTTGGTGGTTATAGCCCTCGGTTGGTTGGAATAGCCCCCGGTCGGGTGGGATAACCCCGGGTTGGTTGGGGTGACCCCCGGTTGGGTGGAGTGACTCCCAGCCGGGTGGGGTGACCCCCGAAAACTCCCTCCCCCCTTGAGGGGGAGGGTTGGGGTGGGGGGTCATCGCGGCACG
>DIUL01000048.1 GCA_002422345.1 Acetobacteraceae bacterium UBA6159
GCCGTCAACCGGACAGTAGTGGCCGAGGGTATGAAGGAAGGGTTAACGGCGAAGGGCGATGGAGCCGCGTTGTTGCCGGGGTCGCCCTTGTCGGGCCGGCGGCCCTGATGTTACGGTGCCATAATCATAGTGAAGCGCCGCCGATCAGATCATGCGGCCCAGTCCGGGGGGAGCATCAGTCCAATGGCACACCAGGCCTGGGTACGCGGGCGGCAATTCGCCGTCGTGGTGACCTGCAACGTCGCTCTGGCCCTGCCGGCTGCCGCTACCCCCGTCATGAGCGGCCTGATCTCCTGGCTGGACGCGAACGACGCCGCAACGATGTCCCTGACGGGGTCGAGCGTCACCCAGTGGCGCGACAAGAGCGGCAACGGCAATCACGTCAACCAGGCGGCCTCGGCCGCGCAACCCACCTACACGGCCGGCTACACGCCCAACGGTTCGGCCGCGATCGTCTTCGATGGCGCCAACGACATCATGCCGTATGTGCAGGGTCCGACGCTGACGCAGTTCTCCCTGTTCATCGTCTGGAACCAGATTTCCGTGCCGGGCGGATACGGCGCCGGTGATCGCTATCCGCTGTTCATCGGGTCGGGCGACATCAACGCGCCGGGACGCTACATGGCGATCGAGATCGGCCAGCATGCCGGGGCCGACCCCAACGTGCTCGACATCATCGGCGGCTATGACAACGATTCGCGCGCGACCCTGGCCGGCATCGCCGCCACGGGCGCGGTCCGGACCATGAGTGCCACGTCATCCAATACCGCCGATACCCAGGTGTGGCTGAATGGACAGGCGGCGTCGATGTCGACCACCGGGTCCCCCACCGCCTGGAACTTCACCCTTGGCAACGCCTCAGGCGACGGTCCTCTCGGCTTGGGCGGCCTGAACTGGCCATCGCAGAATGCCGTCCTCTACAACAACGTCGCCATCTCGGCCGTGCTGATCTACGACCGTGTCCTGACCACGAACGAACGCCGGCAGACCGAGGATTTCCTCGCCGCCGAATATGGGGTGAACGTGCCCGAACCCGCGACCGGCGCATTGCTGGCCATGGGCGTGCTGTCCGTGGTGTTCGGACGCCGAATGCGCGCGAGGGGCTGAGATGGGCGGGGCCCCCATTGCCCCGCGCCCCGGCACGGGTAATCTGCCCCCATGAGCTACACAATCGGTATCGACGTCGGCGGCACCTTCACCGACATCGTCGTCTCCGGCCCCGACGGCCGGACCATCATCGCCAAGGCGTCCACCACTCCGCGCGACCAGTCGGACGGGGTGCTGGATGGCATCGCGCTCGCGGCCGAACGCCTGGGCTTGTCCGCCACCGCACTGCTGGGCCAGACGGCGCGCATCGTCCATGGCACCACGGTCGCCACGAACGCGCTGCTGGAGGGCAAGACCGCCCGCATCGGCCTGCTGACGACCGAAGGCCACCGCGACGTGATCGAGATGCGGGAGGGTTTGAAGCCCGAGCGCTATAACCTCCGCATGGCCCCGCCCGACCCGCTGGTGCCGCGCCGGCTGCGCCTCGGCGTCAAGGAACGCACGCTGAATGACGGGACGGTGGAAACCGAACTCGACACCGCGTCTTTGAATGCCGCGATCGAACAGCTTGCGGCCGAGGATGTCGCCGCCGTCTCGATCTGCTTCCTCCATTCCTGGCGCAACCCGGAACATGAGCGCGCCGCCGAGGCCGCCGTGCGCGCCCGGATGCAGCAGGCCTATGTGACGACCTCGTCGGACGTGCTGCCGCAGATCAAGGAGTTCGAGCGGTTCTCCACCACCGTAGCGAACGCGGCGGTCGGGCCGGTGATCCGCAACTACCTGGGCCGGTTGCAGGGCCGGCTGGCCGAGGCCGGCTACGCGGGCGAATTGCTTGTGATCCTGTCGCATGGCGGCGTGGCCTCGGTGGCCGAGGCGACTCGCCTGGCCGCCGGCACGGCGCTGTCTGGTCCCGCCGGTGGCGTGGCCGCGGCGGTGGCTTTGGCGCGGGAGGGTGTGGCCGAGAATCTGGTTGCCTTCGACATGGGCGGGACCTCGACCGACATCGCCTTGGTGCGGGACGGGCAGCCGACCTTGTCGGACGGCAAGACGGTGGCCAATGCACGGATTGCCTTGCCGAGCCTGGATATTGTGACTTTGGGGGCTGGGGGCGGGTCGATCGGGAAGATTGATCGGTCCGGGCTGCTGGCGGTGGGGCCGGAGAGCGCTGGCGCTGATCCCGGACCCGCCTGCTATGGGCAGGGCGGCACGCAGCCTTCGGTGACGGATGCCAACTTGGTCCTCGGCTACCTCGATCCCGCCAACTTCCTGGGTGGTCGCCGGACGCTGGATGTCGCGGCGGCGACGGCGGCGGTCGAAAGCGTGGCCTCCAAGCTGGGCATCGGGGTGGCGGAGGCCGCGGGCGGCATCCATCGCCTGGTGAACACGCGCATGGCCGATGGCGTGCGGGTGGCGACGGTGCGGCGCGGCGTCGATCCGCGAGGGTTCACATTGCTGGCCTTTGGTGGCGCGGCGGGGCTGCATGTCTCGGCTGTCGCGGCTGAACTCGGGATGGCGCGGGTGGTCGTGCCGGTCGCGGCCTCGGTCCTGTCGGCCTGGGGGATGCTGAACACCGACCTGCGGGTGGAACTGACGCGCAGCCAGGGCCAGATCGCCGGGATCGACGTGGACGCGGTCCGCGCCTCCTACGCCGAGATGGAGAAGGAAGGCCGCCAGCGGCTGGCGTGGTTCGATGGCGAGGTTGCCGTCCAGCGTTCCGCCGACATGCGGTATGGGGAGCAGGTGTTTGAAATCCCCGTCTCCCTGGACGGGTTGGACTGGTCTTCTCCGACGTTGGCTCTGGACATCGAGAACGCGTTCCACGCGGCGCATGAGCGGTTGTACACCTACGCGCTGCGGGACCAGCCGGCCGTGCTGGTGAACGCGCGGGTGTCCGCGATCGGGCGGTTGCCGGCAACCGCGAGCGGGGTAGGGGGCGGGGCCTCGGGAGAGGCCACCCCGAAGGCTCAGCGGCGGGTCTATCTGGGCGGGTGGCTGGACGTGCCGGTGTATGACTTCCTGGCGCTGGCGCCGGATCAGGTGGTGGCCGGGCCGGCGGTGGTCGAGTCGGACACGACGACGGTGCTGCTGCGGGCGAAGGACCGGGCGCGGTATGACCGGCGCGGGTGGCTGGACGTCGCGGTGGGGTAGGGGCCTCCCCAACACGGCGATGTCGCCCGCAGGTCAGCCGAGGCGAACCCTGAGAGTGCGTGTTGCGTTCCCGCATGGCCTTGTTACGGATTCGAGCCTATAGCCTGGCCTGCAGGCTACACGCCGATGGGAAACAACATGGTACGCCGCCTTGCCTCGCTTGCCGCCGCCGGTTTGATCGTGGCGTCCATGCCCGCCCAAGCGGCCATCACGGTCACCTATTTCGGTCCCGCCTCCTGGTCCTCATCCGACGCCACGCTCGGCGTTGCCGGCTACAGGGTCGAGGATTTCGAGGATACAACCCTCGCCTCGGGCCTACGGATCAGCCGCCAGAATGGGGCGGTTGGGAATTTCCCGGCGACCGCGGTTTTGCCCGGGACGTCCGTGTTCGATCCGGCCACGGACCCGTCGCCCGTTGTCCAGGCGCTGCTGCGCGGGATCTGGGATGGGTCTCATGTCCTGACCAACCATCCAGGGCCGAGCTTCGCGGGGACGTTGGATAATTGGTATAGCGATGGGGCGAACTGGGCTGATCTGGAATTTCTGTTCCCGGCCGGTACGACCTCGGTCGGGTTCAGCCTCCAGCAGATGGCACAGGCGAACAACCAACTGGTTGTGAACGGCCTGACACTGAGCACGGATCTTATGTCAGCCTTCGCGGCGCTGGGCGATGATTTTGAGCCGTTTTCGGGTGGCTTCTTCAGGTCGCGCAACGGTTATCTGCGGATCGACGCGACCGGGGGCGATACGATTCAAAGCGTGTTCCTGGACAACGGCAGCGTCAGTGTGTTTGGCGACGGAATGACGATCGATCATCTCGCGTTCCAGGTGCCCGAACCCGCGACGCTCGGGTTGCTGGGTCTGGGCGTGATCGGCGTGGGGGTGGTCCGGCGGCGTCGGGGGTAGGGCGGGCCTACTGGCTGGCTATTCGACTGATCGCGCCGTCGTGCGGCGTGTCGGTTCGTTCGACAATTTCGATGTATTTTTGACCCAGGAACATCATCGGACGCGACGACGATGCGCCCCGAGAGTGGTCGAAGATTTATGAATCGAATAATTTCATACGATATGTTATGAGGATCGGCATCGCGACAGGATGTCCGCATGGAAGTGTTCCAGGCTGGAGGCTCCCGGGCAGGCCTGTTTCCAGGATGTCGGTCGGAGGGGGCAGGACCCGCATCAACCGGACCGGTGACGTCCGCCACGGCGTGTGCCTTGTTGTCCGGGGCCTTTGGCCGGCTTCATCGACCGGACGGGCTGAGCCATGCACCGCTTCAATGACCCGGAGGCGGCCCACCGGCTCGCGGCGATGCGCTCGGCCCTCGCGGCATCGCCCGCATCCATCCCGAAGGCCCTGGTCACGATCGATTGCCCGTGCGGCGCGCATGACATGACCGAGATGGAGTGGTTCGCCCGAAAGTTCGGTCCGGCGGACACGATCGAGGCGCTGCTGTCGCGCTATCGTTGCCGGTGGTGCCGCGGGGTGGATGTGACCCTCAACATCGCCGTGGGCGGTGCCGCTGCCGATCCGCCCCCCGCAAGAGCAAATGTCATTCCGTTCCCTCGGCCGCCGACCCGTCGCTGAGGGGGCGTCAGCGCAGACCCATGTTGTCCAGCAGGCGCACGCTGCCCAGCTTGGCCGCCGTGATCAGGCGCGCGCCAGGCCGGGCCGCGGGGATCGGCGCGAGGCTGGGACCGTCGACGAGGGCGAAATAGTCGACCTCGAAGCCGGTCTGCGTCAGGTGGGCGCGGATCGCGGCCAGGACCGGTTCGGCGTCCCGCCCATCCTTCAGCGTGGCGATCGCCGCCCGCAGTCCCTGGGGCAAGGTGGGGGCCAAGCCGCGTTCGTCCGGGGTCAGGAAGCGGTTGCGCGATGACAGCGCGAGGTCGTCCGATTCGCGGACCGTCTCGACGCCAATGATCTCCAGCGGCAACAGCAGGTCGGCGACCATGCGCTTGATGACCTGCAACTGCTGCCAGTCCTTTTCGCCGAAATAGGCGCGGTCGGGGCGGACCTGGCCGAACAGCTTGCAGCAGACGGTGGCCACGCCGCGGAAATGGCCGGGGCGGGCGTCGCCCTCCCACCGTCCGGCGGGGCCTTCCACGGTGATCGTGGTGGTGTCGTCGGGCGGGTACATCGTGGCGACGTCGGGCATCCAGACCAGGTCGCAGCCGCATTCACGCAGTTTCGCCAGGTCGCCTTCCTCGTCGCGGGGATAGCGCGACAGGTCCTCGGACGCCCCGAACTGGAGGGGGTTCACGAAGATGGACGTCACGGTGGCGGCGCCGGAGGCAACGGCGGTCCGCACGAGGGTCTTATGCCCCTCATGCAGGGCGCCCATGGTGGGCACCAAGGCGAGGGAGCCACGCTGGGCGCGCAAGGCGGCGCAGGCGGCACGCAGATCGGGCAGGGTTCGGGCAATCAACATGACCCCACCTTGGTGCAACGGCGAACAAGGGGCAACATGCGGGCTTGTAACGCAGATGCGCGAAATCGGGAGTGGACCATGAAGCTGCAGGGACAGATCGCGTTGATCACAGGCGGATCGCGCGGGATCGGGCGGGCGACGGCGCTGGCTTTCGCGCGAGAGGGGGCGGACATCGCGTTCACGCATTTGAACGATGATGCCAAGGCCGAGGAAACGGCGGAGGAAATCCGCGCTTTGGGCCGGCGGGCGATGCACCGTTCGGCGGATGCCGCGGACATCGCGGCGACGCGGGCCTTCGTGGCGGATGTGGAGACGGGGTTAGGCCCGATCGACGTGCTGTTCAACAATGCCGGGATGAACATCCGCAAGCCGTTCGAGGCCTATACCGAGGATGATTTCGACCGCCTGATGGCCGTCCACCTGAAGGGCATGTTCTTCATGGCGCAGGCGGTCTATCCGGCGATGGTGGCCCGCGGGAAGGGCTGCATCATCAACGTGGCGTCGCAGCGCGGGTTGAAGGGGGCGGTGAACTCCGCGCCCTATTCGGCGGCCAAGGCGGCGATCATCGGGCTGACCCGGTCCTTGTCGTGGGAGGCGGCACCCAAGGGCGTGCGGGTGAACGCGGTGGCGCCAGGTCCGGTGGACACGGATCTGACGGCGACGATGGACCCGGCGGATCGGGAAGCGTTCATCGCGGCGCTGCCGGTGGGCCGGTTCGGCCGGCCGGAGGAAATCGCCGCAACCGCGCTGTTGCTGGCGGGTCCGGATGGCGGGTTCTTCGTGGGGGCGACGCTGTCCCCAAATGGCGGGGATGTGATGCACTGACGGGGCTCCGAAAAATCGGTCGGCGTCAATACTTCGTTCATACTTGGATGCCAGGATGGGAAAGCCGGCGGGAATAGGCCCGCCGGCTAACCACTGGAGGGATAAGGGATGATTAGCCATCTCTTGATCCTGGCCCTGATCATCGTGATCCTTGACCGCAAAGTCAAGATCACGATCGAGAAGGACTAGGGGAAGGGATCGGTCCGCGCGCGGGCCGATCCTCCCCGGTGGAACAAGGCATGGAACGATTAACCGTCGTTATTGGATCATCGCGCCCATTGGCCCGAAAGACTGCCGGACGGTAACCCTCTATTCACGGATACCCCCAAAAAAGGAATAGCCGGCGGGAATAAGCCCGCCGGCTAACCGAGTGGAGGTTAGAGATGCTGAACCATCTCCTCTTCCTGCTGCTGATCGTGGTGGTCCTTGACCTGAAAGTCAAGATCAACATCGAAAGGCGGTAGGGGTTCGGGGCCGGTCCGTCCGCGGGCCG
>DIUL01000085.1 GCA_002422345.1 Acetobacteraceae bacterium UBA6159
AGCTGCCGGACCTTGCGGCCGTGCAGCGCGTGCCAGCGGTAATGGACTTCAACATCCTGGTTGATATGGGCAGAATGGACCCTCGATGGTGGACGACCGGATGGAGCGGCTGTTCATCGGCTGGTTCGGCCCGCGCGGCCTGGCCAGCGTCGTGTTCGCCATCATCGTCCTGCATGAGCAACTGCCGGGCAACGAGACGCTGATGACCGTGATCGGCACGACGGTGATGCTGAGCGTGCTGCTGCATGGCATGAGCGCGACGCCGCTATCGGCCTGGATCGGCCGGCGGCGACCGGCATAACACGAGGCAGGAGGCGGATAGTGAGCTGGATATGGGGCATCGGGCTGATCGGTGTCTCGATCGCGATCCACTCGATCGGGCTCGTGTGGTTCGTGGTCGTGCTGCGCAGGCTGCGGGACTACCGCGATCGGCTCGAACGGCCGCGGCTGGGTCATCCGTGGATGGCGACGCTGGTGATGGGCGCGGTGGGGATGGCGCTGGCGACCCTGCACGCGATCGAGGCCGCGCTGTGGGCGATCGCCTATGTGCTTTTGGGCGCGATCGATACGCTGGAGGCCGCGATGCTGTACTCGATCGACTCGATGACGACGCGCGGCGATTCGGGCCTGCGCCTGGACGACGAGTGGCTGATCATGGGCGCGTTGGAAGCCGCGGACGGCATGCTGCTGTTCGGGATCAGCACGGCCTTCCTGTTCGGCGTCATCTCCCACGTGTGGTCCCTGATGTCGGAACACACGCGGCCGCGTTGAACATGCCCCGAGCCTGACCCGGGAAGGTCAGGCCCGGCGGCAGGTCAGATCCGCTTGGCGATCCGCGGGTCCAGCATGTCGCGCACCCCGTCGCCCAGGATGTTGATCGCCAGCACCATCGTGCCCAGGAACAGCCCGGGGAACAGCACCGACCAGATCGCGAGCATGATGAAGTTGCGGCCCTCGGCGATGATGTTGCCCCAGGACGGAACCTCGGGCGGCGTGCCAACGCCGAGGAAGCCCAGATAGGCCTCGATCAGCACGGCGGAGGCCGCGATGTAGGTCGCCTGCACGATGATCGGCGTCATCGCGTTCGGCAGGATGTGGCGGAACAGGATGCGCGGCACCCGCGACCCGGCGGCGACGGCGCCGCTGACGAAGGTCTGCTCCCGCAGCGAAAGCACCACGGCGCGGACCAGCCGCACCACGCGGGGGATTTCCGGGATCGTGATGGCGATGACCACCGTCTGCACGCTGGCCTTGGACAGCGACAGCATGGCCACTGCGAGCAGGATGCCCGGGATCGCCATCAGCCCGTCCATGACCCGCATGACGATCGCGTCCATCGCTCGGAAATACCCCGCCAGCAGCCCGATGAACGTGCCCACCACGGTGCTCAGCACGGCGACCGCGGCGGCGATGACCAGCGAAATCTGCCCGCCCCACAGCGTTCGCGACAGCACGTCGCGGCCATAGGCGTCGGTGCCGAACCAGTAGACCTCCCCCGGTGGCTTCAACCGTTGGGAGACGTTGAGCTTCAGCGGGTCATAGGGCGCGATCAGGGGCGCCAGCAACGACAGCGCAACCAGGATGGCCATCAGCGAACCGCCAATGGCGATCCGGGGATGGCGGCGAATGAAGGTCCAGATCAATACCTGATCCTCGGGTCAAGGAAGGCATAGGCCAGATCGATCGCCAGGTTGATCAGAACATAGACGAAGGACGCGACCAGGATGACGCCCTGGATGATGGGATAGTCGCGCTGGGTCACCGCCTCGATCGTCAGGCGGCCGATGCCGGGGATGGCGAAGACGCTCTCCGTCACGACGACACCGCCGATCAGCAGGGCGATGCCGAGGCCGATCGTGGTGACGATGGGGACCGAGGCGTTCTTCAGCGCGTGCCGCAGCAGGACCGGCATGGGGGCGAGGCCCTTGGCGCGGGCGGTGCGGATATAGTCTTCGTTCAGCACATCCAGCATCGTGCTGCGGGTCATCCGCGCGAGCAGGGCCGCGAAGACCAGGCCCAGCGTGATCGCCGGCAGGATCAGATGACGCCAGAACCCGGTGAAGTCGTCGGCGAAGGGCGTGTAGCCCTGCACCGGCAGCAGCCGCCAGGTGCGGGCGAACTGGTAGACGAGGCCATAGCCGATCAGGAACACCGGGGCCGAGAACGCCAGCACCGCGATGCCCATGATCACATGGTCGATCCAGGTCCCCGCCTTCCAGGCCGCGATGATGCCGATCGGCACGGCAACCAGCACGGCGAAGGTCATCGTCGTCCCGGCCAGCGCCAGCGTCGGCTCCACGCGTTGCGCGATCAGTTCCCAGACCGGCACCTTGTTGAACACGGACACGCCCAGGTCGCCCTGCAGCAACTGGCCCATCCAGATCGTGAACTGCGTCAGCAGGGGCTTGTCGAAGCCCAGGCTGACGCGGATCCGCTCGATATCCTCGGTCGTCGCGTGATCACCGGCGATGATCGCCGCGGGGTCACCCGGACTGAGATGCAGCAGCAGGAAGACGACCACGGCCACGGTCAACATGACCGGGATCGTCATCAGGATGCGGCGGAGGATGTAGCCGATCATTTCTTCTCGATGTTCCAGTAGACGGGCACGCCGGATTCCAGCACCCCGGTCACGTTCTTGCGGAAGGCGATCGGCTGGAAGAACTGGCCGAACGGAATGTAGGGCAGCGATTCATAGCCCCGGAGCTGGATCTGGTCGACCAGCGCCCGCCGCTTCGTCGGGTCGAGTTCACGCGACCAGGTGTCGACCAAGCCCTCCAGCGTCTCATCACAGGCCCAGCCCGCGTTGGCCTTGTCACAGCGCGAGTTGAACCAGCCATTCGTGCTTGGGACCGACGGATCGGGGCCGCCATGGGTCGTGACGAACAGATGCCAGCCGCCCTTGTCCGGCAGGTCCTTGCGGGCGCGACGGACCGAGATCGTGCTCCAGTCCGAGGCCTGCATTTCCACCGTGACGCCGGCGCGCTTGAGCGATTCGGCCAGCACCATGATCCCGGCGCTGTACTGCGGTCGGTCGGTCGGGTTCAGCAGAATAAGCTTCTCCCCATTGTAGCCGGCTTCCTTGAACAGGGCCTTCGCCTTGGCGATGTCGGGCTTGCGGACCGCGCCGACCTCCGTCTCGTTCGCCGAGTTGCACAGGAAGAACGCGCCGCAGAACTTCATCGACAGCGACGGGTCGCCGACCGCCGCCTGCATGTATTCCTCCTGATCGATCAGATGCAGGATCGCCTGGCGCGCCTTGTAGTTGTTGAACGGCGGGAACAGGCTGTTCGGCCGGATGATGCCCTGCACGCCCAGCCGGTCGATGTTCTTCACGACGATGTCGGGATTGTCCTTGAGCAGGCGGATGAAGTCGAGCGGCGGGGCCTCGAAGTAGTCGATCTCCCCGTTCATCATCGCGCTGAGCGTCGTATTGGCGTCGGGGATATACATCCACTCGATCCGGTCGAGCTTGGGGATCTTCCCGCCCGAGAGGAATTCGGCCGGCTCCGCGCGCGGCTGGTAGTTCGGGTTGCGGACGAACACGGCCTTGTTGCCCGGCCGCCACTGGTCGCGCACCATCATGAAGGGGCCGGAACCGATCGAGCCGGTGATCTGCTCATTCAACGGCTGGCCGGCGAAGCGTTCCGGCATGATGAAGGCGGTGCCGGGATTGCCCAGCGCGTCCAGCACCATCCCGAAGGGTTCCTTCAGCACCAGGCGGAAGGTCTTCGGATCAACGGCTTCCACCGTCTGGGTGAACTTCGCGAGGTTCTGCCCGCTGGTGATCTTCGCCATCCAGCGCTTGAGCGAGGCCACCACGTCGGCGGAGGTGACCGGCGCGCCGTCATGGAACGCGAGGCCCGGGCGCAGCGTGAAGCTCCAGGTCAGCTTGTCGTCGCTGGTCGTCCAGGTATCGACCATCTGCGGCTTGGGTTCATACTTCGCGTCACTACTGTCCGGTTGACG
>DIUL01000090.1 GCA_002422345.1 Acetobacteraceae bacterium UBA6159
CGCCGTCAACCGGACAGTAGTGTGCGGGGACTATGTTTGATGACACAACGTATTCTCGTCACCGGCGGGGCTGGCTATGTGGGGAGCCATCTCGTTTTGGCATTGCGTGACCGGGGCGCGACGGTCGTGGTGCTCGATAACCTTCAAACCGGGCATCGTGCGGCTGTTCCTTCAGATGTCCGCTTCGTCCTGGCTGATCTCGCCGACGCCAACACCTTGGATGAGGTGTTGGCCGACGGGGTCTGGGATGCGGTGTTCCATTTCGCGGCGATGTCCGAGGTCGGTGAAAGCATGCGTTTGCCGTTGCGGTATCTGATCGACAATGGGGGCAATGGCTTACGCCTGATCGAAACTTGTGTGCGCCATGGCGTCGGTCGTTTCGTTCTGTCTTCCACGGCCGCGATTTTCAACGTCGAAGGTCATTCGGCGATTCCCGAGGAGGCCCTAGTCGATCCGCAATCACCATATGGCGACAGCAAATGGATCATAGAGCGGGCGCTGTTATGGGCTGGCCGAGTGCATGGTTTGCGGAGCGCCTGTCTGCGGTACTTCAACGCCGCTGGTGCTGATCCGGGAGGGGCCCTGGGTGAGGACCATCGTCCCGAATCCCACTTGATCCCACTTGTGATCGACGCAGCGCTCGGCCGCCGCCCTGCGTTGGATATCTTCGGCCGCGATTACGCGACACCGGACGGAACATGCTTACGCGACTATGTCCATGTCTCTGATCTGGCAAATGCGCATCTTTTGGCACTTGACCAATCGGTGGACACAGATGTGGTTTGGAACCTGGGCAATGGAATCGGATACTCGGTGCTGCAGGTCATCGAGTCAGTCGAGCGCACCTCGGGCTTGAAGGTCCCTTATCGGTTTGCTGCACGTCGCCCAGGCGATGTAGCGTCGTTAGTTGCATCGTCGGTACGAGCTCGTGCAGCTGGGTGGAATCCGCAATTCACAGAGCTGGACGACATCGTCAGCACAGCCTTCGCTTGGAGGAAAAGGCATCCTCACGGGTATGATAGTTAGGGAACCTTTGAGCAGCCCGAATTTCCTGCGCGGGTTGGTTTGCGGCACGGACCGCGAAACGCTAGGCTCCGCACTCAATCAGGTCCACCAGATGGCCAGCGAGATGAGTATGACGGTTGCCTGAGAGTTCCGCGCCAGCTTGTCGTATCGCGTGGCGGCGCGTCTCCAGTCCTTGAGGAGGGAAAACGCAAGCTCGACGATGTTTCGACCTTTGTAGGCTTCTTTGTCAAATGGATGGAAGTGCTTACGGGTTGGGTTCCAGGGCCATTCAAAGAAAGCCCTGTCGCACGAGGTCGATAGCGCGTGATCTGTTTTCGGCGAAGACCTGTCGTGCGGCGCGTGTTGGGATCGGGAATGGCTGCAGCAGGCGGAGCACGGTGTTGCGTAGCCCCGCGAGCGCCTGTGGGGCGTTTCCGCCGCGGATAGTGCTGGCGTCCTCGGCAAAGCCGGTGTCGCGGCGCCAGTGCAGAGCGTTTTCAATACTCCAGTGTTGACGATTAAGGGCCAGAAGAGCTGCGGGAGGGGCCTTCTTCCGGGTCAGGCTGGTGATGATGTAGACACGCTCGTGGCTGGTTTTGCCACTAACGTCGCGGGTACGGCGGATGCAGGCGACCTGTGCGAGGCCCGGCCAATCCAGATAGCCGGCTATCTCGCTGCTGGCGGTCAATGCGCGGGTTTCGATCCGTCCGTGACCCTTCTCGATCGTGTGGGCTGTCATGCAGTCAGGGGGCGGCGTGTCGCATACTGGCGCGGTCCGTGCCTCACCCAGGGCCGCGATCAGCGCCGGGGGGAAAAGCGTCGCCAAAGGCGACGGCGATGTCAGCCATCAGTCGTGGCTGGTTCGCTTTGACTGTGAACACGTAGTCGCCACCCTGGTCGCGGATCGCCTGACAGATCGCGCGTTGGCAGAACGCGGCATCGCCGGTGATGACGCTGCCAGCCAGCGGCAGGGTCTTCAGCAGCGCGAGCGCCGTGGTGATCTCGTTCGCGCCTGGCTCGACGCGCATCTGCCCCACGACCGCGCGCAACCGGGAGGCAAAGGCCGAGACGAGATGCACGCCCTCGCGCCCGTCATGCCCGCTGGGCGCGCTGGGCGCGCTGCCGCGTAACCGCTTGCCGTCGATCGCCACATGCCCCAGTGGTGCGCCGTCACGGCTCCACACGCCCAGCACCTGCTCCGCCGAGGCCACATCGAACGCCTTGAAGAAGTAGTGGTATGTGGCGTGGCAGGGGGCCTGGGTCAGACCGAACTGGCCCAACGCCTCCGCCGGCAGCCGCCGTCCCCAGCGAAACACCGCCATCAGATCGTCTGCCCCGGATACCATCGCCGCAAGCGTCAGGCACAGTAACGCCTGCAAGGGATACTGCCGCCCCTGGAGCCCACGGCGGTCAGGGATCTTCCCCAACGCGTCCCATAACGTCCGCCCCTCCGCGGAAACCTCCCCCGTCGCCATCCCATTCCACCCGTCTCGGATCGAGTGGCACTTCGAATCTGATTCGCTCGCCGCGTCCAGGTGGTTCATTGAATCGCCCTGGGTTGGGTTCTGCTTGATCACCGGCGTCGTGCCGAGGTCCGTCAGGAATGTGTCAATCAGCGTTGAATAGTTTCCAGGGAACAGCGTCCACAAATTTCCAGTTGGTCATGCTGGTTTCGGCTGCCTTTTGCGTCGTTTGAAGCGGAAGGACTCGTTCCCGGTTTCCAGGATGTCGCGACGGTGGGTGATGCGGTCGAGCTGCGCCGTGGCCATCTTGGCATCGCCGAAGACTGCCACCCATTCGGCGAAGGACCGTTTGGTGGTGATGATCAGCGAGGTCGTCTCGTAAAGGTGGCTGATCAGATGGAACAGCAACGCGCCGCCCGAGGCTGGGAACGGCAAATATCCAAGTTCATTGAGGATCACGGCATCGGCCTGGGCCAGTTGGCGTCATTACGCAACCTGAAGTCTGGAAATTTGCATCACACGGTCGAAGCGGTGTCGGGCTTCCATTTGATATAGGGTTGGGTTGAAGCGGCCCATTTCTCATCGATTTCGACGAGGACGGCCGAGACGAGGCGCAACAGCGTGTCGACGCTCGGGAAGACGCCGACCTTGACGGTTCGGCGTTCGATTTCCTGCTGAACGCTCCTTTCGATCGGGTTCGAGGTGCGCATTTTCGAGCGGTGTTGCTCGGGAAGGCTGAAGACGGCGAGGCCTTCCGGGACGTTGCGTTCAAGCCATGGGCTGAGCGCCGGGGCGCTCTTGGTGTAGCGCTGCCCAGAAGACGAAGTTCCGCATTGGCGGTATCCAGATCCTTGGCATTCCAGACGGCGCGCGCGCAATTCCGCCCCGATGACGCTGCGGATGGCATGGGAGGGCGCGTGGTGGATCGCGTTTTGTGCGAGGTGGAACTGGCAGCGTTGCCATGTCACACCGCCAAACACGGCTCGTCTGGCCGCGCCGATCCCGGCATGGTCATCGGAGGTGATGAACTGGACGCCGCGTAAGCCACGCCTGACCAGGCTATCGAGAAACAAGCGCCAATGGACCTCGGCCTCGGAGAGGGCGACGGAGACCCCCAGCAGGCTGCGCCGGCTGTCCGGCCCGATCCCGATGGCCGAGAGGATGGTTGCATCACGCACGATGCCGTCGATCCGGACCTTCTCGTAGCGGGCATCCACGATGAGATACCGGACCTCGCCGAGGGCGCGGTTGCGCCACTGTTCGAGGTAGTGATCCAGCAGCTTGCTGGCGCGACTGACCTGCGAGGAGGACAGGCCATCGATGCCGGACTTGTCCAGGATATCAGCGAGATCGCGGGTGGAGATTCCTTTGACGTACATCTCAGCCACTGCCAACATCAGCGCGCGCGAAGAGCGGGTGCCGCGTTCCAGGGACCGCGGATAGAACGGTTCGTCGGTGCCGGCGGTCTTGGGCACATCCACGATCAGCGTGCCGGCCTGGGTGTCAATGCGTTTGGGTTTGACGCCATTGGCGTAGCCGCGCCGCTCGTCTGTACGCTCGTAGTGACGGACGTCGAGGAAGTTCTCCCGCTCGAACCGCATCGCGAGGTTGAACAGGCGGGTGAACACCGCCGCCATTCCTTCCGGGCCTTGCTGGATCAACTGTTCCATCCATTCGTCGATGATCCTATCCTGCGCTTCCGGCATCGTGAGGGTTCCTTCTTGGTCGTTGGAACGCCTACACCGCTCGGGTCGCGCTGCCCTACCCGCTAGCGGGTAGGGCAGCGCATCGATCCGGGACGCAAACCGAATTTCCAGACGTCAGGGTATACCACCGCGTCTTTCCCGTGCCCCTGAATGCGCCGCCTTGCCCGGACGTGGCGGCGTTCGGACGGAGACGAAGACGCACTATGTCGTCATGTCCCAACGCCTGCCAGCTTGGCACATGCTGGCGGTCACCCCGCGGCATTGGAGCGTGGAGAACCATCTGCACCACCAACTCGATGTCGTGTTCCGAAAAGATGAAGCCCGGGGATGCAAGGATCATGCTCCGGATAACCTGTCGGTCATTCGGGGGATGGCGCTCGATATGCTCCCAGCGCATCTGGTCCCACGATTCATCGCATGGAAGATGAACCTCGCACGATGGGTAAGCGTCGCGAGGATCCCACGGCCGTGGCGAGGCTACGCTGAATTGACGACGCCAGATTTTTCTGCCGCCCAGCTCCAGGGCAACAGCCTATGAAGTTCGTTCCGCTTTGTTCGCCCCGAGACGATCCGTTCCAGCACGTCGGTCAACCATGCCAGTGGATCGACGTCATTCAACTTCGCCGTCTGGATCAGGCTTGCGACGATGGCCCAATGTCGCCCACCACTATCGGCACCCGCGAACAGGGCATTCTTTCTGCCAAGAGCCACCGGGCGCATCGCGCGCTCGA
>DIUL01000235.1 GCA_002422345.1 Acetobacteraceae bacterium UBA6159
GCCATGTCCACCAGCAGGAAGGATATGCCTTCCTGCTTCTTGGCGTTCTTGTTGGTGCGGACCAGCAGGAAGATCCAGTTGGCGTCCATTGCCAGCGACGTCCAGATCTTCTGCCCGTTCACCACCCAATGGTCGCCGTCCAGCACGGCTTCGGTGCGCAGCGAGGCCAGGTCGGAGCCGGCGTTCGGCTCGGAATAGCCCTGGCACCAGATGTGTTCACCGGACAGGATTTTGGGGAGGAAATGCTGCTGCTGCTCGGGGCGGCCGAACTTGATCAGCAGCGGGCCGATCATGGTCATGCCCATGTCGTTCAGGCGGGCGCAGCCGTGGCGCTCCTTTTCCTCCAGGAAAATCAGCTGCTTGGAGGCGGAGATGCCCATGCCGCCGAATTCCGCCGGCCAGTTGGGGGCGAGCCAGCCTTTTTCCGCGAGCTTGAAATACCAGGGCTTGTTCTCGCTGAAATGCAGCCGCTTGGGCGGGTTGCGGAGTTCCGGCGGGTAGTTGTTCTCGATCCAGCTCCGCACGTGGGTGCGGAAGGCTTCGTCGGACATCGCATCCAGGTTTTCGGCGGCGGCCATGGCGGTGCTCCCTTCAAAATGATCCCCCGCGTCCACCGTGGGGGTTGGGAGAGAGGTTGCGTTGCGACCCCCCACCCCGATCCTCCCCCTCAAGGGGGGAGGGAGTGTTCGAACCTTACGCGAACGGCGCGGGCTTGGCATCCCGGAACGACGTGCCGCTCTCGGCCAGTTCGCGCAGCAGCTTCGACGGCGCCCAGCGTTCGCCGTATTGCTGATGCCAGCTTGCGATCTGGTTATAGACCTCCCGCACGCCGATCTGGTCGGCCCAGAACATCAGCCCGCCGCGATAGCGCGGGAAGCCGAAGCCATGCAGCCACATCACGTCGACATCGACGGTGCGGTAGGCCTTGCCTTCCTCCAGGATGCGGCACACCTCGTTCAGGGACGAGAACAGCAGCCGGCACAGGATTTCCCGGTCGGTGAATTCCCGCTGCGGCACGCCCATCTCACCGGCGACGCGCTTGATGATCGCGGCCACTTCCGGATCGGGATGCGGGGTGCGATCGCCCTTTTCATAGCGATACCAGCCCGCGCCGGTCTTCTGGCCGAAGCGTCCCATCTCCACCAGCGTATCCGCGATCGGCAGCTTGCGGTAGTTCGGGTTCGCCAGCGCGCGCCGCTTGCGGCCTTCCGCGCTGATGTCCAACCCGGCCAGATCGCCCACCGCGAAGGGGCCCATCGGATAGCCGAAATCGACCATCACACGGTCCACCTGCTCGGGCAGGCAGCCTTCTTCCAGCAGGATCACCATTTCGCTGTTGAACGGCGCGCGCGAACGGTTGGCAACGAAACCATCCGTGTTCCCCGCCATCGCCGAGATCTTGCCGATCCGGCGTCCCATCGCCATCGCGGTGATCAGCGTTTCCGGCGACGCCGCCTTCGGGCGCACCACTTCCAGCAGCTTCATCACGTTGGCTGGCGAGAAGAAATGCGTCCCCGCGACCTTCTCCGGCCGCGACGTGACGGAAGCGAGTTCGTCCATGTCCAGCGCGGAGGTGTTGGAGAACAGGAACGCGTCCTTGTTCATTACCTCATCGAGCTTCTTGAACACGTCCTTCTTGACGTCCATCCGCTCGAACACGGCCTCGACCACCACGTCGGCGCCGGCGATGTCCTCATATCCGGCGACGGGGTGGATGCGCGCCAGGCGCTTGTCCATCTCATCCTGCGCCAGGCTGCCGCGCTTGACCGATGTCGCGAAGTTGTTCTTGATCCGGTCCATGCCGCGCGTCAGCGATTCGGCCGACGCGTCCATGATCATCACGTCGTAGCCGAAATCGGCGAACGACATGGCGATGCCGCCGCCCATCGTGCCGGCGCCGATCACCGCGGGCTTCTTGAAGTCGAAGGCCGGAATGTTGGTGGGTAGATCGGGCAGCTTGGCCACTTCGCGTTCGGCGAAGAAGGCATAGCGCAGCGCCTTCGCCTCATCGGCGTTCTCGAGTTCCAGGAAGAGTTCCTGTTCCCGCTTCATGCCTTCCTCGAACGGAAGGGTGCAGGCGGCCTCGACCGCGAGGATACAGTTGTAAGGCGCCTTCTGGTTGCGGGCACGCCGAGCGATTGATTTCCGCTTGGCGTCGAACAGGCCGGGTTCGGCCTTGGCTTCGCGGTCGCGCACGCGGGGCAGCGGGCGGATGTCAGCGACGGCGCGGGCCTTGGCCACGGCGGCGGCGCGCAGGCTGGCGCCTTCCGGAATGACCTCATCCAGGATGCCGAGTTTCAGCGCCTCGGGGGCGGGGACGTGGCGGCCGGACACGATCATGTCGAGCGCGACTTCCGGGCCGGCGAGGCGCGGCAGGCGCTGCGTGCCGCCACCGCCCGGCAGAATGCCGATCAGCACTTCCGGCAGGCCGACCTTCGCGGAGGGCACGGCGATTCGGTAATGGCAGCCCATCGCGTTTTCGAGGCCACCGCCCAGGGCGTAGCCGTGGATCGCGGCGACGACGGGCTTGGGGCTGCGGTCCATCACGTCGTAGGTGCGCTCACCCAGCGGGGGACGCTTGCGGCCGGTGCCGAAGCCGCGGATATCCGCGCCGGCGATGAAGCTGCGGCCGTCGCCCATCAGCACCATGGATTTGATCGAGGGATCGGCGTTGGCCTTGTTCAGGCACTCAATGATGCCATCGGCCACGCCTGGCCCGAGGGCGTTCACGGGCGGGTAGTTGACGATGATGATTCCGACATCACCATCTTTTTCCAGGCGCACGACGGGCGCATCGGTCATGGGTCGTATTCCTCCGGTTCTGGGCGCGGAGGATAGGGCAGGTTGGTGGGGTCGTCCATTCGTCACCGGATCGGGTGGCGGATGATGTTGCGCTCCGAGCAGGGAAAACGGCACAATCCCGATGCCAGCCAGGAGATTTCCCATGACCGGAAAGGCGAGTCAGGCGTTCCGTCTGCACCGTTCGGCGATCAGGCGGGTGGTCGATACCCATCGCGGCCGCAATCCGCGCGTGTTCGGGTCGGTTGCGCGCGGGGAGGATACCGACGCGAGCGACCTGGACCTGCTGATCGACACGACCGAAACCACCAGCCTGTTCAATGTCGCCGCCATGGAACTGGATCTGGAGCGCCTGCTGGGAATTTCGGTGCATGTCACGACCTCGGGCGCCTTGCGCGGCGGGCTGCGGGCGCGGGTCCTGTCGGAGGCCGAACCGGTTTGACCGGCAAGGCCGACCGGACTGGGGATTATCTCCGTCACATGCTTGAGGCGATCGGACGCATCCGAACCTATACGCTCGGCCTGGACCTGGCGGCGTTCGAGCAGGATATCCGCACGCAGGACGCGGTTATCCGAAACCTGGAGGTATTGGGGGAGGCCGCGCGCAACGTGCAGGTTAACGACCCAGCCTTCGTCGCCGAACATCCCGACATTCCCTGGGCGATGGCATACCGCATGCGGAATGCCCTCAGCCATGGATACGCGGATATCGACCTGGGAACGGTCTGGAATACCGTCCGCAATGATCTCCCGCCGCTTGAGCGCAGACTGGTCGCGCTGATCCCGGATCGGCCCGCGGGATAGCCCCTCTCCCCGATCGCCGCCCGTGCTATGGTGGGCAGGCTTGCAGGAGCCCCGACCATGTCAGACCGCAAACTCCACCTCGGCGCCTTCATGCGCCCGGTCAGCATCCACACCGCCTGGTGGCGCTATCCCGGTTCCGCGCCCGACGCGAACTTCAACTTCAAGCATTTGGCGCGCTTTGCCCAGAAGCTGGAGGCGGGGAAATTCGACGCCTTCTTCATGGCCGACCACCTCGCGGTGCTGAACATGCCGATGAACGCCCTGATGCGGAGCGCGACGACCACCAGCTTCGACCCGATGATACTGCTGCCGGCGCTCGCGACCGTGACGGACAGGCTGGGCCTGATCGCCACCGGGTCCACGACGTTCGAGGAACCGTATCTGGTTGCCCGCCGCTTTGCCTCGCTGGATCACATCAGCAACGGCCGGTCCGCCTGGAATGTTGTGACAACGTCGAACCCCGACTCGGCGCTGAACTTCGGGCGGGAGGAGCATATGGCGCACGCCGAACGCTATCGGCGGGCGCGGGAGTTCATCGATGTGGTCAAGGGACTATGGGACAGCTGGGCCGATGACGCGTTCATCCGCGATGTCGAGAACGGGGTCTACTTCGATCCCGACCGCCTGCATGTGCTGGATCATCACGGCAAATACTTCAATGTTCGTGGGCCGTTGAATGTCGCGCGTCCGGTGCAGGGTCACTCGGTCATCGTGCAGGCCGGCGCGTCGCATGACGGGCGGCAACTGGCCGCCGAAACGGCCGAGATGGTGTTCGCTGCTGGCGGTCCGATCGGCGCGGCGCAGGAGTACTATGCCGATGTGAAGGCGCGTGCCCGCGCCGCCGGCCGAAACCCGGACCTGATCAAGATCATGCCCGGCGCGCTGGTGGTTGTCGGCGATACCGATGCCGAGGCGCAACGGAAAAAGGATCACCTCGACAGCCTGGTGCATCCTGACAGCGGCATTGCGTCGCTGTCGATCGCGCTCGGCGTGGATGCGTCAACCTTCGACCTGGACGCGCCCTTGCCCGATATCCCCGACACGAACCAGAGCAAGTCCGGCCGCGAACGGGTGCTGGCGCGGGCGCGGGGGGAGAACCTGACCGTGCGGCAACTCGCGAAGATCATGGGTGCCTATGGCGGGGCAGCGATCGTTGGCACGCCGAAGACGATCGCCGATACGATGGAACGCTGGCTGCACGAACGCGCCTGCGATGGGTTCAACGTGATGTTTCCCTACGTGCCCGGCGGCCTCGATGAGTTCGTCGACCAGGTGGTGCCGGAACTGCAACGGCGCGGCCTGTTCCGGCGAGAGTATGAGGGCACGACGTTGCGCGATCACCTCGGCCTGCCGCGTCCGGCCAATGCATTCTTCGAGGGCAAGTGATGACCATTCGTTTTGGTGTCTGGGCGCTGGTGCATGGCAGCCGAGCGGCATTCCAGGATCCGAATGAACCGTTTGATGCGTCATGGGAACGGAACCGCGCGCTGGTGCTGGAGGCGGAGCGGCTGGGTTTCGATTCAACCCTGGTGGCTCAGCATACGATCAATCCGCACCGTGCCGAGACGGATGTGATGGAGGCGTGGACGGCGTCAGCCGCTCTGGCCGCATTGACTGAGAAGATCGAGATCATCACGGCGATCAAGCCCTATCTGTATCACCCCGTGCCACTCGCGAAGATGGCGTTGCAGATCGAGTTGATCAGCCGCGGTCGTTTCGCGATCAATCTGGTAAACGCCTGGAACAAGCCGGAACTGGAGAAGGCGGGGATCGGGTTCCCGGAGCACGACGAACGCTACGACTACGGGCGGGAATGGATTTCCGTGCTGGAGCCGTTGCTGCGTGGGGAGTCGGTCACCTTCAAGGGCGTAAACTTTGACGTGCGGGACTACATGCTGCGCCCGGCCGATCCCTATCGCGCGCGTCCGCGTATCTACGTGGGTGGAGAGTCGGAGCCGGCGCGGGCTTTGGTCGCGGATTGGGGGGATGTCTGGTTCATCAACGGGCAGCCTCTGGCCGATGTGAAGGCGTTGATCGATGACGTGGCATCCCGCCATCGCCGCTGGGGCCGGCCGTTGCGGTTCGGGCTGTCGGCGTTCGTGATCGCGCGGGATACGGCGCATGAGGCGACGGAGCATCTGGACTATCTGTTCGACCTCGCGACCAAGGACGCGGCGGTGCGGGCGGTGCAGCGGGCGAACACGGACCCGAAATCGGTGATGGCGGCGACGATGGCGAAGACGCCTCGGGTGGGCAGCAATGGCGGCACGGCGGCCGAACTGGTTGGCGACTATGACACGGTGGCGGAGCGGATCGTCGCGTTCCACCGGATTGGGATCGAGACGTTCATGCTGCAATACCAGCCGTTCGAGGCGGAGATGCGCCGCTTCGCCGCCGAGGTGATGCCGCGTGTGCGGCGACTGATTGCACTTGGGTGACGACCCGTCCGTCATGCTGGGGGCGGCCCCAGCACCGACGGATGGTTGCCCTACGCCTCCGGGTTATGGGCGATCAGGAACGTCCCTGATGCCAGCTCCCACTGTTTCTCCTCGCTCAAGTTCTTGACCCATGGTTCCTTCAGGAAGCGATGGGTCGGCTGCTGCAGGTCGGACATCCGCAGGGCCAGGAACTGCTCCCGCGCCGCCTCATCGAGGCCGTTCGCCCAACTGTTCACGATCCAGGCGAGTGACCAGACAGGATGGGCGGCTTCCTCGACCGCGTGATAGTCGATGACCAGCGTGCGTTCGAACAGCGCGCGCAGGCCCTGGCCGGTCATGTTGTAGTAGTGGTGCGGATAGCCGTGCACTGGTTGCAGGAACGGCACGCCACAGGCCAGTTGCCCGCCGGGCTTCAGCACGCGCACGATCTCGGCCGCGCAGGCGAAGGGATCGCGGACGTGTTCCAGCACCGCCATCGAAATGACCCCGTCGAAGCTGTTGTCCTTGAAGGGCAGTTTCTCCCCGACGCCGATGACGTCGGTCGAGGCATAGTCGGCGATCTCGTAGTTCACCACGTTGCCGTAATAGATCGGCCGGCTGCCGGCACCGCAATCCAGCACCAGGCCGTCTGCGTGACGCTTGATCAGATCCTGCACGCCCAGGGAATAGGGGTTCGATGACACGTTCACCGTGTCGATGACGGCGGTTTCGGCGCGGAGCGCGTCGCTGAGGAAGTCGTACTTGTCCCCGCGCATCACATGCGGCATGTCCAGTTTCAGATGTGGGGCCAGGCGCGCCAGTTTCTCCCGCCGCATGGCGGTCAGGGCGGCGTTGGCGGTGACCGCCATGCGGCGGTTTTCCTTGTGGCCGAAATGATCGAAATGCTGCCGGCCGCTCAACAGGATGCCCTGCGCGACGGCGCGCGCGACGTCGGGGTTCGCCTGCAGGTAGCCCTGCTCGTTGAAGTTTTCCGCCGTGACGCGGCCGTCCAGCGCGATCGTCGCGGGCCCGGTCATACCGCGATCACCAGCCCGCCGGTCGATGGATCGGCGCCGCCATCCATCACGCCGTCGACGATGCGGATCGCGTGGACCGAGGCAAAGCGGTAGCTGTGGGCATAGCGTTTCACCGGATAGCCCCAGTCTCGTAACGTCTTCTCGGTCGCGCGCAAAGTGCGGTTGGAGATTTCGATCGTGCTCGATACTGCGACGAAGCGGGGCGCGCTCACGGCGGCCTCGGCGGTCATGCCGAAATCCAGGACATTCAGCATGACCTGAAGGTTTCCCATGGAAATATATGTGGCCCCGGGCGCGCCGAGGACGAGGAATGGCTTGTCATCCTTGAACACGATCGTTGGCGACATCGCCGAGAAGCGTGCCTTCCCGGGTTCCAGCGACCCGGCGTGCCCCGGCCGCGGATCGAACACCGCCATTGCTCCGTTATACATGAAACCAAGCCCCTCGGTGACGACGCCCGATGGCTGGCCCAGTGTATGGGTCATCGTAAAGGCGTTGCCGGCGTCATCGGCCACGCAGATATGGGTGGTGTGCTTGCTCTCGGCCCCGCCAGAGTTGAAGCGGGAGACTTCGGTTTTCTCGCCCCGCCTGATCCGGTCGGCCATCGCGGCGGCATAGGACTTTGACGTCAGGTCCGCGATCGGCACGTCGAAGAAGCGCGGATCACCGATCTGCTCATCCTTGGCGACGGTGGCGATCTTCATGGCCTCCGCCACGACGCGGATATACTCGGGGCTGTTGTGGCCCAGGGCGCGCAGGTCGAAATGCTCCAGGATATTGAGCATGATGATCAACTGGAGCCCGCCGCCGGGCGGATGGTTCGTGCTGAAACGATAGCCGCGGTAATGGCCCCAGAGCGGCGTCTTTTCCTCCGGGATGCAGGCGGCCAGATCGGCGCGGGACAGCAGGCCGCCATTGGCTTCCATGTCCGCGATGATCGCGTCCGATATGGCACCGGAATAGAAATCCTCGGCGCCATGAGCGGCGACGCGGCGTAAAGTGTTGGCCATGTCGGGATTGCGGAGGGTGTCGCCGATATCCAGCACCCGGCCGTCGGGCTTTGTATAGATCTTCCGCGTGGCGGGGAATTTTGTGACGATCCCGATATGCCCGTCGCGCCCGGCGATAGGCGGGCGGTTCCAGTATTCCACGACATGCGGGCGGACCAGGCAGCCCTGTTCGGCATATTCGATCGCGGGGGGCAGCAAGTCGGCCAGCGTCCGCGTGCCCCATTGGCGGAGTGCGGTATCGAAGGCGCGCAGCGTCATGGGAGACGTGATGGCCTGGTAGCCGATTTCGTTGACACGGCCTTCCAGGATGAAGCCCCAGCCATCCGCCGCCTCGTGCTCGATCCGGTTCGACCACATGTCGGGGCGCACGGCCAGCGGCGCGCGCCCGTGGAAGTCGAGTGTTGTATGGACGCCCTGTGATGGCAGATGGACCTGCATCGTGCCCATGCCGGCGATGCCGCACATCTGCGGGTCGACCGCGGTCTGCACGAGCGCGGCCCCGATCGCGGCATCGACGACATTGCCGCCGTCGCGGAGGATATCGGCGGCGACCTCGGCGGCCTCGGGCTGGGCGGCGGATACCATGCCGTGGGTCATTTGGGTGGTTCCTTCACTGGGGCGCGCGGGGTTGCGTCGGGCGCACGGTCAGTTGCAAACCCAGCACGGTCAGTACCCGCAACAAAGTACCGAGTTCGGGGTTTCCTTCCGGGCTGAGCGTCCGGTACAGGCTTTCCCGTGACAGGCCGGCCTCCCGCGCCACCTGGGTCATGCCTCGCGCGCGGGCGATTACGCCCAGCGCGTCGGCGATGAAGCCGGGATCGTTGGAATCCAGCGCCTCGGTCATGTAGGTGGCGATGGCTTCCGGAGTGTCGAGATAGGCAGCCGGATCGAACGGCCTGGTCTTAACAGTCATGGTCTTCATCCTTCAGGTCCCGGGCGAGTTGCCTCGCGGTCCGGATGTCGCGGCTTTGGCTGCCCTTGTCCCCGCCGCACAGCAGAATGATCAATACGGCGCCGTGCTGGACGAAATAGACCCGATAGCCCGGGCCATGATCGATCCGCAGTTCGCTCAACCCCTCTCCGATCGGGCGCACGTCTCCGGGATTGCCCATCGCGAGGCGTTGGATGCGAGCGGCGATCCGGGCGCGGGCGATGCCGTCGCGGAGTTTTGAGAGCCAGTTCGAGAAGTGCTCGGTTTCACGAATCTCGATCATGGAGCATTGTAGCGTATAGGCTACAGGTGTTCAAGCCTGGCCGAGATACCCCGCCAGATACCCGAGCGAGGCTTCATAGCCCTGGCGCGTGCCCTCGATCATCGCGTCGCCGACGAAGGAGGCGACCTGGATCGTCACCGTCAGTGCGGTACCGGCGCCCTCCGGTTCCAGGTCGACCGTCACCAGGCTGGCGCCGAAGGCGTTGCCCTGGTCATCCACGACCTCCGACCAGACGATCCGGCGGTGCGGGACGATGTCGAGATAATGCGTCACCGCGCGGTATCGCGGGTCGGAGCGGTCGCCGCAGCGGGCGATATCGGTGCCGCCGACGCGGAACTCCGCCTGGTCGTAGATGACGACGGCGGTTGCCGACGGCACGCCCCAGATGGCGCGTGCGGCCGGGTCGGCGAAGGCCTGCCAGACGCGGGGGACGGGCGCGGGGAGGGAGCGTTGGAACGTCAGGGTGGCGTGCTGGGTCATGGGGGAAGGGTAGGGGCCGCGGCCGAGCGGCGGGAAGGGCCGGCGATTACTGGTGGCGCAGACCAATTTGCCGACGGACGCGGATTGCGGGATCACCTGGTCCTCACCCAACCTCCCGCCCCAGATAGGCTGTCTGCACCGCCTCCGACGCCCGCACCGTCTCGGGCGGGCCTTCGATCAGGACGCGGCCTTCCACCATCACCGTGATCCGGTCGGCGGTGGAAAACACCACATCCATGTCGTGCTCGATCAGCAGCACGGCGTGATCATCGGCCAAAGTGCGGATCAGGGCGGCGATGGGCCTGGTTTCCTCCACTCCCATGCCCGCCAGGGGCTCATCCAGCAGCAGCACCTTGGGCTGGCCGGCCAGGGCGATGGCGATTTCCAGCAGCCGCAGCGCCCCGTGGCTGAGCGTCCCGGCCAGCTCGCCCGCCTGGGCGGACAGGCCGACGCGGGCGAGGGCGGTTTCGGCGGCCTCCTCGATCACGGGTTGGCGCAGCAGGCCCCAGCCGCGGACGGTCGCGGCCTGCGTGCCGAGGCGGGCATTCTCCCGCACCGTCATCCCGCGCATCACGTTGGTCCTCTGAAACGTTCGCCCCAGGCCCGCGCGGGCGCGCCGCCAGTCCGGGGCGGCGGTGACATCCTGGCCCCCCAGGAAGATGCGGCCTTCCGAGGGTGGGATGTCGCCCGACAGCAGGTTGACCAGGGTGCTCTTGCCCGCGCCGTTCGGGCCGATGACGGCGTGCAGCGTGCCGGTTTCCAGCGCCAGGGAGACGTCGGAGACCGCGACGATGCCGCCGAAGCGGCGGGTCAGGCCATCGGCCCGCAGGACGGGACCGGTCATTTCGACCGCCCGGCCAGGCCGTGACGCAGCAGCAGGACGGCGAGCAGGATCGCCAGGCCCTCGACCAGTTTCTGCCGCTCGGTGATGAGATGGCCGAGTTCCTGGATGGTGGTCAGGGCGATGGCGCCCAGGATCGGGCCGTGCAGGGCGCCGATGCCGCCGAGCAGGACCATCAACAGGGCCTCGGCTGATCGGTGCCAGCCGAGGAGTTCGGGGCTGACGAAGGCATCGGTCAGGGCGGCCATGTGGCCGGCGGCGCCGGCGAGGGCCCCGGCCAGGATAAAGGCGGCCAGCTTGAGCCGCTGGACGTCGTGCCCCATGGCCCGCATGCGGGATTCATTGGCGCGGATGCCCAGCAGGGCATGGCCGAACATGGTCCGCATCAGTGCCCAGAGGCCGGCATACATGGCCGCCAGGACGCCGAGGTTGAGCCAGAGGAACACCGGGGCGCGCCAGGCTTTCGGGACGGGCCAGATCAGGTCGGGGCGGGGGATGAAGACTCCGTCCATGCCGCCGCCGATCGGCGTGTCGTGGAACAGGAAGAACAGCATCTGCCCGAAGGCCAGCGTCGTCATCAGGAAGAAGAATCCCTGGGTCCGCAGTGCCAGCGCGCCCACCATCGCCGCGGCGGTGCCGGCCAGCAGCATCGCGCCGGGCAGGGACAGGAAGACGGAGGGCGCGCCGCCCAGCGCCTGCGACAGCAGGTAGACCGCGTAGGACCCGAGGCCGAAGAACGCGCCATGCGCCAGGCTCACCAGCCCGGTCGCGCCGACCAGCAGTTGCAGGCTGAGCGCGAACATCCCTCCGATCAGCGCGGTGGAGGCCAGTTGCACATGATACGGCATGGCCCAGAGCGGCATGGACGCGACCACCGCCCCGCCCAGGGCCAGCAGCAGGTTTCCGCGAGCACCGGCGCTGGTCATCATGCGCGGGAGAACAGCCCGGTCGGGCGCCACAGCAGGACCAGCGCCATCATGGCAAACACCGCCAGGCCCGCGAGGCCCGGGACATAGGCTTTCCCCATCGTATCGATCAGCCCGATCAGCAGCGCGGCCCAGAAGGCGCCTCCGATCGAGCCGAGGCCGCCGATCACGACGACCACGAAGGACAGGATCAGGAACCCGTCGCCCATGCCCGGATAGACGGATTGAAGGGGGGCGGCGAGAGCGCCGGCCAGCATGGCCGGCGCCGTGCCAGCCGCAAAGACGAGGGTATGGATGCGGCGGGAGTCGAGGCCGAGGGCGGCCACCATCTCCGGGTTTTCCGCCGCGGCGCGGATGGCGGCGCCGACGCGGGTCCGCTCCACGAACAGCACCATCAGAGCGGCGACGCCGAGGCAGGCGGCGAGCACGGCCAGGCGGTAGGCGGAATAGGCGAAGTCCCCCACGACGGGGACCGAGAAGTCGAGCGCGGCCGGGACCGGCACGCTGTGGTACTGGTTGTCGATCAGGAAGGCGCGCGCTTCCTCGAACAGCAAGATCAGGGCGAAGGTCAGCAGCACCTGGTCCAGATGCTCCCGCGTGCGGAAGTGGCGGAACAGGACGCGTTCGAGGATGGCGCCGAAGATGGCTCCCCCCGCGACGGCGGCGAGCAGGGCGGCCCAGAGGGGGACGGAGGCGGCGGTCAGGACGTAGGCGAGATAGGCGCCGATCATGAACAGGCTGCCATGGGCAAGGTTGATCACCCCCATGACCCCGAAGATCAGCGTAAGGCCGGAGCTGATGAGGAACAGCAGGAGGCCGTACTGCACGCCGTTGAGGACTTGCGCGAGGAAGCCGGTCATCTCAGGGGCACGGGGCTTTGCGAGCGGGCAGGTTGGGGACGAGGCACGGACCGTGCAACCACGCCCCCGGAAGTGGGGATCAGGGACATGGACCGTGCCACCCCGCCCCCCCTCCCCTTGAGGGAGGGGGTTGGGGGGAGGGGTGGCAACCCCCCCGACCGTGCCGCGATACCCCCCACCCCAACCCTCCCCCTCAAGGGGGGAGGGGGTGTTGACCGGGGACTCCTCATACCGCCTGGCTGGCCCGCATCGCCGCGATCGCGGCCGCGTCGTAGCCCAGTTCCCCCAGGATCTGGTCCGTGTGCTGGCCGACGGAGGGGACATCGCCCACCACAGCCTCAAAGTCCGTGAACGTGAACGGAGGCAGCAGCGCGCGCACCGGCCCGGCCTCGGTGTTGATCTCCCGCCACTTATCCCGCGCCGCGAACTGCACGTGATCCCACACGTCCTTCGACTCATTCAGCCGCCCGTTGGCGATCCCGGCGCCGTCCAGCAACGCCGCCACCTCCACCGAGGTCATGGTCATGAACAGCTCCTCGATCACCGCCGTCAGCGCCGCCCGGTTCTCCCGCCGCGCCCCCTGGGTGCTGAAGCGGGGATCGGTCGCAAGCTCGGCCCGGCCCATCGCCTTGGTGCAGAACACCGCCCACTCCCGCTCATTCTGCAAGCCAAAGATGATCTGCCCATCCTTCGTCTTATGAGCCCCATAAGGCGCGATCGCCGGATGCGACGTCGGCGACCGAGGCGGCGGCGTCCCCGCATAGGCGGCGCGCAGCATCGGGTAGGACATCCACTCCCCCAACGCATCGATCATCGCGATCTTGACGTTCGCCCCTTCCCCCGTCCGCCCGCGCCGTAGCAGCGCCGACAGGATCCCCGTCAGCGCATACATCCCTGTCGAGATATCGGCGATCGAGATCCCCACCCGCGACGGCTCATCCGGCGATCCCGTCACGCTGATCAACCCCGACTCCGCCTGGATCAGCAGGTCATAGGCCTTCTTCTGCACCATCGGCCCGCTCTCTCCGTAGCCGGAGATATCGCAGACCACGAGGCCGGGGTTGGCGGGCTTCAACGCCTCATGCGACAGCCCCAGCCGCGCCGCCGCGCCAGGGGCGAGGTTCTGGATCAGCACGTCCGCGCCCGCCACCAACTGGTCCAGCACACGCCGAGCCGAGGGCTGCTTGACGTCGAGGGTGAGCGAACGCTTGCCGCGGTTGAGCCAGACGAAATGGCTGCATATCCCGTTGACGTAGTTGTCGTAGTTGCGGGCGAAGTCGCCTTCCCCCGGCCGCTCGATCTTGATCACGTCGGCGCCGAGGTCGGCCAGATGCCGGCTGCACAAGGGTGCGGCGACGGCGTGTTCCAGCGCGATGACGCGCATGCCTTCCAAGGGGCGCATGGATGGGATTCCTGGCTGATGGGTCCGGGGCGAGACCTAAGCGCGCGGCGGGGGGTGAGTCAAAGGCGGGGCCACCATCCCGAACAGGCCTCCGCCGTCACCGTGACAAGCCCGTACCGACCCGGTAACGTCCCAATCGTCGGGGGCCACATGACCGTCTTCATCAGCTACAACCGCCGTGATGCCGCACACGCCAGGGCGCTGGACGACTGGCTGCGCGCGCAGGGAGAAACGACGTTCTTCGACCAGCGCGACCTCGGCGGCGGGCAATTGTGGCTGGACGACCTGGAGCGGGCCATCGGCACGACCGCCACCGCCGTCGCGGTCCTGGTCGGCCCCAACGGTCTCGGGAACACCCAGAAGTATGAGTTCCAGTTCGCCCTGACCCGCCAGACCGGCGAACCAGGCTTCCCGGTCATCCCCGTCATCCTGCCGGGCACCCCGCTCGCCATCCTGACCGGCTTCATCGGGCTGCAAACCTGGGTCGATTTCAGCGGCACCACCAGCCCGCTCGGCGACCCCGCCGGCCTGCAACACCTGCTGGCCGCCACCCGCCGCCTGACGCCAGGATCGGAGAACATCCGTGGCACCGTCTGCCCCTATAAGGGCCTGAACTACTTCACCGAGGACGACGCCCCCATCTTCTTCGGCCGCGATGATGAGGCCGCCGCACTGCGCGACCTGGTGCTGAAACAGGACATCGCCGCCGTCCTCGGCCGATCAGGCGCCGGCAAGTCGTCCCTGGTACGCGCGGGCCTGATGCCAAGGCTGCGGCAGCGCGACGGAGACCACCGCACCGGCATCTGGGACCAGGTCCTGATCCGCCCCGGCGAAGACCCGCTGCTCGGCCTGGCAACCGGACTGGCACCGCCCGGCCCCGACGGAGTCGCCGTGGCGGATACCAAGGCGCTGGAACGGGACAAGCTGGACCTGCGCGACGCCTCCAGCGATTTCCTCGCAACCCATTTCCGGCTCCGGCGGGAAGCATCGCGCCTTGCCGTCAACCGGCTGCTGGTGATCGTCGATCAGGCCGAGGAACTGTTCACGCCCCCCTGGCACATGACCGACCGCGACGCGATCCGCCAGTTCGAGTCCGACCGCGACAAACTGATCAGCCTGCTGCTGACCGCCGCCGACCAGCGACTGGCCAGCGTCGTGCTGACGGTCCGCTCCGACTTTTTCGACGCGCTGATGCACAGCCCGTTCGGGCCGCGCCTTTCCAACGCCCAGCTTCTGCTCGGCCGCATCCAGGACCTGACCCCGGTGATCGAGCGGCCGGCCGGACTGGTCGGGATGACACTGGCCACCGGCCTGACCCGCCGCGTGGTCGACGATGTCGGCACGGACGAAACCAATCTGCCGCTGATGCAGCACGCCTTGGAATCGACGTGGCGGAAAATCCGGTCTGGCACGGTGCTGACCCACGAAGCCTATGAGGAGGCCGGCGGGGTCAGCCACGCGATCAACAAGGCGGCCGAGGATTGCTATCGGGACGACTTGCGCGACGACCAGGAACGGTTGGCCGCCCAGCGCTTGTTCCTGCGCGTGGTGCGCCCTGGCTCAGGCGACACGATCCTGCGGGTCCAGGCGAACGTTCCGGACGATCCCGTCGAGAAGCACGTGATGGAGGTCTTCGCCGACCCGCACCACCGGCTGCTGTTGGTCGGCGCGCGGGAAGGCACCCCCACGGTCGAGTTATCGCATGAAGCACTGGCGCGCGGCTGGACGAGGCTGCGCGACTGGGTCCGGGACGAACGCGACAATCTGCGCGCGCGGGAATTGGTGCGAGAATGGATGGCGGACAATCCCAATGGGATACTGCCGCTGGACAGCGCGTTGTTCGTGGCCGCGCGGGCCTGGATCACGAAGCCGGGGAATGTGCTGCCGGATAGTGGGGCGGAGGCGTACGTCAGACGTTCGATCCAGGCGGTCGAGGCGCGGGAGCGGGCAGAGCGGGAGGCGATCGAGCACCAACTCGCCGCCGTGCGGGCGGAAGCGCAGAGGGAACGAGAGCGTCGGACGGTGTTCGGCGTCGCGTCGGTTGTGTTTCTGGCTGTCGCGGTGGCGGCGGGGATTTTCTACTTCAAGGCGGAACGGAACGCCGACGAGGCCGCGCGTCAGACGGGGATAGCTAAAGACGAGACGCTCAACGCTAGGGGGGCCCGGCAGGACGCCGAGAACGCTCTGGCGGAGGCTAAGCGGCAGAGCGAGGAGGCCCAGCGTCAGGCTGGAGTTGCCGAGGAACAGCGCCGGATCGCGGAGGAACAGGGTCGTATCGCAGCCGAGCAGCGAGACTTCGCCACCGAACAACAAACTATTGCCACCGCCGAACGTGATCGCGCCGCACGAGAAGCGGCTCGCGCCAACGCGGCAGCCGGCGCGGCACGTGACGCCGCATCGCGACTGATCTTTGATATCGCGCAGAATCTGGCGGACCAGCAGGGCGTGCCGGTGCCGACCCGCTCCCGCATCCTGACCGAGGCGATGACGGTGCTGGATGGCATGCTGCGGTTTCAGTCCGACGATCCGGCGCTGTTGCGGATGAAGGCGGTGGCGTCCGGCGTGTTCTCAGGCGCCTATGAAGCGTTGGGAGATACAGCCCAGCAACGCGCGATGGCTGAACAATCGGTAGCCATGTTCCAACGCCTCGGCGCCCGCGAACCAGGCAATACGCAGCATCAGCGAGACCTCTCGGTTTCGTTCGACAGGGTCGGCAACGTGCTTGTGGCGCAGGGCAGGGGGGAGGAGGCGCTGACTGCCTATCGCGACAGCCTGGCGATCCGCGAGCGTCTGGCGCGGGCGGACCCCGCGAACGCGCGCTGGCAGCGGGACCTCTCGATCTCGTTCGAGAAGGTCGGCGACGTCCTTGTGGCGCAGGGCACGGGGGAGGAGGCGCTGACTGCCTATCGCGACAGCCTGGCGATCCGCGAGCGTCTGGCGCGGGCGGACCCCGCGAACGCGGGCTGGCAGCGGGACCTCTCGGTCTCGTTCGAGAAGGTCGGCGACGTGCTTGTGGCGCAGGGCAAGGGGGAGGAGGCGCTGTCCGCCTATCGCGACAGCCTGGCGATCGCCGAGCGTCTGGCGCGTGCGGACCCCGCGAACGCGGGCTGGCAGCGGGACCTCTCGGTCTCGTTCAACAAGGTCGGCGACGTGCTTGTGGCGCAGGGCAAGGGGGAGGAGGCGCTGACCGCCTATCGCGACAGCCTGGCGATCGCCGACCGTCTGGCGCGTGCGGACCCCGCCAACGCGGGCTGGCAGCGGGGCCTCTCGGTCTCGTTCGAGAAGGTCGGCAACGTGCTTGTGGCGCAGCGCAAGGGGGAGGAGGCGCTGGTCGCCTATCGCGACAGCCTGGCGATCGCCGACCGTCTGGCGCGGGCGGACCCCGCCAACGCGAGCTGGCAGCGGGACCTCTCGGTCGCGTTCGAGAAGGTCGGCGACGTGCTTGTGGCGCAGGGCAAGGGGGAGGAGGCGCTGGCTGCCTATCGCGACAGCCTGGCGATCATTGAACGTCTGGTGCGGGTGGACCCCGGCAACGCGGGCTGGCAGCGGCACCTCGCCGTGTCGCAGTTCAAGCTCGGCGTGCTCGCCCTACGATCGGGCGATGTGGCGGAAGCGCGGCGGCTGTTGACCACCGGGCGGGCGATCGTCGCGGGGCTGGCGGCGCGGTCGCCGGACTGGGCGGTGGTGCGGCGGGATGTGGAGGTGTTCGACCGGTTTCTGGGGATGATCCCGCGGTAGGCGGGGTGCGTGGGGCGCGGTCGTCCCTCCCATCCCCCCCTCCCCATCCGTCATGGCCGGGCTTGACCCGGCCACCTGCCCCAGGGGTTGTACAACCTGTTCCAGCCGTTGTGTTTTCGGTCATCGAGTGGGTGGCCGGGTCAAGCCCGGCCATGACGGTTGGGGGAGGAGGGGGATGACCGGGCCCCAATACACGGAACACCACCGCGAACCCACGCCGGACACCGCCACATCCCCCCGACCAACAATATCCTTGACACCCAGCAACAAATATGTTCTCTATACGTTCATGTCCGCCGAGCGCTCCGCCGTCGAACCAACTCCCACCCCCGGTCCCCAAAACCAGGGCAAGAACCGCTGCGGCCCGCTGATAACCCTCGTGCGCCGCATCATCGACCACGGCCGGGACCTCATCGCCGCCCTCCAGCGGCAGAACACCCCAACCCCCTCCACCCCCCTCGCTCGGCGGTTCGGCTCCTTCGACCTCGCGCTGATCATCGCGCGCATCACCCGCGGCCTGCTGCTCGCCACCGCGCTGGAATCGCGGCTGCTCCGCGCCCCGCCCGCCCGCCCCAGGCCGCCACGCCTCCCATCCCAATCCGCACGCCCCCGCGCCCCCAGGCCACAGCCGCAACCGGACGCCGACCTGCTGGCGAACATGCCCTCGGCCGAGGCCATCGCCGCGCAAATCCGCCACCGCTCCGTCGGCGCGGTGATCGTGGACATTTGCCGGGACCTCGGCATCGACACCACCCAGCCCCTCTGGCCCGCCATCCGGGACGCCATCATCGGCCACAACGGCAGCCTCGCGCGGATGGTCACCTTCTGGGTCGGCCGCCTGGCCGTGCTGCTTGCCCCCACGGCCAGCCCCGCCGTCGCACCGTCCTGGGCCCACGGCACCACCGGCCCTCCCTGATCCCCACACGCTGAAACGCCCCAGGCAACGGGACCACCCCACGGTGGCCCCGCCGCCGGCGCACCGGTTGGTTGCGCCGCCCTTGCCCTGTCAGTAACCTTGGGGTCGCTGAACAGGGGCATGATTGCATGGACATGACGGGGGAGCGGCGCATACCGGCGCCGCGGCAGACCGTGTGGGACGCCTTGAACAACCCCGAGGTGCTGAAAGCCAGCATCCCGGGCTGCACCAGCCTGGACAAGCTGTCGGACACGGAGCTGAAGGCGACGGCCTCGATCAAGATCGGCCCGATCTCGGCCAAGTTCGGCGGCGCCGTCACCCTGTCCGAGATCGATCCGCCCAACGGCTACACCATCAGTGGAGAAGGCCAGGGCGGTGTCGCCGGCTTCGCCAAGGGCGGCGCCAAGGTCGGTCTGGTCGATGACGGGGCCGACACGCTGCTGTCCTTCAGCGTCAACGCCCAGGTCGGCGGTAAGATCGCCCAGCTCGGCGCCCGGCTGATCGACGCCACGGCGAAGAAGATGGCCGACGCCTTCTTTGATGAGTTCTCCCGCCAGGTCCAGGCGCTGGCCCCCCCGCCGCCCGCCGCGCCTGCGCCGGCCCCCGCGCCGGTTGCCTCCGCGCACGCCCCCGCCGCCGAACCGAGGCGGATGGTCGTGATGCCGGAAAACCTCACCCTTCCCCCACCGCCCCCCCGCTCGAAGGTGCCGCTCGGTGCCCTGATCCCGCGGGAGATCGCCGGCATGCCGCTGGTCTTCTGGCTGGGTGCCGGCGCCTATGGGCTGATCCTGCTGCTGTCGCTCGCCAGCGTGCTGAAGTGACGGAACTTCCCGCGTCGGTCGGCGATACGGCCAGGCTGCTGGCCGATCAGGGCTATATCGCCGATCGCGAACTGGCCACGACGGTGCATCTGGCGCTGGTCATGCACCGGCCGCTGCTGCTGGAAGGTGAACCCGGCACCGGCAAGACCGAGATCGCCAAGGTCCTCGCCGCCGGCCTGAACCGCCGGCTGGTCCGGCTGCAATGCCATGACGGCATGGACCTCTCGGCCGCGGCCTATGAGTGGGACCACGCCCGTCAGTTGATGGCGATCCGCATGGCCGAGGCCGCGGGCCAGACCGACCGAGACGCCCTGGCCTCCGACATCTACACCCGCCGTTACCTGCAGGCGCGGCCGTTGCTGTCGGCGATCGATCCGGACCTGCCGCCGGCCGTACTGCTGATCGACGAACTGGACCGCGCCGACGAACCGTTCGAGGCGTTCCTGCTGGAATTGCTGGCCGACTTCCAGATCACGGTGCCTGAGTTCGGCACGATGCGAGCGACCACCAAGCCGGTGGTCATCCTGACCTCGAACCGGACGCGGGAGGTCCACGACGCCATCCGCCGTCGTTGCCTCTATCACTGGGTCGACTACCCCGATGCCGCGCGGGAGCGTGCGATCCTGTCCGCCAAGGCCCCCGGCGTGCCCGAGCAACTCGCCGCCCAGGTCGTCGCCTTCGTGCAGAAGCTGCGAGGGGAGGAACTGTTCAAACTCCCCGGCGTCGCCGAAACGATCGACTGGGCGCAGGCGCTGACCTACCTGGACAAGAAGGAACTGTCAGCCGGGGATGTCGACGAAACCCTGGGTGTGCTGTTGAAATACCAAGACGACATAGCCAAGATCCAAGGCGCCGAGGCCGCTAGGATAGTAACGGAGTCCAAGCTGTAACCACAACATCTCCCCTCCCCTTGAGGGCTTGGGCCGCGAAGCGGACCGAAGCCGGGGGGAGGCGTAATACCAAATGACGTCGACCGTGACCCTCGTGGTCGCCACCCCGTCATGGTGGCCGCAGGGCCACCACCCACGACTTCCTCTCGACCAGCACTGCAAGTCGTGGATGGCCCGCCTGCGCGGGCCACGACGGGGAGGCACCGACTGTGGGTCATGATCACTGACCCCGAGTATAGTCCCCCGGAACCAGTATCCTAACCCATCTTTAACGCCTTTTT
>DIUL01000228.1 GCA_002422345.1 Acetobacteraceae bacterium UBA6159
CGGCGGATTGCAGGTCATTCAGGATCTGCTCGTAGATGTCGCCGAAGTGCTGGCGCTCGGACAGGTCGTTGAAGTCGACCTCGTTGATCTTGTTGACGACCTGCCGCATGAGCTGGCCGGATTTCATGTAGTTGAAGGCGTCCTCGAACACGTCACGGACGACGCGGCGGCGGTCGCCAGGCTGGCCGGTGGGGGGCAGGTTCTTGAGGGTGGGGAAGAGGGTGGCGTTGACGAAGGTCATCAGGGTGTCGCCGGTGATGCCTTCCGGGTCGGCGGCCCAGGCGCGCCATTGCAGGTCCTCGGGGATGGGGGAGCGATAGGCGGCGTTCAGGAGTTCAAGCTCCTGATCCTGGTCGTCGATGATCTTGAGGAAGAACATCCAGCAGAGTTGGCTGATGCGCTGGGCGTCGCCATCGACGCCGGTGTCCTGGCGCATGATGTCCTGGATGGATTTGACGATGGTGCGGACGGACATACGCTATGATCTCAGCTTCTCAAAAATGGCCATTTCGATATCACTCACGCGCCAGCGGTCGTTACCCCATCCAGGGTAACTCACGCGCCAGCGGTCGTTACCCCATCCAGGGTAGTCCACGCCGGCCTGTCGCGCCATTGCGCGCAGGGCGTGGCAGTCGGACAGGAATGCCGCGTAGCCGGGATGCGTGAGCTGGTAGCCGAGACGGGAACTGACGACACTGTCGAGCACAACGGCGTGGTCAGGGGCCAGGAACTTGAGATGCTTGGACGCGAAGGATAGTCCCAAGCCCCTGATCTTAGTCAATCGCTGGAGCGAGCTGCCGACCTCGCCGGCATGTGCGGCTGCCGCGGCAGATGCCAGGGCAGTGCGAAGCGTGGCCATTTCAGTGTTTTTGAGAACCCTGCCGGCTACACCGGCATAGCCACCCCAGCGGCAGACCCGTCTGACAAAACCCGCCGTGTCTTCGGCCGTGAACCCACCTGCGATCACTGATGCGGCGAACGTCTCAAGGTCCAGGGTGGTTGGCTCGCTGCAGATGAAGCGTTGCAGGAGGGCTGGAAGTTCGGTGATCACAATCGAAAAATGCGTGATGTGCAGCCGGCCCTCGTTTGCGACGAGGCCCATCAGGACGCCGCCTGATAGATCGCCACCTGTAATTCTTGGACGGCCCGCTCGAAGGTGCGTCGATCCCCGAACGCCCGGATGAGTTGCACGGGGGTTCCCATGGCCTTGAAGGGGGCGATTTTCAGGACGTTGGTGTCGTCGAGATTCAGCATCCCCTCATCGGCATACTTGGCCAGGAGGGCGTCCAGGACCGCCCGGGCTTGCGGGCCGTATTTCGCGAAGGCGTCGCGCTTCTTGACGTTGTCCGCTCGCTCCCGCCGGGTCAGCGGCTTTCGGTCGAAGGCAATGTGGCAGATCAGATCAAAGGGATCGAGGTCCTTGCCGACTTCGTCCGCGATCGGGTCAAGCGGCAGGCCCTCGGCTGCCAGTTCGTCGATGATGGCCCGCTTGCGGTCCGTTGCGTTCCAACGGCGGAGGAAGGCATCGAGACTGGTGAAGCGCGCCCGGAGGGCCTTCTTGGTGAAGTCGCGCAGGGATTCGGTGACCAGCCGGCCGTTCTCGTCGAGGTACTCGACCCGTTCGGCGATGATCGTTGCACCGACGCCGTCGACGTAGATTTTGCGGGTCCCGCCCCCTGAGGGAGGGCGCCCAATGGTGACTGAGTCGGGCGTCGTGTCGCCGTCGTCGTCGTTCTCGTCTTCGTCCGTGCTGTCGGCGTCCCCCTGGTCATCCGGGCCAGGGTCGGGCGGCGTGATGGGTTGATCGGGGCCTGGCTCGTAAATCTGCACCGGGTCGCCGTCGAAGGTGGGATCGGCGAAGTGGTTTGTGGCGCCACGGAAATCGATCAGCGTGAAATAGAGCTTGTTGGTGTCCTCATGGACGCGGGTGCCGCGCCCGACGATCTGCTTGAACTCGGTCATGGAGCCGACTTCGCGGTCCAGCACGATCAGGCGGCAGGTCTGGGCGTCCACGCCGGTCGAGAGCAGGCGGGAGGTGGTGACCAGAACGGGGTATGTGGATTCCGGGTCGATGAAGTTGCCCAGTTCAGCCTGCCCGTCCGCGTCGTTACCGGTGATCCGCATGACATAGCGGTGGTTGGCGGCGGCCAGATCGGGATTCGCGTTGATGAGCGCCTGCCGCATTCGTGCGGCGTGCTCCTGATCGACGCAGAAGATGATGGTTTTCTGGAACCGGTCGCCGCTTTCCTTCAGGAACTCGGTGATCTTGGCGGCGACAAGCTGAGTCCGGTCGTCCAGGACCAGGGTCCGGTCGAAATCCTTCGTGTTGTAGATTCGATCCTCGACTTCCTCGCCGTCGCGGTCACGTTGGCCCTTCTCCGGCCGATAGCCCTGCACGTCGCGGTCGATATGGACCTTGATCACCTTGTAAGGCGCGAGGAATCCGTCCTGTATGCCCTGCTTGAGGGAGTAGGAGTACACAGGCTCCCCAAAGTAATCGATGTTGGAGACGTATTCGGTCTCCTTCGGGGTGGCGGTGAGGCCGATCTGGGTAGCGGCCGAGAAGTAGTTCAGGATTTCCCGCCATGCCGAGTCTTCCGCCGCGCTGCCCCGGTGGCACTCGTCGATCACGATCAGGTCAAAGAATCCGGGGGAGAACTCTCGGAACAGCTTCTGCCGTTCCTCCGGGCCGGTGATGGCCTGGTAGAGGCCGAGATAGATTTCATAGGCGGTGTCGATACGCCGCTTGCGGTCAAGTGCGAGGGGCAGGTCGGTACTGGTGCCGTCGCCGCGTTCGATGGTCTTGGCGTTCGCCGAGAGCTTTGCCATTGCAGCGCCGAACGGCTTGAAGTCGTTGACCATCGTCTGGTCGATCAGGATGTTGCGGTCGGCCAGGAACAGGATGCGCTTCTTGCGGCCGGCTTTCCACAGGCGCCAGATGATCTGGAAGGCGGTGTAGGTCTTGCCGGTTCCTGTTGCCATGACCAGCAGGACTCGGTCCTGGCCCTTGGCAATGGCTTCGATCGCGGCATTCACCGCGTTGACCTGATAGTAGCGCGGGGTCTTGTTGCTGCCGTCGTCGTAGTAATCCTGGAGGACGACCTTCTCGGTTTCCGGGTTCAGACCCTTCCAGGCTCGGTATCGTGCCCACAGGTCCGCCGGCGAGGGGAAGGCATCGAGGCCGAAAGTAGTTTCGACTGCTGCGCTGGTCCCAGTCCGATCGTGAAGGACGAAGCCGTCGCCGTTGGACGAGAACACGAAAGGGACATCGAGGGTTTCAGCGTAGTTGAGACCCTGTTGCAGGCCGTCGCCGATGCCGTGGGTGTTGTCCTTGGCCTCGATCACCGCGAGGGGGATGTTTGGCTTGTAATAGAGGATGTAGTCGGCCCGCTTGGCCTTCGCACGTGTGACCAGCTTGCCGCGCACGATGATGCGGCCGTTGGTAAAAGTCACTTCCTCCCGGATTTGGAGCAAAGTGTCCCAACCAGCCTGGCAAAGAGCGGGGGTGATGAACTTCGTGCAGATGTCACGTTCGGTGAAGGATCGCTTGTCCATCGGTCCTGACCTGTTCGGTCCACCAGCTGGACCGACCCTTTTCTACTTCCCTCGCACCCAGCCGCTGTGAGGGCGTACCACACCCATCGACGAGACATTGCGCGCTTTCCGTCTCACCTTGGACAGTCTCAATGAACACCGTAGGTTCCGCAATCCTTGGGCAAGTCGGTCACAGAGCCACTGGTGGTCCATTGCTCCGGTCCGACCCCTCGTCGCTTTCGTCGGCGATCTCTGACCAGTCGACAGATCACAGTGGGCCAGTACCCCGTGAGCACGCAACGCCGTGGGCCTGCGTCAGCCCAGGGTCATCGCGCGTGCTGGTCAAGAAACTGGCGACAGATCGCGAAATCCTGATCGTAGCCCGGAGGGAGAGCCAGGTTCCTGTTGCTGGCCAGGCTCCGCGCATAGGCAAGCATCTTCGCCGTCGGCGCTCCACCAGACGTCCCGCTCCTGCTCGGCGTCACGGGATTTGTCGCTTCGGCGCCGACACCGTCGGGTGCCGGCGCCCGGGCGCTCCGCCGCCGAGCACCCTGCGGTTTGGCATCGGGGGCCGGCTCGCGCCGCTTGCCTTGCGTCCTGCGCACTCCCCGGCGCGACGGTGTCGGTTCAGCTACATCGAGGTCGATCCGGCCGGCGCCATGGTTTTGCAGGACGGCGATGATCTCCGCCGCTACGTCAGCAATCCCGTCGATCACAGCCCGGTAGTCGGCGCGGCCAGAGACGATGTCGTCCAACCGCATCTCCCACGCTGCGGTGGTCCCTGGATCCACCAGGCTGGGGGCGGCTGCCCGGAGCAATTCAAAGATCTGCAGCCCGGCTGTCGTCGGGACGACGAACTTACCGTCGGCGGCCAGGAGGTTCTGGCGCTTCAATCCCTTGATGATTTCCGCGCGGGTTGCCGGCGTGCCGATCCCTTTCGCCTCCTTCAGGCGTTCACGCAGGGCCGGATCGTCGACGAACCGCCAGGCGTTCTGCATGGCTTCGACCAGAGTGCCTTCGCTGTAGCGCGGCGTCGGCTGGGTGCGCTTGGTTCCACCTTCGGATCGGTCAGCGTCGTGGCCTCGCCATCCGTCAGCAGAGGCAGCGTTTGGTCTTCGGCGGTGTCATCCTCGCCCTCCGGCATGACCGCGCCGTAGACCGCCTTCCAGCCCAATCGCAGTGGAATACGGCCGGTTGCCTTGAACTCCGCGGCGGCCGAACCGGGGACGGGCACCTGCATCGTGGCAACGGTTTGCCGGTATTCATAGTCCGGCATCACGGCGGCCAGGTAGGACCGGCAGATCAGCGCGAACAGGCGTTTCTCATCGTCGCTCAGGCGGTCGAGGCGGGGTTGCAGGTCGTCCAGCACGTTCACGTTTGGGATCACCGCGTGATGCGCGACGCCCTCCAGTCCCTTGTCATGGAAATGGCCGGCCTTGCCACGGCGAATCACGGGCTTGGTAATCTCCAGAT
>DIUL01000230.1:0-13346 GCA_002422345.1 Acetobacteraceae bacterium UBA6159
GTGATTGACCGGACAGCAGTGATGATGACTTTTTCCTCGATCCGGCGCGCCATGGTGCTGTTCTGCGGCGCCGCGCTGTTGGCCGGTTGCGTGTCGGAACAGAAATACGACCAGTTGCAGGCTGCATATGCGCAGTTACAGGCGGCCTACTCTGCGGACCAGGCCGAGATCGTCATGCTGCAGGGCAAGCTGAAGGTCACGATGACCGACCGCATCCTGTTCCCCGAAGGCGGCTACACGCTGAACCCCTCGGCGCAGGCGGTGCTCCGCAAGATGGTGCCGACTCTGACAGGCTTGCAGCAGACCAATGTCGTGGTCGAGGGTTATACCGATAACGTCGCGATCGGTCCCGCGCTGAAGCGGATCGGCGTCACCAGCAACCTCGATCTGTCTTCGCGACGGGCCGACACGGTCGCCGACTACCTGATCAAGCAGGGCGCGCCGGCAAACATCGTCTCGGCCCAGGGGCGGGGGGAGGCGAACCCAGTCGCTCCGAACACGACGGTCGAGGGGCGGGCGCAGAACCGCCGGATCGAAGTGACCCTTGTCGGGCCGGGCAACTGATCGCTCAGATTCCATTTCGGGAGAAGATCTCCATGAACCGACCGAAGCGTTTCTGGCCTGCGCTATGGGGCGCCGCGTTGATCCTGTCGGGGGCCAGCGCCATCGCCCAGCCAGCGCAACAGCCCTCGGGTACCGCCCAGCCGGCCAAGCCCGCGGCGCGGGCCAAGGCGGCGGCCGTCCCCATGGTGATGGAACCGCGCGCGGTCGAGCTCCTGAAGGCCATGAGCGATCGGCTGGCCGCGGCGAAGTCCATGTCCTTCGTCGCGACGGTGGCCGAGGAAGCGCCGAGCCGGTTGGGGCCGCCTTTGGTGTATGGTTCCAGGTATGAAGTGACGATGCAGCGGCCTGACCGGCTGCGCGTGATCCGCACCGGCGACGGGCCGGCTTCGGAATTCTACTACGACGGCAAGACCATGATGGCCTGGGCGCCGGCCGAGGACTTGGTGGCCATCGCCGATGCACCGCCCACCATCGAGGCGACGCTGAAGAAGCTCTTTGAGACGTCGGCGACCTACTATCCCTTCACTGACATCCTGGTGCCGGATCCGGGCGCGCTGCTGGTCGGTGGCGGCAAGCTGGCCTTCTCGATCGGGAAGTCCACGATCGTGGGCGGCGTGCCGACCGACATGGTCGCCTGGGCCAACGACAATGTCTTCATGCAGATTTGGATCGGCGCCGACGACAAGCTGCCGCGCCGCCTGCGCGCCGTTTTTCGTAAGGATCCGCTGGGCCTGCGGCACGACCTGGACCTGTCGGATTGGCGGTTGGATGCGCCGGTTGCGGCAGATGCCTTCACCTCGGCAAAGGCCCGCGCCGGGAAGCCGGTTGCCTTCACGCACCCTGCGGCGCCCGTCGCCATGCCGGCGAAGCCCGCGAAGCCAGCCACGCCCAAGCCACCCGCCAAGGCACAGTAGGGGACACGCCATGAACCGATTGATCCTCGCCGCATCCGCCCTTTGTCTCGGACAGATGGTGCTGGCCGACACCGCCGGTGCCTGGGTAAGCGCCGATCGCTGGGGTGGCAGCACGAGCCGTTCCTGGGGCGCCGGCGCGACCACCCACACCAATGCCTGGGGTGGCAGCACGACCCACGCCTGGGCTGGCGGGACCTCGCACACCAACGTCTATGGCGGCACGACCACAGGGGCCTATGGCGCGGGCGCCACGCATACCTACGCCGGCGGTGCAACGGCCTATCGTCCGCCCGTGTATGGCGGCTATCCGGCCTATCACCCGCCGGTTGCCGTGCCCTATGCCGCCGGTGGCTGCTACGGCTGTGCCGCGGCGGCGGGCGCTGTCGCGGGCGTGGCCACGGGGGCCGCGATCGCATCGGCGGCCAACGCGAATCCCAATGCGAATGCCTACGCTGCGGGTGTCGCCGCCGGAGCCAGCTATGCGATGGGTGGCCAGTACGCATCGCTGCCTGGCGGCTGCGTCATGCCGGCGGTCGGTGGGACAACCTACTATATGTGTGGAAATACGTGGTTCCTGCCGTCCTATGGCGCGAACGGGGTCTATTACAGGGTGGTTCCCGCTCCGTGACCTGAACGTCCTGGTACCATCAACCCGGGAGACATCCATGCTCCAGCTCCGCCCGAACTGCGAATACTGCGACAAGGGCCTCCCGCCTTCCGCCACGGACGCGCGGATCTGCAGCTATGAGTGCACCTTCTGCGCCGATTGCGCGGACAATGTCCTGTGCAACGTCTGCCCCAATTGCGGCGGCGGGTTTGCCCCGCGCCCGATCCGGCCGAGCGTCGCGCGACGGCAGGGGGTGGGGTTGCCGCACCAGCCGGCCTCCACGGCCCGGGTCCACATGAAGAAGGACCGGGCGGAGGCAGCCGCTTTCTCCCAGTCCCTCCGCGCCATTCCGCCGGCGGAGCGTTAAAGCCCCGCCCGTTCCAGCCGCAGGATCGCCCGCGCGGCGGCCTGGGCGCGGGGGACCATCGTGTCGATCCGCAGGAACTCATCGGGGCTGTGCGCCTTCCCGCCGACCGGCCCGACCGCGCAGATCGTCGGCGTTCCCACGCCCGCCGTGAAGCCCGAGTCCGCGCAGCCGCCGGTGAATTCCCCATCCGTCCGGAAGCCGGTATCGGCCGCGGCGTTCACGTAGATTTCGAACAACCGTTTGGCCGAGGGCGTCTGCGTCAGCGGCAGGAACTCCCCCTGCATCGACAGTTCGGCCCGCGTGCCGGGCACGTAGGCGCGGTCGATGATGGCCGAGATCGCGGCCAGCAGTTCGTCCTTGTCCTCGGGGTTGACGTAGCGCAGGTCGATCTGCCCCTCGGCCCAGGGGGCGACGGTGTTCACGCTCTGCCCGCCGCTGACCAGGCCGACATTCAGCGTGATCCCGCGTTCCAGGTCGGTCAGCGCGTGGATCGCCTGGATTTTCCGGGCCAGTTCCTCGATTGCGCTGATCCCGTCCTGGAAGTTGCCGCCCGAGTGCGCCGCCTTTCCGGTGATCCGGAACCGCATGAACACGCCCCCTTTCCGCCCGGTGACGACGTTGCCGGACACCCGGCCTGGTTCACTGTTGAAGACCACGCGGGCTCGTCGCGCCTCCGCCTCGATCACGGCGCGGCCTTCGGGGGAGCCGATTTCCTCGTCCCCCGTGAACAGCCCGACGAGCGGCGCGGGGGAGCCGCCGAATTTGGCGAAGGCGGCGAGGACGAAGCAGTTCATCACCAGCCCGGCCTTCATGTCGGCGACCCCAGGGCCATAGGCGATGCCGTCGCGGATGGTGAAGGGGCGGCGTTCGGCCTCCCCATCCGGGAAGACGGTGTCGCGATGGCCCATCAGCACGATGTTGCCGCCCGCGTTGCCGGCGGGTCCGTCCCAGGGAACCTTGGCGCGCAGGCAGTCGCCGTGCTTCTGCTGGCGGACGACCTCGACGGGGATGGCCTGGGCTTCCATGAACCGGCGGACCACGGCGCCGACCGCGTCGATGCCGGGCTTGTTGTAGCTGCCGCTGTCGATGTCGACCATTTCCCGCAGCATCGCGACCATCGCGTCATGCTGGGTGGCGAGCCAGGCGGCGATCTGGGATTCGGACATGCGGAGGCCTCCGGTTGGCGTGGGGCCGCCATCGTGCCGCCCTCGGTTCCGCCCGACAACCAGACATCGGCCGCAACCGAACTATCCGCCATGGCGCCCGCCCCGGCCGCCTGCGACAAACCCCGTCCAAGCCCCGAGGAATCCCATTCCCCATGTCTGACGAAGCCGAACTGCGCCGCTTCTGGCCGGTCATCCTGGCGTGCTTCTGCATCGCCGTCTTCGCCTGGGGCTTCGGGTTCTATGGCCACGCCGTCTACCTCGCGGAACTGAGGGCGCGGTTCGGCTGGCCGGCCTCGGTCATCACGGCGGCGACCACGGGGATGTATCTGGGCGGGGCGCTGACCATGCCCTGGATCCATGCCGCCATGACCCGCCTCGGCCCCCGGACAGTCCTCGGCGGAGGCATCATCTTGCTCGGCATCGGGGCCATGGGCTTCGCGACGGCCACGGCGCCCTGGCAGTTGTTCGTGGCGGCCGTGCCGATGGCGCTGGGCTGGGCGTCCACCACCGGAACCGCCATCGCGACCACGATGTCCTTCTGGTTCGACCGCCGCCGGCCTTTGGCGCTCAGCCTGGCGCTGAATGGGGCCAGCGCGGCGGGCTTCACCATCGCCCCCCTGCTGGTGACCCTCAGCCAGGCCTTCGGGCTGGGAAGCGCGGTGCCCTGGACGGTGGTGGCGTCATGGTGCGTGCTGGCGCCGATCCTGCTGGTCTGCGTGGGCGCGCTGCCCGTCCGCCCGGTGCTGTCCGCGACCGACGCCGCGACGCTGGACCCGAGGCCCGCCTTCGCCTCCAAGCCAGCCGCGCTGAGGGACCGTCATTTCTGGTCGGTGGCGCTGCCCTTCGCGCTGGCGCTGTCCGCCCAGGTCGGCTTCATCGTCCACATGGTCTCCTTCCTCCTCCCCGCGCTCGGCCCGGGCGGGACCAGCGCGGCGGTGAGCTTGGCGAGCGCCGCCGCCATGGCCGGACGCATCGGCGCCGGCTTCGTGATCGACCGGCTGCATCAGAGGGGCTTCAGCGCGGTCAGCTTCCTCGTGCAGGCCGCGGGCCTCGGCCTGATGGCGCTGCGGCCGATGGACCCGGCGGCGCTGTTCGCGGGCAGCGTGCTGTTCGGCGCCTCGGTGGGGAACGTCATCACCTTGCCGGCGATCGTGATCCAGCGGGAGTTCGCGGGTCGATCGTTCGGGCTGCTGGTCGGGCTGAACGGGGCGATCGGGCAGTTCACGCTGGCGATCGGGCCGGCGCTGTTTGGGCTGATGCGCGATTTCAGCGGCGACTACGGCGCGGTCCTGCTGCTGTGCATGGGGTTGCAGGCGACGGCGGCGGTCCTGGTCCTGCGGCCCTGGGGCCGGTAGCTCAGTCCACCGCCCGGCCGCGCAGCCGCCGCACCTCCACCAACTGCCAGACCAGCAGGATCGGCACGCCCAGCGTCACATCCCGCGCCCGTCGGATCAGGGACACCGCGATCGCGATATCCGGGGGCACGCCGAACAGGGCACCGAGGGCGACGTAGCCGGCCTCCTGCACCCCCGCGTTGACCGGCACCAGGAAGGCCATGGCGGCGACGGCGGCGACCAGCGCCTCGATCGCCAGGGCCTGGTCGAAGCCGATCGGCACATCCAGCAGCCGCAGCGTCAGGTAGCCCGCGAAGCCCGTGGCGATCCAGCCCAGCAGATGCAGCAGGAACCCCGCGATCAGCCGCGGCGTATGGCCGTGGATGAGCGCGACCTCGGCCTGCAACACGGCCATCCGTTCGCGCGCGTTCTCGAACCGGTTGCCGGCGATGCGCTTGCCCAGGGCGGAGAAGATCGGCCCCGCCCCCTTCTGCGCCGCGACGAACGCGATGCCTCCCGCGACCGCCAGCCCGAGGCCGATTTCCAGCGGCAGGACCAGATCCGATGACGGGGCGTGGGCGAGCAGGATGGTCAGGCCGATCGCGGCGAAGGCGATCTGGGCGAGGAACTCGGCCGTCAGGTCCACGACCATCGATGCCGTGGCGGTCTGCCATTTGATCCCATGCAGCGTGGCCGCCCGGGTGCCGAAGACGAAGCCGCCGACCTGGGAGAAGGGCAGGCAGGTTGCCGAGGCATCCCGCACCATCCGCGCCCAGACCGTCACCCAGGTGGGCGCGCGTTGCTCCCCCGGCAGGATCACATGCCAGGCGGTGCCGAGGATCGCGAAGATGACCAGTTGCCAGCCGACGATCAGGGCGAACTCCCCCGGACCGATGCGCCCGATCGCGCCGGCGATGCTGTCGAACCCGAAATGGGAGATCAGGCCGATGCCAAGGATCAGTCCCAGGACGGCGAGGAGAAGGGAAAGGCGTTTCATCCAGGACTTTCAGGCGCACGCATTCAAGAAAAGGCGACGGTTCAACCGGGGGGCACGGCCATGCCTCAACGTCTCCCCCTCCCCTTGAGGGCCTGGGCCGCGAGGCGGACCAAGGCCGGGGGGAGGGGTCACACCCCCCCAGCCCCCACAATCCCCCGGCTTGTGCCCCGCACGGTCTTCCCCGGCAAGCGGCGCTTCGTCTATGGAAGCGCGATCCTCAACCAGGCGGTGCCTTCATGACCACGCTTCTGACCGGTGCCACCGGTTTCGTCGGCTCCGCCGTCGCGCGGGTGTTGGCCGAACGCGGCCACGACCTGCGCCTGCTGGTCCGCGCGGGCAGCGACCGGCGCAACGTCGCGGGGCTGGACGCCGAACTGGTGACCGGCGACCTGACCGACCCCGCCTCGCTCGATCGCGCCGCCGCCGGCTGCCGCTATGTCGTCCATGTCGCCGCCGACTACCGGATCTGGGTGCGTGACCCTCAGGAGATGCTGCGTGCCAACGTCGGGGGCGCGGTCGCCATGGTCCGCGCCGCCGGCCGCGCCGGCGCCGAACGGATCGTGCATTGCAGCTCCGTCGCCGCCCTGGGCCTGATCGGCGACGGGACCCTGTCGGATGAGGACACGCCGGCGAAGGAGTCCGATTTCATCGGCACCTACAAGCGCTCGAAATTCCTGGCCGAACAGGCGGTGCTGGCGCTGGCTCGGGCCGAGAACCTGCCGGTCGTTATCGTCAACCCGGCCGCTCCAGTCGGTCCGCGCGACATCAAGCCGACGCCGACAGGGAAGATGATCCGGGACGCCGCCGCGGGGCAGATGCCGGCCTATATCGATACCGGGCTGAACATCGTCCACGTCGATGACGTCGCGCTCGGCCACGTGCTGGCGCTGGAGCGGGGCCGCATCCATGAACGCTATGTCCTGGGCGGGGAGAACATGCCGCTGAAGGACGTGCTGGCGCTGGTGGCAGATGTGGCCGGGCGCCGGCCTCCGTCGATCCGCCTGCCGGAGGGCGCGGTCTGGCCCGTCGCCTGGGTGATGGAGATGTTCGCGAACCTGACCGGCATTCCGCCTTTGGTCACGCGGGATCATCTGAAGATGGCGCGGAAGAAGATGTTCTATTCCTCGGCCAAGGCGATCCGGGAACTCGGCTACCAGCCCCGCCCGGTGCGCCTGGCGGTGGAGGATGCGGTGGCCTGGTTCCGTGCGAATGGCATGCTGAAATGATGGCGGGCTGGGTGGCAGCGGCTGGGTTTGGTGGGCGGGGGGCGTCGGCTATTCCGTCTCGCCACGGTGGGCGGGTGGCACCGGCCCTTTCCCCGCGTCATGGTGGGCGGGTGGCGCCGGCCTTTCCCCCCCGTCATGGTGGGCGCAGGCCCACCACCCACGANNGGTGGGCCTGCGCCCACCATGACGGTATTTGCGCCGCCGTCCCCGTCCCCTTCCCAGCCTCCCACCCCGTCCGGCGTCCCGCATGACCGCCCTCGCGACCCTCGCCCTGGTCATCTGGCTGTATCTGATCTTCCTCCACGGCCGCTTCTGGCAGGCCGGGCCGGTGCTGACCGCCCGCGTCCCCGCCTCCGCGCCCTCCGTCGCCATCGTCGTCCCCGCCCGGGATGAAGCCGAGGTCATCGCCGCCACCCTCCGCTCCCTGCTCGCGCAGGACTATCCCGGCCCCTTCCGCGTCATCCTGGTCGATGACGGCAGCACCGACGGCACCGGCGCCATCGCCCGCGGCCTGGACGATCCGCGGCTGACCGTCCTGACCGGCGCGCCCCGTCCGGCCGGATGGAGCGGGAAGCTCTGGGCCGTGCAGCAGGGCCTGCTCGCCACCGGCGACTCCGAACTCGTGCTGCTGACCGACGCCGACATCGTCCACGACCCGCGCCATCTCGGCACCCTGGTCGCCAAGGCCGAGGACGACGGCCTCGACATGGTGTCCGAGATGGTCGAACTCGCCTGTGACAGCCTGGCCGAACGCGCCCTCGTGCCGGCATTCGTTTTCTTTTTTCAGTTGTTGTATCCCTTCGATTGGGTAAACGATTCGCAGAAGGCCACCGCGGCGGCCGCTGGCGGAACGGTTCTGATCCGGCGAAGGGCCTTGCGGCGAACGAATGGGGTGGAGGCTGTGCGCGGCGCGCTGATCGACGACGTGGCTCTGGCGACCGCGGTCAAGCGCGGTGGCCGCATTTTCCTGGGCCATTCCGTGCTGGCCCGGTCGGTGCGCCCATACCCCGATTTCGCCGATATCTGGCGGATGGTCGCGCGCACCGCCTATGTGCAACTGCGTTTTTCGCCGCTGCTGCTGGCGGCCACCACCCTGGGCATGGCGCTGACCTGGCTGGTGCCCCCCGCCGCCGCCTTGTTCGCCGATGGTCCCGCGCGCTGGTGCGGCCTGATCACCTGGGTGCTGCTGGCCGGGTCCTATCTCCCGACGCTCCGCCGCTTCGGACGCTCCGCCGCCTGGGCGCCGTTCCTGCCGCTGATCGCGGCTTTCTACATGGCAGCAACGATAGGTTCCGCTTGCAACCATCATTTCGGCCGTGGTGTCGCGTGGAAGGGCCGAGCGTATGAGGGTGATGGGAGATGAGTGGGCATACGGAGAATGTTGAGGTCTGGTCGGGGAAAGATCGCGGCGACGAGAATTTCCCGGTCGGTTCGGCGCTGATCAGCCCGGCGCTGCGTCCGCATGTTCATGCCTATTATGCCTTCGCGCGCAATGCCGATGACATTGCCGATTCAAAGGATCTTTCCCCCGCCGACAAGATCGCTCGGCTGGATATCATGGAGGCCGTTCTCCTCGGCGCGCGTGACACCGGTTCGCCGAGTGCGACGCGGCTGCGGGAGAGTCTGGCGCGGACCAAGGTCACGCCCACGCATGCAACGGATCTGCTGATCGCGTTCCGCCAGGACGCGACCAAGACGCGATACGAAACGTTCGACGAGTTGTACGGCTATTGTCGCTACTCGGCGGTGCCGGTCGGGCGGTTCCTGCTGGACCTGCATGGCGAGAGTCACGAGTGCTATTCATCGTCCGACGCGTTGTGCATCGCGTTGCAGGTTCTCAATCACATGCAGGACTGCGCCAAGGACCTGGCGGAGCTGGATCGTTGCTATCTGCCGATGGCGCTGCTGAACCATTTCGGGGTTCGCATCGACGATCTGCGCGCGAACCGGGAAACGCCCGGGCTGCGGCGGGTGTTCGTCACGTTGCTCGATCGGATCGACCGGCTGACGCAGGCCGCGATCGAACTGCCGGAGATCGCGCATAACCGCCGGCTGCGCCTCGAATCAGCCGTCATCCTCGGCCTCGCCCGACGGCTGGCTCGGCGGCTGGCGCGCACCGATCCGCTGGCAAGACGGGTCGCACTGTCGAAGCTGGATTTCGCGTCCAGTTCCGTGGCCGCGCTGCGGTATTTCTGGCAGGTGGCATGACACCGCTGGGCGCCGAACAGGCCGATCTCGACGCGGTGGAGGCGATCGTCCGCGCGGCCGGCACGTCGTTCTATCGTGGCATGCGGGTGCTGCCGCCGGACCGCCGGCACGCGATGTACGCCGTCTACGCCTTCTGCCGCATCGTCGACGACATCGCCGATGAGGAAGGGACGCTGCCGGAGAAACTGACGGGCCTCGCGCAATGGCACGCCTGGATCGATGACGTCTACGCGGGCAGGAACCATGATCCCGTCACGCGCGTGCTGACCCGCGCGGTGGCGGCCTTCGACCTCCGCCGCGATGATTTCATTGCGGTCATAGACGGCATGCGGATGGACGCGGAAACCGAGATCGTGGCCCCCGACCTCGCGACGTTGGAACTGTATTGCGATCGCGTCGCGGTGGCCGTGGGCCGACTGTCGGTTCGCGCGTTCGGCGATGCGTCACCCACCGCCGATCGTGTCGCGCATGCGCTGGGACGGGCGTTGCAGTTGACCAACATCCTGCGCGACCTGCAGGAAGATGCCGATCGCAACAGGCTCTATCTGCCGCTTGAGTATCTGGAGGACGCTGGCGTGCCGCTCGACGCACGCGCCGCGATCACCCATCCGGGGCTCGGGAAAGTGTGCTCCCGCCTCGCGGCCCGGGCGCATGACTACTTCCGGGAGGCCGACGCCGCCATGCGCGCCTGCGATCCCGTCGCCATGAAGCCGGCTCGGCTGATGGGCGCGACCTATGCGGCGATCCTGTCGATGCTGGAACGGCGCGGGTGGGAGCGTCCGGGGGAGCGGGTCAGCCTGCCGCTGTGGCGGAAGCTGTGGCTCGGGGTGCGCTACGGTCTGTTCTGAGACACAGGTTTCGGTAACCCGCAAAAGCACTTGCTATCGCACGGAAAAGGTGACCATGAGCGGGCAGGCGGCCATCTCGGCTCGCCGATTCGTATCCCCCGTGGAGCAAAGACCATGATCGCTTCCGCCAAACGCCTGATCCTCGCGCTGGTCTTCGTCCTGCCGGTGGCCGCCCTGGTCGCGCCGCCCGCCATGGCGAAGCAGCAGACCACGACCCAGACCGGCGCACAGTCGCAGAAGACCAAGACCACCAAGACGAACAAGACGGCCAAGACGAAGAAGACCGGCACGAAGAAGACCACCACCACGACGGGCTGAAGTCCAGCCGCCCTTTTCTATGGGGCGTTGGCTTCCAGCAGCGCGCGCAGGCCGGCCAGGATGCGGGCCGGGGATGGCGGGCAGCCGGCGATCGTCAGGTCGATCGGCACCGCGTTTCCGGTTCCGCCCAGGACGGCGTAGCTGCCCTTGAAGACGCCGCCGTCGACCGCGCAGTCGCCCAGCGCCACGACCCATTTCGGATCGGGCGTGGCGTCCCAGGCCTGTTCCAGCGCCAGGCGCATGTTGCGTGTCATCGGGCCGGTCACGACCAGGACATCGGCGTGGCGCGGGCTTTCGACAAAGCGCAGGCCGAAGCGTTCCAGTTGATACAGCGGGCCTGAAAGGGCGCGCATCTCCCGCTCGCACCCGCCGCAACTGCCGGCGTCGATGTGGCGCAGCGCCAGGCTGCGCCCCAGCCGCGTCTGGGCGGCCGCGTCCAGGCGCGCCATCAGCGCGTTCACGGTGTCGCCATCGACCGGGACATCGGGGTCGGGCGTGACGCGGGCGGGCAGCCAGGCGGGGCGGCGCATTACAGGTCCATTCCCGATACCGTCAGTCCCAGGCTGCAACGGATCAACGCGACATCCTCCACGGCGGCGCCGGCCATGACGTGCTCCGCCAGCGGCCACAGCGCCCAGGCGGGATCGCGGGGGAAAGCCGCGGCGATATGGCCGTGATCGAGCCGCAACCAATGCCAGATGTCGCCATGGGGTCCCTCGGCGCAACCGATTCCCTCGCCGCTGCCGGCCGGGAGGGTGACGGCCACGGGGCCATCCGGCAGGAAGCCGGACAGCCGGTCGATGATGCCGATGCTGGCCGCGATCTCCCGCAGGCGGACCAGGTTGCGTGCGGTCTCATCGCCCTGGCGCTGGGTTTCGGCCTCCCACTCGATGCCGCCATGGGCTTCGTCCAGGGCGCGGGCGTCGAAGGCGCGTCCCGATCCGCGGCCGACGACGCCGCCGGCGCCCAGGCGGTTGGCCAGGGCCAGGGGCACAGGGGCCAGGCCGGACAGGCGGCTGGCGAGCGGCGGATGTTCCAGCGCGGCGGCGAGCGGCGGTAGGGTTTCGACGAAGGCGGTCAGGGCGGCGCGCAGCACCACCTGCCCGTCGGGGGCGATGTCGTGGGACACGCCGCCCGGCACGACGACATCCATCAGCAGGCGGTGGCCGAAGGCGGCCTCGGCGGCGCGGGCCAGGTTCTCGCGCGCGCCCTCGGCGATGCGGTGCAGGCCGGCGGCCCCTGCCAGGGCGCCCAGGTCGGCGAAGTGGCCCAGATGGACGGACATCCGTTCCCATTCCGCCAGCAGAAGGCGCAGGGCCTGGGCGCGGGGCGGGGCCTCGGTTTCCAGCGCCGCCTCGGAGGCACGGGCGAAGGCGAGGGAATGGGCGACGGTGGCGTCCCCGGACAGGCGGGCGATGAAGCGGGCGGCGGCGCGGGGGGATTTGCCGCGCATCAGGGCCAGCGTGCCCTTGTGGGCATAGCCGAGATGCGCCTCGGCCGACCGGATCGCGGTGCCGGAGAGCGTCAGGCGCAGATGCGCCGCGTCGGTGATCAGGCCGGCGACGGGGCCGATCGGCAGGCGGGTGGCGTGGTCGCCCTCGGCCGTGGGGAAGCTGGGCGGATCGGGCTCGATGGGCGCGGAACCGGGGCGGGGGGAGAGCGGCAGGGTGACCGGCCATTGCCCATGGTCGAGCCAGGGGCGCTCATCCGGGGCGTCGGCCGCGTGGTGGCCCCAGAGGTCGCGGATCATCCGCTCGAACGGTTCGGCGGCGGGGCGGACGGCCGAGAGCGCGGGGTAGGCGCCGACCTCGATGGCGGTGGAAACGGCGACGACGCCCAGGCCGGGATCGTGAAGCAGGAGGGCGTGGACCTCGATGGTGTCGGCCCAGAGGGCGAGCAGGCGGTGGGGTTCGTGGCGCAGGGCGTCGATCAGGGCGCGCCAGGCGGTGTGCGGGAGGCGGTGGCGGGGCCAGGGGCGGCAGGGTTCGGCCTGCGAGGCGGCGAGGATGGTGGCGATGGTGGGCGGGGTCATGGGGCGGGACCCGCGGTGATGGCGGCGGGAGGCAGAGCCGAACGGAGCCAGAGGGCGAGCGGGGCGGGGGTGAGGACGCCGATGAGGAGGACGGCTCCGATCGGCAGCCAGCCCAGGGCGGGTTGGACGATGCGGCGGCGGATGGTCGCGCCGCGGATGAGCCACCAGGCCGGGAGGGCGATCCCGGGCAGGCAGACCAGCAGTAGAAGCGGTTCATGCCGAGCGATCTCCGGCAGGGCGAGCGCCAGGCCGGCGAAGGTGCCGAGGGGGGGAAGGCCGGCGAGTGCCAGCAGGGCCACCGGCCGGGCCGGGTCGGAGAGGCGGGCGGCTGTGTCGCTCAGTGTCAGGAGGATCAGGAGGATGAGGGCGGCGAAGCTGCCTTCCGCCGAACCCAGGCCGATCGCGGCGGCGGCGAGCGCCATCTGGCCGAGGACGGCGCCTCGTTCAGCGGTCAGGAGGCGGAGAGGGACGGCGATCGCGGCAAGGGCCAGGCCGACCAGGCCGGCGGCGAGGAGAGGCGGGCTGCCGGTCTCGGCCCCGAGGCGGAGGAGGAGGGGCAGCGCGACGGGCAGGAGGGCGGGGACGAGGGCGAGCACGGTGGCCAGTCCGACGATCTGGCAGCCCAGGCCGAACGGCGGGTCGAGGGGGGCGGTGATGGTGCCGAAGAGGAGGAGGATCAGGCCGGTTGCGGGTATGGCTGCCTGGAAGGTGGGGTGTGGGCGTGCTTGGGGGCTGCCTTCCACGCTCCCCCTCCCCTTGAGGGAG
>DIUL01000230.1:13367-41813 GCA_002422345.1 Acetobacteraceae bacterium UBA6159
GGGGGAGGGGGGGAATGGTGGTGGCAACGCCATCCCAGCCCCGCAGCACCGAAGCCCCGACAACCACGACCACCGCGGCCCAGACCGCGACTCCATGGGTCCCGCCGGCCACCAAGCAGACCAGCAGCAACCCACCCAGCACGACCTGATCCAGCGCCCGCGCGGTGGAGCCTGGCCCATCCTCAGCCATCGCCCCACCCCAGCGTGCCAGCGCGGCTGTCACCCAGACGAGTCCCGCGCTCAGCAGGCCCAGCCGGTCCAGGCCGCCGCTCCAGGCCGTGAGGCCGATCGCGGCCGGCAGGGCCAGCGTCACCACCCAGCGGTCGATCCGTTCGGCCAGGGCCTCGGACCGCAGCGCCGCCAACGCGAGCGCCGTCAGGAACGGGACCGAGACCAGCAGCAGGGCCGCGGTCACGACGTCCTCCAGCCGGGCTGGCGTCCGGCCAGGACCACCAGCCCGGCCGCCACCGGCAGGCAGGCGGCCAGCGTGGTCGCAACGCCGTGTTCGGCCATGCCCCGGGCCGGCAGGGCCGTTCCCGCGACTCCCATGGCCGAGAAACCCGCCTCGGCGAGGCCCGTCCCCATCGCATCCATTCCGGCCAGGGCTGGCAGCACCAGGGCGGCGCCCACCTGCATCGTCGTCAACGCCAGCGCCGAACCGGCCGGCCGAGCGAGCAGCGCCAGCAGGCCGACCAGGAGGATCGCCAGTGGCAGCCCCAGCGGTCCGACCGCGAGGCCAAGCGGGGTGACCACGATCGCGATCACCCAGGTCGGCCAGGGAACGGCGGGCAGGGTGGCTCCTGGGGCGCGCCAGACGAGGAAGGGCAACAGCAGCCCCGCCGCCAGCGCCGTCAGGCTGGCGCCAAGGACCAGCCCCTCGGCCAGCAGGGCGAGCGCAGCCAGCATCCCGCGCGACACCGCCAGCGCGAGCAGTCCGGCCGGCTGGCGCACCAGCAGGTCGGCCAGCGCCAGGGCCAGCACCAGCCCGGTCAGGCCCTGGGCCAGGACGCTCATGCGGCACCCGTGTGGGTCAGTGCCACGATCGCGGCCAGCACGGCCAGCCCGCCGGCCAGCAGCAGCGCGGGGGCCAGCCAGCGTTCGGGCGGTGGGCCGATCACGGCGGCTGCTCCCGCAAGCAGCCCGGTCAGTACGATCAGCCGTCCGATCCAGGACAGCACCGCCAGCGGCCAGTCCGCCAGTGCCGAGTCCGGGCTGACCAGCCCCAGCGGCGCGGCCAGCAGCAGGACCAGGTTGCACCAGACCAGCAGCCGCAGCGCCTCGGTCACGCGGGCCAGGGCGAGGTCGGGACCGGACAGGGCCTCGTCCAGCCGGGGCCCAGCCAGGTCCGCCACCGCGATCGCCGCGATTGCCGCCGCCGCGAGGCCTCGGGCCGCGCCCGGCACGAAGGCGTCATCAAACCGCGCCGCCCCGATCTGATCCAGCGTCAGCCCGCCGGCCCCGAGCGCCAGGGCCAGGATCGCCGGCGGAAAGGCGGCGGCGGCGATGGTGCCGCGGCTGACATGGCGGGCGGCGGCGATGCCTCCCGCCGCCGATCCGGCATCGAGGCTGGCGAGCAAGGGCAGCAGGCGTGCCAGGGTTAGCAGCCCCGCGACCGTCAGGAAGTCCCCCAGCCCGCCCAGCGCCATGCCCACCGAGAAGCTGGGCGTCACCAGCGCGACCACCACGGTCAGGCCGGCGGCGATGGCGGGGGCGGCGCGCAGCAGGGGCGTGGAGGGCTCGGTCGGCAGCGGGGTCTTGCGCCAGAGGCGGCGCAGCAGCGCGTGCTCGCGCCGGATCAGGGCGGCAGGGGTTTCGGCGAAGCCCGCCCCGGCCCAGCGCAGCACGCCCGCCAGGATCGGCGTCGCCGCCACCAGCAGGGCCGCGTGCAGGATTTGCGCGAGCAGGGCGAGCAGCAGGGTCATCGGGCCAGCGCCGCCACCAGCAGGGGCGCCAGCGCGGCCAGGATCAGCCAGGGGGCGAAGCGGCCCAGGCGGATCGCGGAGAGCCGGACCCGCGGCATGGGGGCCGGGGGCACCCGCAGGGTCACCGCCGGCACGAAGCCCGCGCCATCGGTCTGGGTCAGCGGGTCGCCATAGGGCAGCCAGGCCGGCGGCGGCGCAAACCCGCCCGACCAGGCGGGCGTCGCGCGCTCATCCACCACCGGTCGGCGGACCAGGCGCCATGCCACGAAGACGGCGATCGCGACCACGATGAACAGGAGAATCGGGGCATAGGCGTCCCGCCCGGCGGTCAGCGCCAGCAGGCTCGGGTCGGCGCGTTCGGCGCCCTCGTTCAGGGCGCGGATGGCAAGGCGGGCGAGCAAAGCGGGCACCAGGGCTGGGAGCAGGCCGACGAGCAGGGCGAGGCCGGACAGGGCCAGCAGGATGAGGCGGGCCTGGGGCGGCACGTCCTCGGCCGCCGAGGACCGCGGCAGGCGGGGCCGGCCCAGGAAGGCCACGCCCAGCATGCGGATCGCGGCGGCGAGGGCCAGCGCGGCGGAGAAGGCCAGGACAGCGGCCAGCGGGGCGAGCACCCAGGCCGAGGCGAGGCCGGTGCGGGGGGCGGCCAGGATCGCCTGCGCCAGGTCCCACATCGCCGCGAAGCCGATTCCCGGCGGCAGCATCAGCAGGGCCAGCAGCCCGACCAGCATGGCGGCGCCGGTGACGGGCATGCGGTGCAGCAGCCCGCCCAGCCGGTCCAGGCGCGCCGTCCCGGCCGCGGATGCGGCGGCGGAGGCGGCGAGGAAGACCAGCGTGCCGCCCAGCGCCTGTCCCACCAGCAGCAGGCAGACCGCGCCCAGGGCAAGCTCGGCCATCCCCGGCAGGTCGGCGGATCGGGCGATCAGCGCGAGGCCGATCCCGATCGCCAGCAGCCCGCCCTGGCGCTGGCCCAGGCCGATCAGGATGGTTGGCAGGTCGGTGCCGGCGGTGGCCCTCCAGGCGCCGGCCAGCGCGGCGAGGCTGCCGAGGGCCAGCAGGGGAACGCCCCACCAGAACGACGCCTCGGCCGGCAGCGGGGCGAGGATCAGTCGCAGCAGCAGCATGCCGGCGACCGGCAACAGACAGCCGGCGAGGATGGCGCGCCCGGTCGGGTCGGCGGTTGCCAGCAGAGCCGAACGGCCGAAGGGAGGGAGGCCGAGGAGGGCGCCGGGGCCGGCGAAAGCGAGCAGCATGACAAGGGCCGTCTGGGCGGTGTCCGCACCGATCGGACCGAAACCGGGCGTGGCGGGCGCCAGCACCAGCATGGCGGCGGCGGCGGCCAGGCCGGCGGCCGGGGGCAGGGCGCAGCCGACGCTCCGCCGAACGGTGCCTGTGCCGGTGAGCCAGAGGGAGTGGCCGGCGGCGGAGAGGGCCAGCACCAGCATCACCGGATCGGCGGCGAGCAGCGCCAGGACGCAGGCGCCCAGGATGGCGATGGGGGCGGAAAGGGCGGGCGGCGGGGCGCCTCGGGAGGGCGGGGGCTGTTCGGCGGCGAAGGCGATGACGGCGGCGCCGGCCAGGAAGACCAGCACCAGGGCGAAGGCGGCGAGCGGATCGAGCGCGAGGCCCAGGCTCGCCCCGGGCGGTCCGATCGGCAGGTCCAGCCGGACCGGCGCGTTGCCCATGACCAGGGCGATCAGCGCCAGCAGCGCGCCCCAGCCGGACAGGCAGGCGGCGGAAAGGCCGATCCCGTGCCGGATACGCGCGCCGCCCCACGCTTCCGCCGCGGCGAGGGCCAGCAGCAGACACGCGATGCCGGCGAGAAGGGGCAGGATCGGGTCCGTCACCCGCATGCGATAGCAGATACGGCTCGGATTCGCGCGAATGGCGGTCGACCAGGGCGGAGGGGTCGTTTCCCTGATCCGAAACACTTGACCCGTCCGGGCGTCCGTGACACCCGAGGCACCTGATTTTAGCCCCAGGAAAGCCTCGTGATCCAGGTAGCCTCCCCATCGAAGCCGTTCCTGCGCGCCCTGTCGGGGGAAGCCGTCTGGCCGCCGCCGCTGTGGCTGATGCGCCAGGCCGGGCGCTATCTGCCCGAGTATCGCGCCCTGCGCGCCACCGTGCCGGACTTCATCGCGCTGTGTACCTCCCCCGACAAGGCGGCCGAGGTCACCTTGCAGCCGATCCGCCGCTTCGGCTTCGATGCCGCCATCCTGTTCTCCGACATCCTGATCCTGCCCTGGGCGCTGGGCCACGGCCTGGCCTTCAAGGAAGGGGAGGGACCGGTCCTGCCGAAGCTGCGCGACGCCGCCGGGGTCGATGCGCTTGACCCGTCCAAGGTTGCCGCCCGGGTCGCGCCGGTGATGGAAACCGTCCGTCGCGTCCGCGCCGGGCTGGGGCAGGAGGGCTTCGACCGCACCGCCCTGATCGGCTTCGCCGGCGCCCCCTTCACCGTCGCCTGCTATATGGTGGAAGGCGGCGGCTCCCGCGATTTCGCCAATACCCGCGCGCTGGCCTTCGCCGATCCGGCCCTGTTTGGCCGGCTGATGGATGTGCTGACCGAATCAACGATCGAATACCTCGCCGCCCAGGCCGAGGCGGGGGCCGAAGCGCTGATGCTGTTCGACAGTTGGGCCGGGGTGCTGCCGCCCTCGCAGTTCCGCCGCCATGTGATCGCGCCGGCGACCCGGATCGTGGCGGCGCTGCGGGCACGGTTTCCGTCCGTGCCGGTGATCGGCTTTCCGCGGCTGGCCGGCCCGATGCTGGCCGAATATGGCGCGACCGGGGTCAACGCGATCGGCATCGACACCGGGATGGACCCGGTCCGCGCCGCCGCCATGGTGCCGGCAGGCGTGGCGTTGCAGGGCAACCTCGACCCGATGGCGCTGGTCGCCGGCGGGGCGGCGGTGGAGACCGAAACGCGGTCGATCCTGGCCGCCATGAAGGGCCGGCCCTTCGTGTTCAACCTCGGCCACGGCATCGTCCCGCAGACCCCGCCCGAGCATGTCGGGGCGCTCGTGAAGCTCGTGCGGTCGGCGAACTGACCGGTCCGACCGCCGGCCGAGGGGCGCGCGTCTGTCCGCATTCGGACCGCGCGCCCTTTTTCCCGGCCCCCCGCGCTGCTATATCCCCCCCGCCGCCCGTTGCGGCCTGACCGCCAAGGGGACCGCTTCAATGGCTCGCCGCCGCCAACTCTATGAGGGCAAGGCCAAAATCCTGTTCGAAGGGCCGGAACCGGGAACGCTTGTCCAATATTTCAAGGACGACGCGACCTCGGGCAATGGCAAGAAGAAGGGGGTGATCACCGGCAAGGGGGTCCTGAACAACCGCATCAGCGAGTATCTGATGATGCGCCTGGGGGAAATCGGCATCCCCACCCATTTCGTCCGCCGGCTGAACATGCGCGAACAACTGATCCGGGAGGTCGAGATCATCCCGCTCGAACTCGTGGTCCGCAACATCGCGGCCGGCAGCTTCTCCGAACGCCTGGGCATTGCCGAGGGCACCCGCCTGCCGCGCTCGATCATGGAATATTACTATAAGAACGACGCGCTGAACGACCCGATGGTGTCCGAGGAGCACATCACCTGCTTCGGCTGGGCCAATACCGCCGACCTCGACGACATGGTCGCGCTGGCGCTGCGGATCAACGACTTCCTGACCGGGCTGTTCCTGGGCGTCGGCATCTCGCTCGTGGACTTCAAGCTGGAATTCGGCCGGCTGTGGGAAAACGATGAGATGCGGATCATCCTGGCCGATGAGATAAGCCCGGATAATTGCCGCCTGTGGGACAGCAAGACGCACGAGAAGATGGACAAGGACCGGTTCCGCCGCGACCTTGGCCGTGTCGAGGAAGCCTACCAGGAAGTCGCCAAGCGCCTGGGCATCCTGCCCGAGGCCGGCATGCGCGACCTCAAGGGGCCGGAGATCATGCAGTGAACCGGTGCCCGCTCACCTTCCGTTTTTCAAGGACTCCGACGTGAAAGCCATTGTCACGGTCATGCTGAAGCCCGGGGTCCTCGACCCGCAGGGCAAGGCCATCGCCCACGCCCTCGGCACGCTGGGCTTCGCCGGTGTCAACGACGTGCGCGCCGGCAAGGTCATCGAACTCGAACTGACCGAGACCGATCCCGTCCGCGCCCGCGCGCAGGCCGAGGACATGGCCCGCAAGCTGCTGGCCAACACGGTCATCGAAAGCTTCCGGGTCCAGGTGGATGGGTAGGAACCCCCGATGAAGGCAGGCATCATCCTGTTTCCCGGCATCAACCGGGAACGCGACATGGCGATCGCGCTGGAGAATTCGGGCGGCGTGAAGCCCCGCATGATCTGGCACAAGGAAACCGACCTTGGTGATCTCGACCTGGTCGTGATCCCCGGCGGGTTCTCCTTCGGCGACTATCTGCGCTGCGGCGCCATGGCCGCGCAATCGCCGATCATGGCGGCCGTGCGCGCCCATGCCGCCCGCGGCGCCTATGTCCTGGGCGTCTGCAACGGCTTCCAGATCCTGACCGAGGCCGGGTTGCTGCCGGGCGCCCTGCTCCGCAACGCCTCGCTGCGGTTCCTGTCGATGGACTGCCACCTGCGGGTGGAGCGGGCGAACACCGTGTTCACCACCCGCTACCAGCAGGGCCAGACGTTCCGCGCCGTCATGGCGCATGGCGACGGCAATTATTTCGCCGACGACGCCACGCTCGACCGGCTTGAAGGCGAGGGCCGCGTCGCCTTCCGCTACGCCACCGCAACAGGCGAGATCTCGCCGGAGGTCAACCTGAATGGCAGCGCCCGCTCGATCGCCGGCATCTACTCCGACAACCTGCGCGTGCTGGGCATGATGCCGCACCCGGAGGACCTGGTGGACCCGCTGATGGGCGGCATCGACGGCAAGCCCTTGTTCGACGCGATCGCGGCCGCATGATGGAAAAGCCCATGGGACGTGACGTCAACCAGCAACTCGCCCGCGAATTCGGCCTGACGGCGGACGAATACGCCAAGGTGCTTGAGATCATGGGCCGCACCCCCACGCTGACCGAACTCGGCATCTTCAGCGTGATGTGGTCGGAGCATTGCTCCTACAAATCCTCCCGCGTCTGGCTGCGGCAACTGCCGACCAAGGCGCCCTGGGTCATCCATGGGCCGGGTGAGAACGCCGGCGTCGTCGATATCGGCGACGGTCTGGCGGCCATCTTCAAGATGGAAAGCCACAACCACCCGAGCTTCATCGAACCCTACCAGGGCGCGGCGACCGGCGTGGGCGGCATCCTGCGCGATGTCTTCACCATGGGCGCGCGCCCGATCGCCAACCTGAACGCGCTTCGCTTCGGCTCCCCCGACCATCCCCGCACGCGGCGGATCGTCGATGGGGTGGTGCGCGGCATCGGCGGCTACGGCAACTGCGTCGGCGTGCCGACCGTGGGCGGAGAGGTGAACTTCCACCCCGCCTACAACGGCAACCCGCTGGTCAACGCCATGACCGTCGGCATCGCCCGCCAGGACCGCATCTTCCTCTCGGCCGCGGCCGGCGTGGGCAACCCCGTCGTCTATGTCGGATCGAAGACCGGGCGTGACGGCATCCACGGCGCCACCATGGCCTCCGCCGAGTTCGGCGCCGATTCCGAGGAAAAGCGCCCCACCGTCCAGGTCGGCGACCCCTTCACGGAAAAGCTGCTGATCGAGGCCTGCCTCGAACTGATGGAAACCGACGCGATCGTCGCCATCCAGGACATGGGCGCGGCCGGCCTGACATCATCATCCGTCGAAATGGCCGGCAAGGGCGGGGTCGGCATCGTGCTCGACCTCGACCAGGTGCCGGCGCGCGAAACCGGCATGACGGCCTATGAGTTCATGCTGTCGGAAAGCCAGGAGCGCATGCTCATGGTCCTCCGCCCCGAGCGGGAGGGCATGGCGCGCGCGATCTTCGAGAAATGGGACCTCGACTTCGCGGTGATCGGCCACCTGACCGATACCGGCCGGATCACCATCCGCCACCAGGGCCGCGTGGAAGCCGATATTCCGCTCGCACCCTTGGCCGATGAGGCACCGCTCTACACCCGCCCCACCGTCGAATCCCCCAAGGGCGAGAAGATCAACCCCGCCCGGATCGAGGATCGCGTCGGCCTGACCGCCGCGCTGAAGACACTGGTGGCCTGCCCGGACCTCTGCTCCCGCGCCTGGATCTGGGACCAGTACGACTCGACAGTTGGCGGCCAGACCACCAAGCGGCCCGGCGCGGCCGATGCGGCCATCGTCAAGCTCGATGGCCTGAAGCGTGGCATCGCCATGACCACGGACTGCACGCCCCGGTACTGTGCGGCGGACGCGGAGGAAGGCGGCAAGCAGGCCGTCGCCGAAGCCTGGCGCAACCTGACCGCCGTCGGCGCCCGTCCGCTGGCCATCACCGACAACATGAACTTCGGCAACCCGGAAAAGCCCGAGATCATGGGCCAGTTCGCCGCCGCGATCCGCGGCATGGCGGCGGCGTGTGAGGCGCTGGACTTCCCCGTCGTGTCGGGCAACGTCAGCCTGTACAACGAAACCGAGGGCAAGGGCATCCTGCCGACCCCGGCGATCGGCGGCCTCGGCGTGCTGGACGACGTGTCCAAGGCGGTGGGCCTGGCCCTTCCCCCCTGGCTCGACATCGTCCTCATCGGTGTCACCACCGGTTGGCTCGGCCAGTCGCTGTGGCTGCGGGAAATCGGCGGGCGGGAGGACGGCGCGCCGCCACCCGTGAACCTGCAGGCCGAACGCGCCAATGGCGATTTCGTGCGGGCGCAGATCCTGGCCGGCCATGTCCGCGCCTGCCACGACGTCTCCGATGGCGGCATCCTGGTGGCGCTGGCGGAAATGGCGATGGCGAGCGGCGTCGGCGCCCGGGTCTCGACCCATCCGCGCGACATCCCCGGCCATGCCTTCTGGTTCGGAGAGGACCAGGGCCGCTATCTGGTCGCCTGCCCCGATTCTCCCGCGCTGATCCGCGCCGCGGACGCCGCCGGGATTCCGGCGCTGCGAATAGCCGTGTCCGGCGGTCAGGATTTGACACTTCCGGATGGCGGTACAATATCGATCGCGGCGCTGCGTGAAGCCCATGCGCGCTTCTTCCCGGCCTGGATGGCAGGCCCGGGTTGATCCTGATCGTTTAACCCTACCGGAGACCGACCGCATGCCGATGGCGGCCAATGAGATCGAAGCGCTGATCAAGGCGGCGTTGCCCGATGCGCGCGTGACGGTCGAGGACCTGGCCGGGGATGGCGACCACTATGCCGCCACGGTCGTGTCCGAGCAGTTCCGCGGCCTGTCTCGGGTTCGCCAGCACCAGGTCGTCTACGCCGCCCTGCGCGGCCGCATGGGGGGCGAACTGCACGCGCTCGCCCTGCAAACCTCCACGCCAGACTGACATTCCTGAGGAGTCCCACCATGGCCAATTCGATCAACGACCGTATCCAGGGCGAAATCGGGCAGAACCCCGTGATGCTCTACATGAAGGGGACGCCGCTGTTCCCGCAATGCGGCTTCTCCGCCCGCGTGGTGCAGATCCTGACCCACATGGGCGTGCCCTTCGAGTCCGCGAACGTGCTGGAAGACGGCGAACTGCGTGAGGGGATCAAGGAATTCTCTCAGTGGCCGACGATCCCGCAGCTTTACGTCAAGGGCGAGTTCGTGGGCGGCTGCGACATCGTGACCGAGATGTTCCAGAACGGCGAGCTCGAGACGATGCTGGCCGAAAAGGGCGTGGGCGCGAAGACCGGCGCTTGATTGGGAGGGGGGATTGACCTGGTGGGCGCGTGACCCGGACGGCAAGCCCCCCAATCGTCATGGGCGGGCTTGACCCGCCCATCGCCACAGGCGCGATAGAACGGGGTAGGTAAGGCAGCCGATCCAACCGTTGGATAGGACGGATTCCTTGGCGATGGACGGGTCAAGCCCGTCCATGACGTGTGGCACCGACAGGGGCATTCCCCGTGCCCTGCGCTCCTCCCCGCCGTCATTCCCGGCCACCTCACCGTCATCCCCGGCCTTGTGCCGGGGACCAACCCCAGCACCCTGCCGCGAGTGGTCCCGGGACAAGCCCGGGATGACGGGGTGAGAAGACGGGGACCAACCCACCAACCCCCGCGCGCACTATCCTACGATGAGGCGCTGAGCGGCCGTAGCCCCAACGTCCCCCCGGACAGCCTAAGCTGTCCGGTCAGCCTCCACCCCCAAAGCCGCCTGCGCCGCCGCAAGGCGCGCCACCGGCACCCGGTACGGGCTGCACGACACGTAATCCAGCCCCACCTTCTCACAGAACGAGATGGACGCCGGATCGCCCCCGTGCTCCCCGCAAATCCCCAGCTTCAGGTTCTTCTTCGTCGCGCGGCCCTTCTCGACCGCGATGCGGACCATCTCGCCCACGCCTTCGACGTCGATCGACACGAACGGGTCCTTCGGCAGGATGCCCGCCTCCACATAGGCCGGCAGGAACTTCCCGGCATCGTCGCGCGACAGCCCCAGCACGGTCTGGGTCAGATCGTTCGTGCCGAAGCTGAAGAAATCCGCGACCTCGGCGATCTTGTCGGCGGTCAGCGCGGCGCGGGGCAACTCGATCATCGTCCCCACGCTGTATTCGATCGTGCGGCCGGCGGCGGCGAAGACCTCGGCGGCCACCTTCTCGACCTGCGCGCGCGTGATCTCCAGTTCCTTCCGCATGCCAACCAGAGGGATCATGATCTCCGGATGCGGCGCGGCGCCGGCATCGTTCGCGACTTCAAGCGCGGCCTCGAAGATCGCCCGAGCCTGCATCTCGTAGATTTCCGGGAAGGTCACGCCCAGCCGGCAGCCGCGATGGCCGAGCATGGGGTTGGCCTCGGCCAGTTCGGCAACGCGGCGGCGCATCGACTCGATGTCGGTGTCCAGCGCGAGCGCCACCTCGGCCATCTCGCTTTCCGCGTGCGGCAGGAATTCATGCAGCGGCGGATCGAGCAACCGGATCGTCACCGGCAGTCCGGCCATAATGGTGAACAGCTTGCGGAAATCCTCCCGCTGGAACGGCAGCAGCTTTTCCAGCGCGGTGCGGCGGCCTTCCTCGGAGTTCGCCATGATCATCTGCCGCACGGCGCCGATGCGCTCGGGGTCGAAGAACATGTGCTCGGTCCGGCACAGGCCGATGCCCTCGGCGCCGAAGCGGCGGGCCGTCTGCGCGTCAAGCTCGGTTTCAGCGTTCGCCCGCACGCCCATGCGGCGGCATTTGTCGGCCCATTCCATCAGCGTGCCGAAATCACCCGACAGCGCCGGCTCGATCATCGGCACCGAGCCAATGAAGATCTCTCCCGTCGAGCCATCCAGCGTGATGATGTCCCCGGCACGGACTTCCTTGCCGCCGGCCGCCAGGATCTGCGCGTTGTAGTCGACGCTGATGCCGCTGGCGCCGCAGACGCAGGGCCGGCCCATGCCGCGCGCGACCACCGCGGCGTGGCTGGTCATGCCACCGCGCGTCGTCAGGATGCCCTTCGCGGCGTGCATCCCATGGATATCCTCCGGGCTCGTCTCCACCCGCACCAGAATAACCGCCTCCCCCTTCGCCGCTCGGCTTTCCGCCTCATCGGCCGAGAACACGACGGCGCCACACGCGGCACCCGGGCTGGCCGGCAAACCGCCGGCGAGCTTGTTCCGCTGCGCCTTGGGATCGAGCGTCGGATGCAGCAACTGGTCCAGCGAGGACGGATTGACCCGGCGCACCGCTTCCGACTGGTCGATCAGCCCCTCGCGCGCCATGTCCACGGCGATCTTGAGCGCGGCGGCGGCGGTGCGTTTGCCATTGCGAGTCTGCAACATGTACAGCTTGTGCCGTTGCACCGTGAACTCGATGTCCTGCATGTCGGTGTAGTGTTTTTCGAGCTTCGCCCGCACCGCCATCAACTCGGCGTAGGCTTCCGGCATCGCGTGTTCCAGCGGGATTTCCCCGTCCTTGGCGCGCGCGGCGGCCATCGGCTGCGGCGTGCGGATGCCGGCCACCACGTCCTCACCCTGCGCGTTCACGAGGTATTCGCCGTAGAAGACGTTTTCGCCGGTGGACGGGTCGCGGGTGAAGCAGACGCCCGTCGCGCAGTCGGTGCCCATGTTGCCGAACACCATGGCCTGCACGTTGACCGCGGTGCCCCACTGCGCCGGGATGTCATGCAGGCGGCGATAGGTGATCGCGCGGGGGTTCATCCAGGACCCGAATACCGCCCCTATCGCGCCCCAGAGTTGTTCTTCGGGGTCCTGCGGGAAGGGCTTGCCGGTCGCCTGATGCACCAGGTCCTTGTAGGCCTCGACCACGCGCTGCCAGTCCTCGGCCGACAATTCCGTGTCGTCGATCTTGCCGGTTTCGAGCTTGGTATGCTCGATGATTTCCTCGAACGCGTGATGCTCGCAGCCCAGCACGACCGAGCCGTACATCTGGATGAAGCGCCGATAGGAATCCCACGCGAACCGTTCGTCATGCGCTTCCGACCCGAGCGCCGAAACGGTCGCGTCGTTCAGACCGAGATTGAGGACCGTGTCCATCATGCCCGGCATCGACACGCGCGCGCCGGAGCGGACGGAGACGAGCAGCGGTTTCTCCCGCGCGCCGAATTTCAGCCCGACCGCGCGTTCGATGCGGCCAAGCGCTTCCTGCACCTGCGCCTTCAGTTCGGCCGGGTAGTTGCGGCCGTTATCATAAAAGGCCGTGCAGACCTCGGTCGTGATCGTGAAGCCCGGCGGCACGGGCAGACCGATCCCGGCCATCTCGGCCAGGTTCGCGCCCTTCCCGCCCAGGAGGTTCCGCATGTCCGCGCCGCCTTCGTTCAGGTCGGCGCCGAAGCTGTACACCCACTGTGTCATGGTGATCCTGTCAGCTTTCGATACGAGAGAAATCAGCGACGCGGTCCATCGCGGACCGGACGCGGTGCAGAAGAAACAGACGATTGCGGCGCAATTCAGGCTCCGTCGCGTTCACCGTAACCCGTTCAAAGAACGCATCAAGCGGCGCGCGCAGCCGCGACATGCGGCTCATGGCGGTGGCGTAGTCCTCCCGCGCCAGGAGGTCGGTTACATCATGCATCGAATCGAGCGCATGATTCAGATCAACTTCCTCGGCTTCCTGCAGCAGGGCCGGGTCGGGATCGGCCGCGTGCGGGCCGTCCTTCCGGTCCTCGATCCGCAGGATATTGGCGGCCCTGCGATAGGCCGTCAGCAGGTCGGCGCCGTCCTTGCTGGCCAGCAGGGCGGCCACCGCGTCGGCCTTGGCGAGCAGGCGGGCGATGTCGTCGTCGGCGCCGGCGGCGAAGACGGCCGAGAGCACGTCGTGGCGAGACCCCTCGGTCCGAAGCTGCACCAGCAGGCGGTCGGCGAGGAAGTTCATCACCTCCTGCGCCAGGCCGGGGTCCATCGCCGGCTTCCCGACCGCTTCGGCGTAAGGGATCTGGGCAGCCGCGAACAACGGCACAAGGCTGAACCGCAGGGTCCGCAGCTTGTTTTCCCGGATGATGCGGATGATCCCCAACGCCGCGCGCCGCAGCGCGTAGGGATCGCCCGAGCCGGTGGGCTTTGCCCCGATCGCGAAGAAGCCGACCAACTGGTCGATCTTGTCCGCCAGCGCGACGGCGATGGAGACAGGCGCGGTCGGGATCGCGTCCGATTGCCCGCGGGGGGCGTAGTGGTCGCGGATCGCGTCGGCAACCAGCGGGTCTTCATTGTCATGCAGCGCGTAGTAGCGGCCCATGACGCCCTGCAACTCGGGGAATTCACCGACCATGCCGCTCAGCAGGTCGGCCTTGGCCAGTTCGGCGGCGCGTGCCGCCAAGGCGGGGCCGGCGCCGACCAGCGGGGCGATGATCTCGGCCAGCCGTCGCAGCCGCACGACCCGGTCGCCCTGGGAGCCCAGCTTGGCGTGGTAGGTGACGTGATCGAGGCGGGGGACGCGTGATTCAAGGCGGGCCTTGCGGTCGAGATCCCAGAAATGGCGGGCATCGGCGAAACGGGCGCGCAGGACGCGTTCGTTGCCGGCGATGATCGTGGCGCCGCCGTCCTCGGCTGCGACATTGGCGACGAAGGCGAAATACGGCGCGGCGGCGTTGTCCGCGGTGCGGAGCGCGAAGTAGCGCTGGTTGACCCGCATGGAGACCTGCATGACCTCCGCCGGCAAATCCATGTGCTCATCGGCGATGCGGCCCAGCAGCGGCACGGGGCGTTCCACGAGGCCGGCGACCTCATCGACCAGGCCGGGATCGTCGACGATCGTCAGGCCTTTCTCGGTGGCCAGAAGCGTGATGCCGGCGCGGATCGCTTGCTTGCGGGCCTCGGCATCCACCAGGACATGGCGTTCCGCGAGTTGCGCCGCCCAGTCGTCAACGCCGGTGACGGTGAAGGCGCCGGGGGCGTGGAAGCGATGGCCCTCGGTCAGGTTGGAGCTGGACAGGCCATGGCCGTCATCGGCGCCGTCACGCAGGTCGAAGGGCACAACCGCGCCGTCGAGCAGGCAGGTGATCCGGCGCAGCGGGCGGACCCAGGTGAAGTTGCTGCTGCCGCCCCAGCGCATCGACTTGGGCCAGGGGAAGCGGCGGAGCAGGGCAGGGACGGCTTCCGCGATCAGGGTCGCGGCGGGGACGGCGGCGGCGGATTTCTCCAGCACCCAGTAGTCGCCTTCCTGGCGCAACTGCTCGCGGGAGGCGTTGTGCTTGCGGAGGAAGCCGGTCAGCGCCTGCTCCGGGGCACTGGCGCGCGGGCCACGCTCGATCGTGCTGGCGGCGGCGACGCCGGCGGAGACATCGGCGGCGAGCGCGATCCGGCGGGGACCATGGAAGGTGCGGACATTCTTCGGCGACAGGGGGGCCAAAGCCTCCCCGATCAGGCGGGACAGGTCTTCGGCGGCGCGGGCCTGCATGCGCGCCGGGATCTCTTCCGAGAACAGTTCGAGGAAGAAGGCGGGCATCATCAGTCCTTCAGGGCGGGTTCGATATCGGTTTGGGCGAAGTCATCGCCCTTGAACAGCAGGGGTTCGCCGGTTTCCTTCGCGAGGGCATAGGCGAAGCAATCACCATAATTCAGCTTCGCCTTATGATTCCCCCTCCCATAAACCCGCCAGGCTCGGCGGGCGATCATGGCCTGGCCGACGCTGACGGGGACGAGTTCGATGCGGGCTCCGTCCATGAACGCCTCGAATTGCGCGACGGCGTTGTCGGTGCCGCGGCCATCCACGACCATCGTCGTTTCCAGCCAGTTGGCGACGGACATGCGGCGTGCGGGGGCGGTCAGCACCGCGTCCAGATACGCGTCGCTGTCGGGTTCCTGAAGCATGATGGCCAGGATGGCGGAGGAATCGACGATCATTTCGGCAGGCCGGTGGCATCGTCGTAGAGGAAGTCGTGGTTGGAGGTCATGTCGGCGGGCAAGCCGGCCCGCACCTCCCGCGCGATGGCGCGCAGCCTGGCTTTGCGAGCATCGCGGTCGCGCGTGTTCTCCTCCCGCTCCAGCTCCGCGCGCAAAGCGCGGGTGACGACGGCGGTCAGGCTTTCTCCGGTCAATTCGGAAAGACGGGACGCCAGCCGGTAGGCGTCCTCGCTTTTTATGTTCAGTTGCGTACCCATGATCCGCGCCTGGTAGAAACAGCGTGTCGGATGGTAGACATAGGCGCCGGACGGCCCAAAGTCACGCGGCTTCGCCGGCCACCCAGGCCTCGCAGCAGCCTTTCGCCAAGGCACGGACGCGGCCGATATAGCTCGCACGCTCGGTCACGCTGATCACGCCGCGGGCGTCCAGCAGGTTGAACAGATGGCTCGCCTTGATGCACTGGTCATAGGCCGGCAGCGCGAGCTTGTGGTCCAGCAGCGCGGCGCATTCCTTTTCCGCGTCGGCGAAGTGGCGGGACAGCATGGCCGGGTCGGCGAATTCGAAGTTGTGGGCGCTGTATTCGCGTTCGGCGCGCAGGAAGACGTCGCCGTAAGTGACGCCGGCTCCGTTGAAGTCCAGGTCGTAGACGTTTTCCTTGTCCTGGACATACATCGCCAGGCGTTCCAGGCCGTNNCCATGCCGTCGCACCAGACCTCCCACCCCAGGCCCCAGGCGCCGAGGGTCGGGCTTTCCCAGTCATCCTCCACGAAGCGGAAGTCATGGCGCAGCGGGTCGAGGCCGATTTCGCGGTAGGATTCCAGCAGAAGCTCCTGCGCGTTCGCCGGGCTGGGCTTCATGATGACCTGATACTGGTAATAGTGCTGCAACCGGTTGGGGTTTTCGCCATAGCGCCCGTCGGTCGGGCGGCGGGACGGCTGCACATAGGCCGCGCGCCAGGGCTTGGGGCCGAGGGCGCGGAGCGTGGTGGCGGGATGGAACGTGCCGGCGCCCATTTCCACGTCATAGGGTTGCAGGATCACGCAGCCCTGGCGCGCCCAGAATGTGTGCAGGCGCAGGATGAGGTCCTGAAAGCTTTGCGTGGCCATGGTTGTCATCGCCTCGAAGTGCGTGATCGGATTGTGCGGTGCGGGATAGACCACCGCCGGGGCCGGGGGCAAGCTCCTTACCCGTCATCCCCGCGCTCGTCGCGGGGACCCATCGCGGCAGGGTGCGGGTGATGGTCCCCGCGACGAGCGCGGGGATGACGGATGGGGCTCGGGCTACAGCCGATCCCGCAGCCGGTGCCCGCCCAGGGTGCGGACCGAGGCGGCGGGGGCAGCGGCCCTGATCCCGTCCTGCAACTCCGCCCGCTTTTCGTGGATCGAGACGATGATCGGCCCCATCGGGATGCCGATCTCGACCAGCACCGCCTCGGAGAGCTGAAGGCTGGCCTCGATCGTTTCAGGCACGGCGTCGGTCGCGCCGGCGCGATACAGGATCGCGGCGTGGTTACCGTCGCGGGCGCGGGCGATGATGCGAAGATCCCCCCGTTCGGCCCGGGCGGCGGTCACGAGGTTCCGGGCAATCTCCGAGTCGTCCACCGTCACGACCAGGGCCAGCGCGTTTTCCAGCGACAGATGCCGCAGCAGCACGATGCTGGTCAGGTCGCCGTAGAACACATGCTGGTTGGTCCGCCGCTCCATCGCCACGCGGTCGGGGTCCCGGTCGATCGCCAGATAGGGCACCTGGTGGCGTTCCAGCATCGAGGCGATCATCTTCCCGACCCGGCCGAAGCCGGCGATGATGACGCGGGGGGTCTCCTCGGTGGCCATGGGCGGCAGCAGGCTGGGATCGATCGGCCTGGCGTCACGCCCGCGCGGGGACAGGCGGGACCCGATCGCGGCCATCGCCGGAATGGTGGCCATCGTCAGCGCAACGGTCAGCAGGATCAGCCGAGCCATCTCGGTTTCGATGATCTGGTTCTGCAGGGCGGCGGCGATGATGACGAAGCCGAACTCTCCGCCCGGGCCCAGCAGCAGGCCGGTCTGCAGGCCCTGCAACCAGGTCATGCCCAGCGCGCGGGCGGATGCGGCGGTCAGCGCGCCCTTGATCACGATCATCCCGGCCGCGACGCCCAGCACCAGCCAGAAGTGGTCGATCAGGATGTGCCAGTCCAGCGTCATGCCGATGGACATCAGGAAGATGCCGATCAGCAGGCCCTTGAACGGTTCGATCGTCGCCTCGACCTGCCGGCGGTATTCGGTGCCGCTGAGCAGCAGCCCGGCAATCAGGGCGCCGAGGGCCATCGACATGCCGGCGCGCACGGCCACCATGCCGCAGGCGATGACCACGAGCAGGCAGGCGGCGACGAAGAACTCGGCGCTGCGGGTGCGCGCGACGCTGCGGAACAGCGGGCGCAGGATCAGGCGGCCGAACACGACGATGGCGGAGACACCCAGCAGTGCCTCCCCCATCGCGAACAGGAAGGCGCCGCGTTCGGGCTCTCCGTCGGCCGGGGCCAGCGCGGTCAGCGCGAACAGCACCGGCACCACCGCCAGATCCTGGAACAGCAGGACCGCGAAACTCGCGCGCCCCGAGTTGCTGTTCAGCCGCTTCTGTTCGGCCAGCACCTGCAGGACGACGGCGGTGGAGGACATGGCCAGCGCGAGGCCGATGACGATCGCCTCGGGCTTGCCGTAGCCGAAGCCCAGGACCAGCAGGCCTATGGCCAGCGCGCAACTGCCCAACTGCGCGAAGCCGAGGCCGAAGACCATCCGGCGCATCAGCCAGATGCGCTCGGGCGAGAGTTCCAGGCCGATCATGAACATCAGCAGGGCGACGCCGAGTTCGGCGACCGGCACGATGGCCGCGCGGTCGTCGATCACCAGGGCGGAGAGCAGCGGGATGTCGGCGACCAGGGTGCCGACGCCGAAGGGTCCGACCGCCATCCCGACCGCCATGTAGCCGACGACCGGGGGCAGGCGGAGCCGTTGCACAAGAGGAATGACGATCGCGGTGGCCCCAAGGACGATCAGCAGGACCTTGAAGAACGTGGTGTCGTGCGCGGCTTCCATCGCGATCGTTCTAAATGGAATTGTCCTCCGGCGCTTCTGATTCGTGCATCCGTTACGCGGGAAGCTGGTATCCGATGCCGGCCTCGATCTCGATCACGCGCTGCACCGCGGGGCGCGCCAGCATGCGGGCGTGATGGGCGGTCAGGCGGGGGAAGGCTTCCGGCGTCAGGCCGGCCACCGGGTGGAAGCGCCAGAACAGCCGGAACAGGTGGATATCGGCGATCGAATAGGCGCCCAACGCCCATTCACGGTCCCCCAGGCGCTGTTCGGCGACAGCCCAGACGGCTTGCGCCTCGGCCGGCGGCAGCTTGCGGGCGGGATGCAGGGCGGAGGCGCAGAACGACATCCAGGAGATTGCCTGGGCCTCGGCCTCGAGATCACCGGCGGGCAGAAGGTTGGCCTCGGCGAAGCGGCGGGCGAGGTAGTACAGGATGCCCGCGACCTCGGTCAGCGGCCGGCCGTCGATCAGCAGGAGGGGGACCTTGCCGTCGGGATTGAGCGCCAGGTACTCGGGCGTGTGTGTGCCGCGCTGGGCGAAGGAGAGGGGACGGGGTTCATAGGGCACACCGATTTCCAGGAGCGCGATGTGCGGGGCCATCGAGCTGGAACCGGGGGCGAAGTAGTAGGTCAGCATGGGGAACTCCTTGTTGGGGGGGGGCGCGGACGCTGGGGTGTGGATGGGGTGCGATGAGGCGAGCCGGTTGGGCGGGGCGGCTGGACGGGTCCCGACGACTGAGGGACGGTGGGTGAGGGAGTGTGGATGAGGCACGGGCATTCCCCCAAACGTCATCCCGGCCCTGTGCCGGGACCATCTCCTCCGCCAGTGCCGCGAATGGTCCCCGGGACAAGCCCGGGGATGACGGTTCAGCGGGCTCGGGGACGCTCGTGACCCAGGACGCACGCAGCCAGAACCGACGCAGCCACGACGGGCGGAGCCACGTTACGCCCCCTCACCCAAACGGCGCCAGCAGCGCCCGGACATCCGGCACGCCGGCCAGGTCGCCCAGCGTCGCCAGGGTCCGCGCGACCGTCGCCTCATCCGGGGCCACCCGCGCGTTGGCGGCGTTGTCGCGGAACTTGGCGGCCGACTGTTCGGCCGTCAGCGGCTTCTGGGGGGAGCCGACGGGGTCCGTCGCCTCGATCGTGACGGTCCGGCCGTCGCGGTGGCGGGCGGTGATGCTCAGCCAGCCCTTGGGTTTGCCGAGGGCGGCCTGGCCCTCGATCCGGTCCGAGACCGCCAGCACTGCGGGGTTGGTCGGATCGCCGACATCGCCGATGCCGACGCGGCCCAGCACCAGGGCGTTGGCGACGAGGAACGGCTGGGCGAACTGCGCCTCCACCACCTGGGTCGGGCGGCGCTTGGCGGGGCTGCCCTGGAACTGGTCCGCGTGGTCGGCCGGTTCGGAGGTGATCGTCACCGCCGCGATGTCATCACCGCCGGTGATCCCCAGCGCCGAACGGACCGCGAGCGCGGCGTCGATCGCGGCGTGGAGCGGGCGGCCGCAGGGGTAGGGCTTGAAGCTCAGCCCCTCGCCGCGGAACGCCTGGCCGAGGTCGGCGGTCAAATGGGCGGCGTCGGCGCCGTTCGGTTGGTACAGCTCCAGGAATCCGTAGCGGCCATTGAAGATGTTGTGTGCGCCGGTGAAGCCGCGCTGCGCCAGCAGGGCCGAGAGCACGCCGCCGCTCGCCGCCTGGCCCGCCTGGAACCGCTTGGTCAGCGCGCTGTCCAGGATGCACTGGCGGTTGCCGGCGGCCTGGCTGAAGGCGGCGCCCAAGGCGTGGCGCATCTGGTCTCCGTCCAGGCCGATCAGCTTGCCGACGGTGGCGGTGGCGCCGAAGATCCCGATGGCGGCGGTGCGGTGCCAGCCGCGATCGAGGGTCGAGGCCAGCGCGATCCGGCACGACACATCCAGGCCCAGCGTGATCGCGAGGATGAGGTCGCGGCCGGAGACGCCGCCGATCCGGTCGGCCATCGCGAGGCCGGCCGCCAGCACGGACACGCCCGGATGGATGGAGCCCGCGGTGTCGTGCGTGTCGTCGAAGTCGAGCGCGTGGCCCATCGCGGCGTTCATCATGGCCGCGGACGGGGCGGGCAGGTCGCGGCCGCGCAGCATCACCCGAGCCTCGGGCCGGCCGCCCCAGTCGTCATACAGGGCAAACATGTCGTCGATGCCGGGGGCCGCGGTGCCGCCCAGCATGCAGCCGAAGGTGTCGGTGATGTCGCGCACTGTGGCGGCGATGGCCGAGGCCGGCAGGTCGGACCATTGCGTGCGGGCAACATGGTCAGCCAGGTCGAAGGCGGGGTCCTGGGTCATCGTGGTTCCTTCCCGGTCCGCTCCGGCCCCGATACCGGGTTCGGCGACGGCACAATTGGTTGCTTGGTTGGACAGTGTCCTTCGGATATCATGAAAGCCGCTGATTGTCGTCGGCCCCGCCGAACGGGCCGGTGGGTGGGGCGGTGGTGCGGAGGGTGGATCGGCGGCGGCGCCGGCCCGGGCTTCATGATCCGCGCTTGATGATTTGTATTTGGTTGGTCCGCGCTCCGCCTGGATGCGGGTGACGCGGGGGGTGTCCAGGATGAAGTGGTATTTCGGATTGAATGAAGGCGGGACCAGGCTCGACCTTGGGGACCTCGCCAAGCTGGCGGTCACCAGCGCCAAGCGGTTCACGAACCTCCGCCCGCACATGCTGTATCACGGCAACCGCAACGCCTTCACGCAATGGATGGAGGCGCAGGGCGTCACCGTCATCGATGTGCGCCTGAGCTACGATGCCTCGATGCGGAAGGCGATCCAGGCGGGATGGTATCCGGCGCCGCTGGAGGGGCACTGGTTGCGGACGGAAATCTGCAACATCGAGTGCGAGGAAGAGTTCGTCCTTTATACCGACATCGACGTCGTCTTCCTGAAGCCGATCGACCTGACTTCGGTGCGGCCGCGCCTGTTCGCCTGCGCGCCGGAATTCGATAAGGAGAATTGGAGCTACTTCAACTCCGGCGTCATGGTGATGAACATCCCCGCGCTGCGGGCGGACTACCTGCGCCTGCGCGGGCATATCGAGGAACGGTTCCGCGACCCGGCGAACGGCGCGTTCAACGACCAGCCCGTCTACAACGCCCTGTATGCGGGCCAGTGGGACCGGCTGGACCCGATCTACAACTGGAAGCCCTATTGGGACGTCAATCCCGAGGCGGCGATCTTCCACTTCCACGGCCCGAAATTCGATACGATCCGCGAGATCATCGACGGCACCTGGAACTGGAAGCACCTGTATGGGGAACGCGCCGGCACGATGGTGTCCGGGCATTTCCCGCTCTATCTGGCCTATTTCAAGATGATGCTGGATCTGACCGAACCGGGCAGCCGGCTGCGCGACATGATCGAGGGCATCCTGCGCGATGGGCCTGCCGCCCTGCCGGCGATGCTGGAGACGCGCAAGCTGTATGTGCCGGCCGAGGATGGCGGGCCCGTTGTCCCGCCCATCATCCCCCCTGCTATTCCGCTGGCCGCAACGCCGGTTGCGCCGCTGGCTGCTCCGATGGCCGCGACGCAAGCGGCTGAATCGCCGCAGCCCGCGCCGTCGATGCCCGATGGCGAAGGCGCCTGGGTGGCGCAGGGGATCCATGCGTGGCTGCGGGCGGATGGCCGGTCGCTCGTGTTCCGCGACGGCCCCGCCGAACAGGGGCCCTGGCTCGCCGGCCTGCGCGGTGATGCCGCCGCCTGGATCGACCCGACCTTCCTGACCGATCCGCTGGGCCGCCTCCGCGCCTTCCCGAGCGCCGAACAGGCCCGCGCCGCCTGCGACGCCACGCTTGCCGGCCAGGAAATCCCCGAGGACTCGGCGGCCGAGGTCGCCTGGCCGTAGACGGGCCACCCACCAAAAAAAGTGGCCCGATCATCGAAATGATCGAGCCAAAGGATGGTCCGGGTTGACCTGGGCCATGGAGACCCATGGCCGTCACCACAGTTGGGGTAGTGACGGCCAGCAACAAACTGGCACCGCCGGACGCCCAGGACTGTGATCTGGTTCACAGGTTTCGCGCGATAATCCAGGGGCCGGCGCGTTTTGTCGGACGCCTGTCCCCCTGGGTGCGATACCATCCGGCAGGCCCCCCCGATTGCGCGCCGGACCGCTGTCCCGGATGATGGAGCCTTGCAATCCATCCTCGACGGGAGACGACCTTGCCTCAGGACAACGCCGCGCAGACCCTGCTGATGCAGCGCAACCGGGAGCCGGGGACCCAGCCCCCCGCCCAGTGGAACGCCGTGCTGGAAACGATGCTCGCCCACCGCTCGGTGCGCGGCTTCCTGCCCGACGCCCTGCCAGAGGGCACGCTGGAACTGCTGGTCGCCGCGGCGCAGTCGGCCTCCACCTCCTCCAACCTCCAGGTCTGGAGCGTGGTCGCCGTGCGCGACCCGGAACGGAAATCCCGCATCGCCGACCTGGCCGGCAAGCAGCAGTTCATCCGCGACGCGCCGCTGCTGCTCGTGTGGCTCGCCGATCTGTCGCGCATCGACGCGATCGCCGCCGACCGGCAGTTGCGGGTCGAGGGCACGCAATACCTCGAAGGCTTCATCCTGGGCATCGTCGATGCGGCACTCGCCGCGCAGAACGCCCTGGTGGCGGCGGAGTCGCTGGGCCTCGGTGGTGTCTATATCGGCGCCATGCGGAACCTGCCGGAAAAGGTCGCGGCCGAACTGGCCTTGCCGCCCAACGTCTTCGCGGTGTTCGGCATGTCGGTGGGCTATCCCGACCCGGCCAAGGAAACCGGCATCAAGCCGCGTTTGCCGCGCAACATCGTGCTGCATGAGGAACAATATGATGCGGCGCTCAAGCGTGACGCGATCGAGGCCTATAACGGCGTCGCCCGTGACTACATGCGTGAGCAGGGGATGAAGGAGCAGGACTGGACCGCCCAGGCCACCGCCCGGATGAAGGACACGTCGTCCCTGACGGGTCGCGATCGGATGCGGGAGGCTCTGGCCAATCTGGGCTTCGGGCTGAAGTAGCCGTCCGGGTCAGGAGGCGGCGGAGGCCTTTGGCTTCCGCGCCTGGCCCGCCCCGCCTTGGCTCATCGCCGCCATCCCTTCATTCCGCGCCGCGGTGGCCAGCTTGTCGGCCCGTTCGTTCAGCGGAATGCCGATATGGCTGCGGATCCACTGCCACTCGACCTTGTGGATCTTGCAGACATCCAGAATGCGCTGCCACAGATCCATGTTCTTCACCGGATCGCCATTGGCGTTGCGCCAGTTCTTCCGCACCCAGCCCTGGTGCCAGCGGGTGATGCCGTTCTTCAGATACTCACTGTCCGTATAGACCCGCACCTGGCACGGCCGCTTCAACGCCTCCAGCGCCGAGGCCGCGGCCGTCAGTTCCATCCGGTTGTTGGTCGTGTTCTTGTCGAAGCCGGACATCTCCCGCTCCACCCCGCGGAACACCATGATCGCGCCCCAGCCGCCTGGTCCCGGGTTGGGCTTGCAGCCGCCATCCGTCCAGATCTCCACCAGATGCTGGGGGTCCGTCGGCAGGGAGACGACGACATCCTCAAATTCCATAGGCGTGCTCATCCCGTGCGGACAGATGGAACCGGAGGCGCCGCAGATACTCCATCGGGTCCTTGCGCGTGACCAATGCACCCGGCGGGGTGTTCAGCCAGTCATACAGCCGCGTCAGCAGGAACCGCAGCGCCGCCCCCTGGCACAGCACCGGCAAGGCCGCTCGTTCGGCCGGCGACAGCGGGCGCACCGCGTCATAGGCCGACAGCAAGGCCCTTGCCTTGGTGACGTTGAAGGAGAAATCAGCCTCGAAACACCAGGCGTTCAGGCAGATCGCCACGTCATAGGCCAGCAGGTCGGTGGCCGCGAAGAAGAAGTCGATCAGGCCGGACAGATGGTTGTCGAGGAAGAATACGTTGTCGGGGAACAGGTCGGCGTGGATATGCCCGACCGGCAAATCCTTCGGCCAGGCGGCCAGAATCCCCGCCATCGCCCGGTCCAGGTCGGCCATCAGGCCCGCCTGCACCTCATCCCCCCGGGCGCGCGACCGTTCCAGCAGCGGCGCCCAGTCATCCGGGCCCAGGGCATTGCGCCGCGTCGGGGCGAAGTCCGCACCCGCCAGATGCAGGGCGGCCAAGGCGGCGCCCACGGGCCCGCAATGCTCCTGCCGCACACGGCGGGGCCAGACGCCTGGCAGAAAGGTGGTGATCGCGGCATGCCGTCCCGCCAGATGCCGCAGCGCCTGCCCGTCCCGCCCGCGCACCGGCTGCGGACAGACGACGCCACGCGCCGCCAGATGCTCCATCAGGCCGAGGAACCAGGGCAGGTCGGCGGGATCAACCCGCCGCTCATACAATGTGAGGATGTAGTCGTTCGACGTGGTGCGCAGCGCGTAGTTGGAGTTCTCCACGCCCTCGGCGATGCCGCGGAACGCCACCATCGTGCCGATGTCGTACTCGGTCAGGAAGGCCGCGAGCGCGTCATCCGTGACTTCGGTATAGACCGCCATGGGCCGGGGTCAGGCCGGCACCGTCAATGCGTCCAGTTCTCGTGCCGGCTGAAGGAGAAGTTGTCGGCATAGGCCTTGGGCTTCACGCGGCGGTTCTGCGCCAGCTCCACCTCATACTCCAGGCCGGCGCGCTGGGCATAACCCTCGGCCTCCTCCCGCGACTCGAAGGTCAGCTTGACCTGGGGCTGGGTGTCTCCGCCCCCGATCCAACCCATCAAAGGGTCGGCCTGCTTGCGGGAGGTGTTGAGGAACTCCAGAACCCACTGGTGAGTCTTGCCCCAGCCGGACTGCATGGCATTCTTCGGCGGCTGGTAGATGCGGGCCCGCATTGATCGACTCTCCATATTCAAATGGTCGGGGCGGCGGGACTCGAACCCACGACCTCCTGTACCCAAAACAGGCGCGCTACCAGGCTGCGCCACGCCCCGACAACCTGCGCGGAACCTATGGGGCGCGGGGCGCGGAGGCAAGCGGGAAAGGAAGGGCGGGGCGCTGCCCCGGACCCCGCGAGGGGCTTTGCCCCCTCGACCCCCACCAAGGGCCGAGGCCTTTGGTGCGGCATTATGGCGCAGACGCCACCACGGGGAGCTGGACGTGAGTAGCCCGGTTGACTCCCGGCCGAGTCGGGGGGTGGGGTGCAGGGTATGGTCATCAAAGCGAGGTCCGTTAGACGCTGGGCGATTGGTGCCACGCTTAGTCTGTGGACGGTTTTCGTGGCGGCAATCGCAGCCCCGTTCCTGCAAGAGATTGCCAAGGAGCATGGGGTGTTTGACAGCCCCACGGCACGGGTTGTCTCAATGATCGACGCTCTTTCGGCATTCATACGTGAGCCTGTGACGGCCTGGCTTGTAGGCGGCATCATTGGCGGGGTGACGGGATTTACCATCGGCGTTTGGATTGCGTCTAAATTAGATAATACTGAAAAAAAATGAAAACTCCAGTAGCCGGCTGAGACGCGACCATTCGCGATCTTCACCTTTAACAAACATCAAATTGGATGGTGCATGCCTAGATAGGGCTGCGCCATGGTTAGGGTTCATCTGTGAAGGGTTTAACGGATCGGGAATGAACTTGATGATTTGGGATGCGTCTGGTCGGATAAGGGTTGGCAAGGAAGAATTTCACGGAAACCTAGAAATAGACGGTCCGGTAACGGACTTTGGTGCAGACCAGTTTTTTCGATTTCGTTTAAGGCTCGCTTTGAGCGATGCAGAATTATCATATCTGCGGGGCTGCTTCGATCAAGAGGCCGTGACGCTTCACCTTCTGGGTGCCACTGTTCGAACAACTGTGAATGACCACCAATATCCATCGGAGCCCATTAACGCTATGATTAGGTTCCCCCCATCGGTCATATTCGATAGCAAAACAGGCTACAGCCGTCCGCCTTTTTTAGAACAGGCCGGGACGTTTTCTCATCCGGTTTTCTTTGGGATGGGATGACTAAGCTAATCATCTACCCGAACCGTCCCCCGCCCGATCGCCTTCATCACGGCAAGCATGAACCAAGCAGGGAACGCCCCCCGGTTCACCTTGACCGTGATGGAGCCGACCGTCTCGTGTAGCCCCATCTCAGACAGCCGGCGGGCCAATTCGTCATAGCCGACCCCGGCTAGCTTTAGCTCCGCCTTGAGCATCCGCTTAGCCCGTTCTGCCCATTCGTCGCGCGCGTCGTCCATATCAGCCTCACGAAATCGAACACAAACCTAGCATATACGTCCGATTTCTAATTGACAAGCGGGCCGTCATATCATACATATTCGTTAGCAAGACAACGGATACGACAGATGGCCCAGCACTTCCTCCTTTCCTCAGCCGCTAAGACCCTGACGCTCGCGGCCGTGCTGCGGATGACGGACGAAGCGGCCGAGGGTGCGTTCCGGTCGGTTCGGTGGTCTGCCACGGGTGGCGATGCGGTTTGCCCGCACTGCGAATGCCCGACCACCTATGAATGCCGCCGGCCTTCCGGCTTGCTCCGGTTCCGCTGCAAGGCGTGCCGCAAGGATTTCAGCATCACCAGCGGCACCATCTTTGCCCACCACAAGATGCCGCTCCGCAACTATCTCGCGGCCATTGCGATCTTCGTCAACGAAGTGAAGGGCAAGAGCGCGCTGGCCATGTCTCGCGACCTGGGCACCGCCTACAAGACCGCGTTTGTCCTGACCCACAAGCTCCGCGAGGCGATGGCGACCGAGTTGAAGGGGATGCTGATGGGCGGGGAAGGCGAGACGGTCGAAATCGACGGCGCCTATTTCGGTGGATACGTGAAGCCCGCCAACGCCCGCGAAAACCGCCGCGATCGTCGCCTTGCCAAGAACCAGAACGGCAAGCGCCGGGTGGTTGTGGTGGTCCGGGAACGCGGCGGTCGCACCCTGCCGGCGGTGTTCAAGACAGAGGCTCAGGCGGTCGCCTGGATCAAGAGCCGGGTCCACACTGACACCGCCATCATGGCTGACGAAGCCGCTTCATGGAACGAACTGCACGCCCGCTATGAGGTGTCCCGGATCGACCATGGCAAGCTCTACAGCACCGGCACGGGCACCTACACCAACGGCGCGGAGAGCTTCTTCTCCCGGATGCGCCGGGCCGAGATTGGCCACCACCACCACATTTCGGGCATCTACCTTGTCCGCTATGCTCAGGAACTGGCGTGGCGTGAAGACCACCGCCGGGTGTCCAACGGGGCGCAGACCATGGCGGTTGCTGGGTTGGCCATGGCGGCGCCCGTGTCGGTGGACTGGTGCGGGTATTGGCAGCGGTCAAGGAAGGCGGCGTAAGCCACGCCAAACCGTGTCGGACATAAATATATGCTTATGCCTCGAATCGGCCCGTTTAGACATTGCCTAGAACCCATAAAGCAGGGCATACAAAAAAAGGACGGCGGGACGAACCCGCCGCCAAGTTTCATAGCTAAAGACTGCTGGGGATCACTTTCCCCGCTTGATCGGGACCGGTGCCGGACGCGTAGAAGGCGACGGCATCGGCCTCGTGATCCGCTCAACAACCGTCGTTGACGGCCGACGTTCAGCCTCACGAACCGGGATAAAGGTGCCCGTGCGGGCATCCCGGCCGATCTGGATAGTCGATGTTTTGGAAGGCACGATAGTTACTCCTAAAGCCTGCTCTGGATGAGCCCAGAACAGGCCAAAGCAGTAAGCGGCCATCCATACGGAGGCGTCCCGAGTCGCCGCAAGGGCAATGACTCCTTAATTGGACGTTATCCGCTTAAATCCCACCGAGCCTCAGGCTAAGACACAACCCGACGCGCGGACCCGCTTGAGACCATCCGCAGCAACGCCACTCGGACGCACTCTCGAGCGGTTGCCCAGACGGCCTTACCATCATGACAGAGTCTTGATCACCTCCCAAGGCTTGCCTGGCACAGAACGCCGTTGGTATGGTGTCGCATCGTCAAGGCTTTCAAAAATGGTCATATGCCTGTCTTCGTAGCCGTACTGAACCGCCAGCCGGACCCTGTGGTGCAGCGTATCCGCGCGTTCCCGGATAAAGACAAATTCCAACTGAAGCCTGACGTTTGGTTGCTTGATTATGATGGCACCGCCCGCAGTCTTGCCGAAGAATTAGGCATAAGAAGCATTCACTACTGTCCGGTTGACGGC
>DIUL01000114.1 GCA_002422345.1 Acetobacteraceae bacterium UBA6159
TACACCACGGCCGGGGACGTGACCCCCCACCAAAGGGCACAGCCCTTTGGAAACCACTCCGTTGGGGGGAACGCGGGAGGGGCTGAGGAGATGTTTCAACCAGCACCTCAGCCCCTCCCGCGTTCCCCCCAATCCAATGGTTCCAAGGGCTCGGCCCTTGCGGGGGTCCCCATGGGCCATTGGGGGGCAGCGCCCCCTTGTGGGGCTTGGGGCAAAGCCCCAACCCTTCCTTGCCTCCCCGCACCGTCCGTCGCTACCTTCAACGCGGAAACGCACCGAGGTACAAACATGCCCTCCGCCACCCCATCGCTGGAAGCTGATTTTGTCGTCGTGGGCGCCGGATCCGCCGGCTGCGTCATGGCCGCCCGTTTGTCCGAGGACCCCAACGCCCGCGTTGTTTTGCTGGAGGCCGGGGGCGAGGACAAGAACATGTGGATTCACATCCCGCTCGGTTTCGGCAAGACCTTCGCCGACAAGCGGGTGAACTGGTGTTACGAGACCGAGCCCGATCCGGGTGCCGGCGGGCGCTCGATCTTCTGGCCGCGCGGCAAGGTGCTGGGCGGTTCGTCCTCGATCAACGGCATGGTCTACATCCGCGGGCAGCACGAGGATTTTGACCTCTGGCGCCAGTTGGGCAACACGGGCTGGTCGTCGAGCGACGTGCTGCCCTATTTCAAGCGCGCCGAACACCAGACGCGTGGGCCGGATGACTGGCATGCGACGGGCGGGCCGCTCGCGGTGTCGGACGTGCAGGACGGCCACCCGATCTGTGAGGCCTTCATCCGCGCGTGCAACGAGGCCGGCTATCCGCGCAACGATGATTTCAATGGCAAGGAACAGGACGGCGTCGGCTATCACCAGACGACGACGCGCAACGGCAAGCGGTGCTCCACCGCCGTCGGCTATCTGCATCCAGTGCGCAACCGGCCCAATCTTCAGGTCGTGACGGGCGCGCATACGCAGAAGGTGCTGTTCGAGGGCAAGCGGGCGGTGGGCGTCGCCTACAGCCAGGGCGGCCAGGACAAGGTCGTGCGCGCGAAGCGGGAGGTGATCCTGTGCGGCGGCGCGATCGGTTCACCGCAGATGCTGCTGCTGTCGGGCGTCGGACCGGCGGCGGAACTCGCGGGCCTGGGCATTCCGGTGGTGCATGACCTGCCAGGCGTGGGGAAGGCGTTGCAGGACCATTACTCGGCCGCGATAAAACTGAAGTGCAAGTTTCCCATCACCGTCAACGACGTGATGATGAACCCGCTGAAGATGCTCTGGAGCGGGATGGAATACTTTGTGATGAAAAAGGGCGCGCTGACGGTCATCACGGCCGAGGTCGCGCTGTTCGCGCGCACCAGGCCGGAACTGGCGACGCCGGACGTGAAGTTTTCGATTGCAACCTTCAGCGCGGATCGGCCGCAGGACGGGCTGCATAAGTGGTCGGGCTTCACGCTGCTGGTCTATCAGTTGCGGCCGGAAAGCCGGGGCGAGATCGTGCTGAAATCCGCCAATCCCTTCGACGCGCCGGCGATGAAGCCGAACTACCTGGCGACCGAGACCGACCGGCGGACGATCGTGGATGGGTTGAAGCTGGGGCGCGGCCTGCTCGCGTCCCCGCATATGCAGGCCTATGCGGAGTCGGAGTATGTGCCGGGCCCGTCCGTCCAGACGGACGCGCAACTGCTGGACTATGCGCGCAACAATGGCGGGACGGTGTTTCATCCGACCAGCACCTGCAAGATGGGCATCGATCCGATGGCCGTCGTCGACCCGGAGCTGAAGGTCTACGGGATCGAGGGGCTGCGGGTTGTCGATGCGTCCGTCATGCCGGCGGTGATTTCAGGCAATACCAACGCCGGCACGATCATGATCGCGGAAAAGGCCTCCGACATGATCCGCGGCAAGGCGCCGCTGGCCGCGGCGGCGTGACGCTGGGGTGACGGCCCTTCGCCGGACCGGGGGGCGTCCCGTTCAACGGCCCGGTGCGTCCCCGCCCGGGCCGGTCGTCCGTCAACTCAGCGCCGCCACGATGGCCTTTGTGTTGGAGCGAATCATCTCGATGTAGCTCGTCGCCGGTCCGTTCGGACCGGACAGCGTGTCGGCATACAGCGTGCCGCCGATCCGGACGCTGGTTTCGCGTGCCAACTGCTCCATCAGGCGCGGTTGCATGCCCTGCTCCAGGAACAGGGCCTTGATCTTCTCCTTCTTGATCTGTGCGATCAGGGCGGCGAACTGCCGGGCCGTCGGCTCCGCGTCGGCGGAGATGCCGGAGGCGGCGAGGAAATCCACCCCATAGGCGTCGCCGTAGTAGTTGAAGGCCTCGTGCGTCGTAACGACCCGGCGTTCGGCGCGGGGGATGGCGGCGAGCATGCCCTTGATCTCGGCGTCCAGCGCGTCGAGCTGGCGCAGATAGGCGGTCGCCTTGCCGGCATAGTCACCGGCCCCGGCCGGGTCGGCGGCTGTCAGGCCATCGCGGATATTGGCGACATAGAGCTTCGTGTTCGCCACATCCTGCCAGGCATGCGGATCGGCGGCGGTACCCTTGCCGTGCGCATGACCATGGGAATGTCCCGCGTGGTTGTCGACGGCCGCCAGCGCCTTGATGCCCTTGCTGGCGACGACGCCCTTGCCCTTGAAGCCCGCGGCCTCGGCCAGGCGTTCGGCCCAGCCTTCCAGCCCGAGGCCGTTGATCACGAAGACATCGGCCGCACCGACGCCGCGCACCTCCGACGGGCGGGGCTGGAAGTGGTGCAGGTCGGTTTCCACCGGCGCCAGCGACGTCACCGAAACGCGCGGCCCGCCCACCTGGCGGGCGAGATCGGCCAGGATCGAGAAGCTGGTAACCACGGACAGCGGCTTCGCGGCCAGGGCCGGCATCGCCAGGGCGCCAAGGCCCAGCGCGAGCACGGACCGGCGGTGCAAGGGGTTGGTCGCCATGATCAGAACTCCCACCCGAATTTGAGGCGTACGACGTTGCGGCTGAAATTGGTCAGGTCGAGCCGGCGGGGGTCATTGTTCTCACTGCCCGCGACCTGGATGTTCCAGGCGAGCGACAGCCAGGCATTGTCGGAGATGCGCCAATAGGCGGTCGGGCCGATATACAGCGCGCGCCCGACCTGCTTGCCGAAGGTCAGCCCGTCGAAGGCATACAGATAGCGCATTTCGCCGCCGAGGAAGAACGTCTCGGTCACCCGCGCCGTCAGCGCGCCGTCAGCGCGCCGGTGATGCCGCCGACCGAGCCTTCCTCGGCCACCGCGCCCTGCGCCCAGGGGCGGAAATGCTCGACGTCATAGATCAGGTTCATCGCCCCCCAGAGCCGGTCAGGCATCAGTTCGGCGTCCATGATCAGCTTGTTCTCGGACGCGTAGCCGGTGCCAGCCTCTCCGGTCACTTCGTCGGCCATGGTCATGGAGGGTTCCATGTGCAGGGTCAGGCCGAAGGGGCCTTCCTTGCGGTCCATGAAGCGGAACCGGACCTCGCCGCCGATGCCGCGGAAGCGCATGGCGTTGGTGTCGGGCAGGTTGGGGTTGTTGGCGATGTTCCAGTAGCCGCCGAGAAGACTGCCCGAGACGGAGAGGTTCTTCGCCGCCGCCCAGGAGAATTCGAGCTTGGTGTTGGCCGCGTTGTAGCGCCCGTCGCGGCGCCCGAAGCCGGCCATGGTTTCCAGCGCGATGCCGGTTGTGCCCTCGGAATCGATGTCGGAGCCAAGGGTGAAGCCGAACAGGCTCTCGGTTTCGACGCCGTGGGCGTGGCCGTGGCCTTCGTGTCCCGTCGGGACCTTGCCTGCCGGCGGTCGGATGGTCACCGGACCTTCATCGAACGTCGCCGCCAGCACGGTCAGGGGCATGGCAATCGCCCCCACCGCCAGACCCAACCGCAAACCTGTCGCCATCAACGTCTCTCCCATATCGTGGATACGTTATAACATAACATATCAAGCCGACAAGGCGCGGTTGACGAATCACAAGGCAAACCGGTCATCTGCGCGGATGGACGATCCGCCGCCCGAAATCCTGGCCTTGCCCTCGGGCCCCACGCGGGTCACCTGGCGCCGCAGCGCGCGGGCGAGGCGGATCAGCATGCGAGTCGATCCGACCGGTGGGGGCGTGGTCGTGACCCTGCCACCGCGGGCGAGCCGGCACGCCGGGCTGGTCCTGTTGAAATCACACGCGGACTGGGTGGCCGACCGGCTGGCGGCCCTGCCGGGTGCGGTGCCGTTCGCGGATGGGGCGGTCATCCCGATCGCCGGAGCGCCGCATCTGATCCGCCATGTGCCAGGCGCGCGCGGCGGGGCGTGGCTGGAGGACGGCACGCTGCACGTGACCGGCGCGCCCGAATTCCTCTCCCGCCGCGTCACCGACTTCCTGCGCGCCGAGGCTCGCCGCCGCATCGGCGCCCTGGTCATGGTGAAGGCGACCGCGATCGAGGCGCGGGTCGGGCGCATCACCATCAAGGACACGACCTCCCGCTGGGGCAGTTGCGCGCCGGACGGGGCGCTGGCGTTCAGCTGGCGGCTGGTGATGGCGCCCGCGCATGTGCAGGACTATGTCGCCGCGCATGAGGTCGCGCATCTGCGCCACATGAACCATGGCCCGCGCTTCTGGGACCTGGTCGCACATCTGACCGAGCACAAGGCGCGTGCGATCACCTGGCTGAACAGGGAAGGGCCGGCGCTGCTCCGGATCGGCCGGACTGAGGGCTGAGCAGCCGGTCTTTACTATGCCCGTGCCCAGGCCAGCCGGGATGCACGGTGATGCGCGTGGCAGATCGCCACCGCCAGCGCGTCGGAGGCATCGGCCCGGCCGATCACCGCGCCGGGCAGCAGGCGGCGGACCATCATCTCCACCTGGTCCTTGTCCGCCCCGCCGGTGCCCACGACCGAGAGCTTGACCGTTTTGGCCGCGTATTCGGTGACCGGGATGCCGGCCAGCGCCGGGGCCAGCAGGGCCACGCCGCGGGCATAGCCGAGCTTGAGCGTGGCTGAACCGTTTCGGTTGACGTAGGTTTCCTCGACCGCCGCCTCGGCCGGGCGGTGCAACGCCATCAGTTCGGCCAGGGCGTCGTGCAGCACCTTCAGGCGGTGCGGCACCGGGTCCTCGCTTTTGGTCGCGATGACGCCGGCGGCGATGTGGCGCAGGCGGTTGCCGTCGGCCTCGATCACGCCCCATCCGGTGAAGCGCAGGCCGGGGTCGATGCCGAGGAGGATGGGCATGGGAGCGCCTTGGAAAGAGAGTAGGGGGGTCATACGCCCTGCCGATGGATTCGCGGCACGGGGTGGCGCGATCGGCCAGGTTTGTTCAGGATCGGTATCGACCACGGAAGGCCACGCTCGCGTATGAAGATCTGCGTCATCACGCCCTACTACAAGACGCCGCTCGACTGGCTGACCACGTGTCATCGCAGCGTCCTGGCTCAGACCGTCCCGGCGACCCATCTGTTGGTATGCGATGGGTCCGAGCCCGCCGAAATCCCGGGCTTCCACGGCGGTCACGTCATCCTGCGGCGCAACTACGCCGATTACGGCAACACGCCGCGGTTGATCGGCTGCTATCACGCGGCCCAGCTTGGCGCGGTGGATGTGATCGCCTTCCTGGATGCCGATAACTGGTACTATCCCAATCACCTCGCCGGGATGATCGCGCATATGGAGGCGCATGGGCTGGGGGCCTGTTCCTCGGCCCGCATGCTGCACCGGCTGGACGGCTCGCCGATGCTGCGCTGCCCGCATGTGGACGGGGTGAACATGATTGACGGGAACTGCCTGGTCGTGATGCGCTCCGCCTTTGCGCATCTGGTGGCCTGGACGCTCCCCTCGGATGAGGAGGTCGGCGTCGCCGACCAGCTTGTCTGGCACTATCTGCGCCGAGCCGGGGTGCGGACCGGATTTTTGGACATGGCGACGGTGGCGTATCGGACGCGGCACAAGGTCCACTACGAAATGGCCGGAGAGGCCCCGCCGCCCGAGGCCGTGCGGCGGACGGACATGCGGGGCGGGCGGTATGAGTAGCGTGACCCGTGCTATGGTAGACTTCACTGATCCAGGCCGATCCTGGACCGACCAGCGGGAGACAAGACATGAAATTCGGCGCGGCGATGTTCTTTACCGACTATTCCATGGGGCCGGCGGAACTCGCCGTTGAGTTGGAGCAACGCGGCTTCGACATCATCTGGGCACCCGAGCATTCCCACATCCCGGTCTCCCGCAAGACGCCCTTCGTCCTCGGCGGTGACCTGCCCAAGCGCTACTACGACGTCATGGACCCCTTCGTGACGCTGACGGCCGCGGCCGCCGCCACCAAGACCATCCGCGTCGGGACCGGCGTGTGCCTGATCGCCCAGCGCGATCCGATCCAGACGGCGAAGCTGGTTGCCTCGATCGACCAGGTCTCCGGCGGGCGCTTCGTCTTCGGCGTCGGCAATGGCTGGAACCAGGATGAGATGGAGAATCATGGCACCGCCTATGCCACCCGCCACAAGCGCGCGCGGGAGAATATCGAGGCGATGAAGGAAATCTGGACCAAGTCGAAGGCGGAATATCACGGGGAGTTCGTGAACTTCGACCCGATGATGACCTGGCCGAAGCCTGTGCAGAAGCCGCATCCGCCGATTCTGGTCGGTGGTGCGTATCCCTACTCGGCGCGTCGGGCCGTGCGTTACGCGGATGGGTGGATGCCGCAGGTGACCAAGGGCAACCCGACCCCTCTGACCGAACTGATCCCCCTGTTCCGCCAGATGTGCACCGAGGCCGGGCGTGATCCGGCGAAGATGGACATCTCGATCGGCGGACAGGCGCCCGACCTGGACCTGGCGAAGCGCTATCGCGACCTGGGCGTGAACACGATGTCCACCAGCCTGCCGTCCGAGAAGCGGGACACCATCCTGCCGATGCTCGACAAATGGGTCGCCCTGATGCGAGCGGTGAACGGATAGGATTCGCCGATCAGGATGCGCGGGCGGGCACATTGCCCGCGCGCGTTGTTCCCGATGCGGATTTCCGCGCGGCGGAGGTTCCGTATAGGCTGTCGCATGGAAACTACAGGAACAATGTCTATGAAAAGTCCGGTTCTGACCCGATTGCTCGGCGCCGCCATGGCGCTGGTGGCCCTGACCGGCGTGGCCGCCGCGCAGGCCGACACCGATTGGCCGAAGACCACCGTCAAGGTGATCGTTCCCTATCCGCCAGGCGGTGCCAACGACACGGTCGCGCGCCCCTATGCCCAGGCGCTCACGCAGATGTTCGGCCAGCCCTTCGTGGTGGAAAACCGGGGTGGGGCCGGCGGCGCGATCGGGGTGGAGAGCGTCATCCGCTCCAAGCCCGATGGCTATACGGTCTGCATGTGCGCCTCGACCGTCATCACAACGACCTCGAACCTGCGGAAGGTGTCGTTCCAGGCGCCGGACTGGGACGCGATCGCGATGACGACGATGTATGTCTCGGGGCTGATCATCGGGCCGAAGAATCCGGCGAAGGATTTCAAGGAGTTCATGGCCTATGCCAAGGCCAACCCGGGCAAGGTCACCTATGGTGGCTCGGGCGTCGGCAGCCCGACGGAACTGCGGATGAAGTACCTGGGCGGGCTGACGGGAACCGAGTTCGTCAACGTCCCCTATAACGGCAACGCCCAGGCGCTGAACGACCTGCTGTCGGGCGTGATCGACGGCATCATCGAGCTGAACGGCTTCCCGCATGTGAAGAGCGGCAAGCTGCGGTTGATCGCGATGTTCGCCAACCAGCGCCATCCGGATTTCCCCGATGTGCCGACGATCGACGAACTCGGCTTTCCGCAGGTGAACACGCCGATCTGGCAGGGTTTCTACGGTCCGCTGGGCATCCCCGAGGCGATCAAGGAGAAGTTCAACAAGGCGGTCGCCGAGATCAACCAGCGCCCCGAGATGAAGGCCCGCCTGCTGGAGATGGGGTTCGTGACGCGGTCAATGCCGTTGAAGGAGCTGAAGGAATTCTATCTGGCGGATGATCAGTTGTACAAGAAGATCATTCGGGAGCAGAAGATTTCGATCGACTGATCCGCGGGGCTGCCCGGCCGTAAAGAACGGTCGAGCGAGGAGACACGGGTGACCGGCGGAAGCCGCTCGCCCGTGACCCCCTCTCTCACCGACCTTATTGCGCGGCCGGCTTCGGCTGTTCCGACGCAGCCGGCAGCAGCCGAGACAACTCCGCCTTCGCGGCCTCCTGCGCCGCCATCGTCACCCGCAGGCGGGTCTCGGCCTCGGTCACCTCGGTCTGGCGCACGCGCAGCAGTTCGGTCGTCGAGGCAAGGCGAGTCGCGGCCTCCTCCGCTTGCTGGCGGATCGTCTCGGTTTCCTTGCGCGCCGCGGCGGCGGCTTCCCGCGCCAGGCGCAATGTCGCCTCGACCTGCGCCGTCTCCCCGAGACGTTCGGCCAGCGCGGTGTCCAACGCCTCCATCGCCTTCGCGGCTTCCTGCCGCTTTGCCGTTTCCTCGGCCGCCCGTGTGGCGACGGCCTTGGCGAGGCTTTCCGACTCCGCGCGCAGTTTATCCAGCTTCGCCGTTTCGGTCGCCGTCAGCGCCGTGGCCGCCTCCGCCTCGGTTCGGGCCTGCGCGGCCTTCGCCGCGACCTCGGCCAGCGTGCCGGAGGCCTGGCGCAATGCCGCCATCTCGGCATTGGTCATCCGCTGGGCCGCCACGGCGAGGTCCACCTTGCTGGTGGCCTCCGTCCGCAGGCGATTCGCCGACGACATCGTGTAGAATGCAAAGCCCCATCCAATGATCGCGGCGATGCCCAGGGCGGCGGGCAACGGCCGGCGCAGTTCTGCCAGTGGGTTCATGGTCACTCCGAGCCTCCAATCCTTTGTTGGCCGTATAACGACGAAACAATGCTACAATGCCATCGTTGTCCGGCACCACCGTTGCGTTGCAACACCGGGGCACGCCGGACACGCATGCATGAGGAAACAGGCGCATGAAACTTTCACGACTGGCCGGCCTGGCATTGCTGCCGTTCCTGGCCATCGGGCCGGCGAACGCCGTCACCGAGGACAATTTCCAGATCAAGACCACGAATGACCTGGTTGCGCTGTGCGCCGCCGACCCGAAGGAGCCTCTGGGCACGGCCGCGCTGAATTTCTGCCACGGGTTCATCGTCGGCGGGGTGCAGATGCACCAGATCCACCAGGAAGCGAGCAAGCGCCAACGCATGTTCTGCCTGCCGAATCCGGCCCCGACGCGCGATACGGCGATCGCCGACTTCGTCACGTGGGCCAAGGCCGATGCGTCCCGGCTGGCCATGAAGCCGTTCGATTCGATGTTCGCCTATCTGGGCGGTCGTTACCCCTGCAAGCGCGGCAAGTAAGGAGATCGGATAATGGGTAAGATCTTTGTTGGGCTGCTGCTGGCGGGAAGCCTCGCCGGGTGCACGGGCATGAACGACACGCAGCAACGTGCCCTGACCGGCACCGTGGGCGGCGCGGGCGTGGGTGCGATTCTGGGTGCGATCGGCGGCAATGCCGGTCTTGGCGCCGCGGCGGGCGCGGCCGCCGGCCTCGCGGGGGGGCTGGTCTATGACCAGGTCAAGAAGAACGAGGCACAGTCGTACAATGACGGCTACGCCGCCGGAAAGCGCCAGTCCTCGACCAAGTCACAGTAAGCGTGGAAGGGCCAGGGGGTTGCTCCCCTGGCCCTTGCCGTTTCAGCCGGCGCTGAGCACCGGGGCGCCGATCCGGTCACGCCGCTGGGGCGGCCCGCCGAACAGAATCTGCGCGCACCCGGCCATCACGCCGATAGACACGCCGATCTGCCAGGCGCGGTCATAGGACCCCAGCAGGTCGAAGATCAGCCCGCCGCCATAGGCGCCCAGGAACGATCCGAACTGGTGGGTGACGAACGCAAGGCCCAGCAGCGTCGCCATGTAGCGGGTGCCGAACATCTCGGCCACCAGACCGCTGACCAGAGGCATCACGCCCAGCCACAGCATCCCCATCGCCGCCGCGAACATGATCGTCGAGGTCGGGCTCGGCGGCATCACGAAGTACAGCGTCAGCACGCAGGACCGCAGAACATACAGCATCCCCAGCAGGATATGCTTGGGAAACCGCCCGCCGAGCCAGCCGGCGGAGTAGGAGCCGATGACGTTCATCCCGCCGATGACCGCCAGCGCCTGCGCGCCCAGCATCGGGTCGAGGCCACAGAAATCCAGGTAGTTCGGCAGATGCGTGGTCAGGAACACCAGTTGCAGGCCGCAGACGAAATAGGCGGCCGACATGACCAGGAACCCGCGATGGCGGGCGGCCTGGCCCAGGACCTCTCGCATCGTCACCGTTGCGCGGGTGGGTCTGGGCAGCTTGTCGGCGCCGCCCGCCAGGAACGCGGCCGGCACCATGACCGCGGCCAGCACCAGAAAGAAGATCATGGCGATGCGCCAGTCATTCCCCTCCAGCAGCACTTGCAGCGTCGGGGCGACCAGCATCATGCCCAGCGAACTCGTGGCCGCGACAACGCCGAGCATGGTGGAGCGACGGGATTCCGGGACGGCGCGGGCGCAGGCGGTCATGCAGAGGGACGACGCGGTGCAGGACAGCGCGATGCCGATCAGGCCGCCGGACACCGCGAGCGACATGGCCCCGCTGGCCGTCGCCATCACCGCGATCCCGGCGGCGTAGGTGATCGCGCCGAGGACCATGGCGACGCGGAGGCCGAACTTGTCGGCGATCATGCCGATCGGGGCCTGCGAGAGGCCCCAGGCGATGTTCTGCACGGCGACGGCGAAGGTGAAGTCGGCCGCGGTCAGCGCCAAGTCCCGGGTGACCGGCGGCAGGAACAGGCTGAGGCTCTGGCGCATGCCCATGCTGAGGCAGAGCATGACCGAGGCGCCGATCAGGATCGTGCGGGTGCGTGCGGCGTCTCCCATCAACCGGGGTCTCCGGCTGACAGCGTCGTATGGGCGTATGTCATGGTACTCCCCGAGGGTCGTTATGGGGGACGTTATTCTCCCGCGCGCGGATCGCCAATGCCCTGGGGCTGATCCTGCGTTGCGTGCGGTGCTTGGCGGCGTATGGTTCGTGACGGCTTGGGTGGAGGATCGGGATGAGCAGGCTGATGCGACGCGTGGTGCTCGGTGGTCTGGCGGCGATGGCCGCGACCGTGGGCCTGGCTCCGGCCGGCATGGCCGCAATGGAGGAGAAGCCGGTCGTGCAGCGGCCTGCGACCCCGGCTCCGGTCACGATGGTCGTGGAGTTCGCGATCAGGGACTACGACGCCTGGCGCCCGGTGTTCGACGCCGCTGACGCTGAACGGGTGGCGGCGGGCGTGACCAAGGCACGGGTGTTCCGGGACGCCGGGCAGCCGGACCGGATGCTGGTGCTGTTCACGGTGGAGGACCGGAAGAAGGGGATCGTGTGGATGCGGTCCGCGAAGGTGAAGGAAGCCTGGCGGGCTGGTGGTGTGGTTGGGGAGCCGACGTTCCGGTTCATGCGGTAGGGGGGGGCGGTACTCCTCCCCCCATCCCCCTCCCTCAAGGGGAGGGGGGAAGAATGAGAGGTTTTACTCCGCCGCCATCGCCAGCGGGGCAGGCGAGGCAGCCAACCGGTCGAGCAGCGCGCGCCGTTGCGCCTCGGCCTTAACCCGGTTGGCATCCTTCACCGGCCCAAACCCCCGGATCATGTCCGGCACGCCGGCCAGTTCCAGCGCCGTCAGCAGCGTCTCCGGCCGCAGTGACCCGGCGATCGTGCGGAGATCGCCCACATACTGCTCGATCAACGCCCGTTCCGCCTGCCGTTCGGCCTGCCCGCCAAACACATCGAACCCCGTCCCGCGCAGCCGCTTGCCGTGCCGCAGCAGGCGGAACAGCGGCAAAGCCACCCAGCCCGGGATCGCCATCTTCTTCCGCCGCCCCGTCGCCGGGTCCATTCGCGCGATGACGGGGGGGGAGAGGTGGAACACCGCCCCCTCCGCATAGGTCGCCTCGGTGTGCATCCGCGCCACCTCGTACTCGTCCTTGTAGGCCATCAGGCGGAACAGGTTCTCGGCCGCCACGCGGGTCAGGGGGCCGGCCTCGCCCGAGAAACGAACCTCCGCCTCCGCCACCTCGGCCAGGATGGCGCGGTAGCGGGCGGCATAGGCGTCATCCTGATAAGTCACCAGCGCCTTGGTCCGGGCGGCGATCAGCGCATCCAGGCTCTCCGGCGCCGACTGTGTCGTTCCGGTCAGGATGTCATCCGCCAGCTTGGGGTTGTGTGCCAGGATGCGGCCCCACAGGAACGCCCGCCGGTTCAGCCCGACCGCGGCGCCGTTGAGTTCGATCGCGCGCAGGATCGCCTCCTGCCCCACCGGCACAAGCCCGCGCTGCCAGGCCAGACCCAGCATCAGCGTGTTCATCGCCTGGGCGTTGCCGAACAGCCGCTCCGCCAGCCGCACCCCGTGCAGCCAAGTCGACCGGCCGGCATCCGTCACCTTCTCGATCGTCCGCTTGTGCAGCAGCGCGTCGATCGACAGCGCCGCATCCCGCTTGAAGTCCGCGTTCACCGCAAGATCGAGGTTGCCGATCACCGCCGCGGTCTTCGCGTTCCGCTCCAGCACCCCCGCCTGGCACGCCACCGCGAGGTCGGCGGCCAGCATCAGATCGCCCATGCCGATCGGAATGCGCACGACATCGAGGCTGTCCTCATCCGCCGCGATCTGCACATGCGCGACCACCGCGCCGTTCTTCTGCGCCAACCCGGTGAAATCGAGCGTCTTCACCGCCCGCCCCTCCAGATGCGCGGCCATCGCGAGGATCGCGCCCGCCGTCACGATGCCGCCGCCGCCGATGCCGGCGAACAGGCCGCGCCAGACGGTCAGGTCGGGCAGGGTCGGCAGGGGCAGGCCGGCGCCAAGATCGGCCTCCCGCGCCTGCCAATGCGTGTCGATGTCCGGGGCCGCGGGGGCGCCGGGCAGGGTCACGAAGCTCGGGCAGAAGCCCTTCAAGCACGACAGGTCGACGTTGCAGCTTGTCGGGTTGATGCGGCGCTTGCGGCCGAGGGTGGTCTCCACCGGCTCGATCGCGATGCAGCCGGATTGGGTGGTGCAGTCGCCGCAGTTCTCGCAGACGGATTCGTTGATCACGACATGGCGCGTGGCGGGAGTCATGGAGCCCCGCTTGCGCCGGCGCCGCTTCTCGGTCGCGCAGACCTGGTCGTAGATCAGGACGGACGTGCCATCGTATTCGCGCAGGTCGCGTTGGACAGCGTCGAGTTCATCCCGCGTGTGCAATGTCACGCCCTTGGGCAGCACCGATACGGGCGGCAGGCGCTCCGCGTCATCGGCGACGATGGCGATGCGCTGGACGCCCTCGGCCGAACATTGGGCGGCCAGGGAAACGACGGTGGGCCCGCCCTCGGCCGGCTGCCCGCCGGTCATGGCGACGGCGTCGTTATACAGCAGCTTGTAGGTCATGCGCGCCTTGGCGGCGACCGCCTGGCGGATCGCCATGACGCCCGAGTGCATGTAGGTCCCGTCGCCCATGTTGGCGAACATGTGCTTCATGTCGGTGAAGTTCGACAGCCCGACCCACGGCGCGCCCTCGCCGCCCATCTGCGTGAAGGTGCGGGTCTGGTCGCCATTGTCGAGCGCCATGAAGTGGCAGCCGATCCCGGCGGAGGCAAAGCTGCCATCCGGCAATTTGGTCGACGTCGCGTGCGGGCAGCCGGCGCAGAAGGCGGGGATTCGCCGCATCAGCCCACCCGGACGATCCACCTTGGTCGGAGGCGCCGCGTTCGGCACGTTCAGCCCGTTGGCGCCGAGGAATTTCGCCATCCCGCCGGCCACGATCTCGGGCGAGAGTTCCATCAGCGCGGACAGCAAGGGTTCGCCGTTCGGCATCGTCTTGCCGCTGATCGTCGGGCGTTCATCCGCCGGAAGATGATACAGCGCGTCGCGGATCTGCGATTCGACGAAGGACCGCTTTTCCTCGATCACCAGGATCGCGCGCTTGCCGCGGGCGAAGTCGCGCAGACCCTCCGTCTCCAGCGGCCAGGTCATGGCCACCTTGTAGATCGCGAGCTGCGGATGGGTGTCCAACCCCAGCCGGCGCAGGGCGTGCATCGTGTCCTCATGCGCCTTGCCGATGGTGACCAGGCCGATCGGGGCGTCCGCGCTGCCGCTGATCAGGCGATCCAGCCGGTTGGCCCGCGCCCAGGCGAGCATGGCCGGCATCCGCTCCTCGATCATCCGGCGTTCGAGTTCGGCGCGTTCGGCGGGGAATTTCAGCGAGTGGTCGATGTTCAGCCCATGCGCTGGCAGCGGAAAGTCCGGCACGTTCCAGGGGCGGTGGGCGTGGATGATGGCGGTCGCCGCCTGCTCCATCGTTTCGGCGGTGGTCTTCATCGCGACCCACAGGCCCGAGTAGCGGGACATCGCCCAGCCGGCGAGGCCGAGGTCCATCACGTCCTGCACGCTGGAGGGGTTGAGGATGGGCATGAACACGCTTTCGAATACGTGCTCGGTCTGATGCGGATAGGTGGAGGAATGGGCGCCGTGGTCGTCGCCCGAAACCGCCAGCACGCCGCCATGCCGATGCGTGCCGGCGAAGTTGGCGCAGTGGAACGCATCCCCTGCGCGGTCCACGCCCGGTCCCTTGCCGTACCACATGCCGAAGACGCCATCGACGTTCTTGCCCGGAAACGCATCCAGCTCCTGCGTGCCGAGCAGCATGGTGGCAGCCAAGTCTTCGTTGACGCCGGGCTCGAACTTGATGCCGGCGGCGTCCATCATCTTGCGCCGGCTCCAAAGCTCCCGATCCAGCATGCCGAGGGGGGAGCCGCGATAGCCGGAGACGAAGCCGCCGGTATTGAGGCCGGCTGCCTGGTCGAGACGGCGCTGTTCGAGGAACAGGCGCAGCAGGGCCTGGATGCCGGTCAGCAGGACGGGCCGATCCAGATCGGTAAAGCGCGAATCGAGGGTGATGTCGCTGACGGGCCGACCGGGGGCAATGCCAATGTCCATGAACGCACATCCTGCTTGGTGGCTTGAGCTTATTGCAGGTAGTGGCCGGGACGGAAGGTGAAAGGGGGAAGCGATGGGGTTTCACCCCAGACCCCGACCAGGGACGCTGTCCCTGGACCCTGCCAAGGGCTGTGCCCTTAGTGGGGGTCTCGGGGGCAAAGCCCCTGAGCGGGGTTTGGGGCGGAGCCCCATCCCTTCCCCCATTGACCTGCGTCAAGGACCGCCGACCCGCGATCGGGCTTCATGGGGTTATCGACAGAGAGGGAGTCCCCAATTCATGAACCACAAGCACCGCGCCGTTCTGCACAGCCTGTTCGCCCATCCGATCAGCAGCAACATCGACCCGAAGCTGGTCCGCTCCGTTTTGGAGGAAATCGGCGCGGAGGTGTCTCACGGCGGGCATGGGCAGTTGATGGTCAAGCTGAACGGCCACACGCATGGGTTTCACGACACGCATCACAGCCTCTCGAAGGACGAGGTTTCCTCGGTCCGGAAGTTCCTGGAAAGCGCGGGCGTTGACCCGGCGCGCGATTACCCGCTGTAGGTCGCGCCTGCACGGTTGGAAAAGACCGTGCTTTCCCTGATACAACGCCTCCCGGATCGGGTCCCAAGGCCCGACGACCCGGGAGGCGCGTGCAATGACCGACGATATTCGCGTGGAGCGGCAGGACGGCTGGTGCCGGCTGGTGATGAACCGGCCCGAAAAGCTCAATGCCGTCAACGCGCCCATGCTGCTGCGCCTGATCGCGGCGATCGACGCGGCCGAGGCTGATCCCGCCACCCGCGCCGTGCTGCTGACCGGAGAGGGACGGGGGTTTTGCTCGGGCCAGGAACTCGGTCCGGACGTGACGCCAGGGCCGAACGGGCCGCCGGATCTGGAGGCCCTGGCTGGCACGTACCACCATGAGGTCGTGCGCCGCATCCGGGCCTCCCGCCTGCCGTTCGTCGCGGCGGTGAACGGCGTTGCCGCGGGGGCGGGGGCGAGCTTCGCATTGGCCTGCGACATCGTCCTGGCGGCAAAATCGGCGCGCTTCGTGCAGGCCTTCGTGCGGATCGGCCTGGTGCCGGATTCGGGCGCGACCTTCCTGCTCACCCACACCATCGGCGAAGCCCGCGCCCGCGCCCTCGCCATGCTCGGCGACGCGATCGACGCCGAGACGGCGGCGGGCTGGGGCATGATCTGGCGGGCGGTGGACGATGCGGACCTTGGGGCCGAGGCGGAAAAGCTCACCGCGCAACTGTCCCGCGCGCCCACGGCGTCCCTGGCCGCGATGAAAAGGCTTTTCGCCGTCGCCGGCACGAACACGCTCGACGCGCAGCTTGACCTGGAGGCGAAGTTGCAGGGCGACGCCGGCCGGTCGGCGGACTTCGCCGAGGGTGTGCAGGCGTTCCGGGAAAAGCGTCCGCCGGTGTTCCGGGGACAATGATGCGATCCCCGGCCGAGATGGCGCGGGCCTGCGCGGACGCGATGCTGCGCGAGGACAAGGCAACGCACGGCCTGGGCATCGCGCTGGATGATGTCGGCGCCGGAACGGCGCGGATGTCGATGACGGTGCGCCCCGACATGGTCAACGGGCATGGCATCTGTCATGGCGGGTTCATCTTCACGCTCGCGGATTCGACGTTCGCCTTTGCCTGCAACGCCTATGGCGACCGCGCGGTGGCGCATCACAATGAGATCACCTTTGTCCGCCCCGGCCGCCTCGGCGAAACACTGACCGCCACGGCCGAGGAACGGGTCCGCGCCGGCCGCTCCGGCATCTATGACGTGCGCGTGACCGGGGCCGATGGCGGTGTCGTTGCCGAAATGCGTGGCCATTCCCGCCTGGCCGGCGGGCGTTTCTTCGCGGAGGATTGACCCATGGCTGGACTGGATCCGATCGAAACCGCCTCCCGCGACGAAATCGCGGCGTTGCAGTTGGAACGGCTGCGCTGGACGCTGAACCATGCCTATACGAATGTCGTGCACTACAAGGCGGCGTTCGACGCGGCGGGCGTGCATCCGGATGATTGCGGGTCACTGAGCGATCTGGCGCGGTTTCCCTTCACCGCGAAGGATGATCTCCGCCGCAACTATCCGTTTGGGTTGTTCGCGGTGCCGCGCGAGAAGATCGTGCGGATTCATGCGTCCTCAGGCACGACCGGCAAGCCCACCGTTGTCGGCTACACAGCCCGAGACCTTGATACCTGGGCCGCGGTCGCGGAACGCTCCCTGTACGCGGCCGGCGCGCGGGCAGGGATGATCCTGCACAACGCCTATGGCTATGGGCTCTTCACCGGCGGCCTCGGCGTTCATTACGGCGGGGAACGGTTGGGCATGAGCGTGGTGCCGATCTCGGGCGGCATGACGGAACGGCAGGTGCAACTGATCCTGGACTTCAAGCCCGAGGTCATCACCGTCACCCCCAGCTACATGCTGGCGATCCTGGATGAGTTCCGCCGCCAGGGGATCGATCCGCGCTCGACGTCATTGCGGATCGGTATCTTCGGCGCCGAACCCTGGACCAACGCGATGCGCGCGGAGATCGAGGCCGGCTTCGCGATGGATGCCGTCGACATCTACGGGTTGTCGGAAGTCATCGGCCCCGGCGTGGCCAGCGAATGCGTCGAAACCAAGGACGGGCTGCATATCTGGGAGGATCATTTCTACCCCGAGGTGATCGACCCCGAGACCGGCGCCGTGCTGCCTGATGGATCGGTGGGCGAACTCGTGTTCACGTCACTGACAAAGGAAGGCATGCCGGTCATCCGCTACCGCACCCGCGACCTGACCAGGCTGCTGCCGGGGACGGCGCGGACGATGCGGCGGATGGAGAAGGTGACGGGCCGTTCCGATGACATGATGATCGTGCGCGGTGTGAACATGTTCCCGACGCAGGTCGAGGAGCAGTTGCTGAAAACCGACGGCCTGACCGGGCACTACCAGATCATCCTGACCCGCGAGGGTCGGATGGACGACGTGGCGATCCATGTCGAGGCCCGGTCGGATTTCTACCGCCCCGGCGCGATGGCCGAACCCGAGGCGGCGGTGGTGGCACGCATCAAGGACACGATCGGCCTGACGACTCGCGTTATCATCGAACCCCCCGGCACTGTAGAACGGTCCCAGGGGAAAGCTCGGCGGGTGATCGACCGGCGCCCTAAGGATTAAGCCGCGGCACTCCGCCGCGTCCGCCGCGGGGCTACCACGGCGCCGGCGGCGGCCGGGGGCGCCGCTTCCTCGGGCGGGGACAGCGCCTTCAGCAGCGCGTCGCGCAACTGATTGAGCTTGCGTTCGTTCTCGATCTTCAGCCCGAACACGTCCTTCACATAGAACACGTCGACCGCGCGCACGCCGTAGGTGGACACATGGGCGGAGGCGATCTGCACGCCCTCGTCGCTCATGGCCGCGGTGACGTCATGCAGCAGGCCGGGGCGGTCACGGCCATTGACCTCGACGACCGTGTATTTGTTGGACGCATGGTTGTCGAACACCACGCGCGGCGGCACGTGGATAGCGTTCATCCGCCGGCCCAGCAGGGCCTTTTGCAGCTTGCGGATTTCCGTGGGCAGGCGGATGCGGCCGGACAGGGCCTGCTCGATCAGCACGGACAGCTTCGCGATCCGGTGCGGCGCGTCGAAGGTGCCGCCGGCGGCGTCCTGCACCCAGAATGTGTCCAGCGCCATGCCATTGGTCATCGTATGGATGCGCGCATCGACGATCGAGGCACCGGCGACGGCCAGCGCCCCGGAAATCTTGCTGAACAGTCCTGGATGGTCGGAGCAGTAGACCGTCACCTCGGTCACCGCGCGGGCCGGCAAGGGCTGCGTGTCGACGGTCAGCGGGGCCTGGCGCTGTTCGGCGTCCCGCATCAGGCGGGCATGGCGGGCATGGGACTCGGGATCGAAGGACAACCAGTAGCCCGGGTAGCCCAGGCCGTTGAACCACTCGATCTCCTCGGGCTTCCAGTCCTGCAGAAGGGAGGTCGCGGCCTGCCTGGCGCGCTGAACGCGCATGTCGCGCTCGGTCGTGGACAGGCCGCCGGCCAGCACCTCGGCCACGCGGGCATAGACTTCCCGCAGCAATGTCGCCTTCCAGCCGTTCCAGACCTTGGGCGACACGGCGCGCATGTCGGCCACCGTCAGGATCAGCAGCAGGCGCAGGCGTTCCGGCGACTGGATCGTTTCCGCCAGGTCCATGATCGTCTTGGGATCATCGATGTCGCGCTTGAAGGCCGTCGCGCTCAGCAGCAGATGATGCAGCACCAGCCAGGAAACGGTTTCCGTTTCCTCGGCCGACAGACCCAAGGACGGGCAGACCTGCAAGGCCAGTTCGGCGCCCAGGACGGAATGGTCCCCACCGCGGCCCTTGCAGATATCGTGCAGGATCATCGCCATGTACAGCGACCGGCGCGACTGGACATTGGCCACCAGATTGGAGGCGACGGGTGCCACCTCGGCCAGTTCGCCGCGTTCCAGCGTGTTCAGGACGCGCACCGCTTCGATCGTATGCTCATCGACGGTGAAGATGTGATAGGTGTCGAACTGCATCTGCCCGACGATGCGGGCCCAGTCGGGCATGTAACGGCCGAAGAACCCCGTCTCGTTCATGATGCCGAGCCATTTGGCCCCGTCGGGGTGGAGGCTGCCGGCGCGGCGGTCGGGTTCCTTCCCGCACAGCAGGTCCATGAACATCGCCGCGGCCTTGGGATCATCGCGCAGGGCGATGGCGCGCCGTTCGTTCTGGATCAGGGACCGCAGCGCCAGCGGATGCAGGTCGAGGTTGCGGTCGCGGGCGATGCGCAGGATGCGTAGCATCTGGATCGGTTCGGCGTCGAAGCCGCGCCCGGTGATCGGCATCAGCTTGCCTTCCGCCAGCACGAAGCCGGCATCGAGCAGGGCCTTGTCGGTCTCGGCTTCCACCGCCGGCGGGCCGAGGGCGGAGCGCAGGATGGCGGGTTCCAGGATGCGGGTCAGGCGGGCGATTTCGCGGGCGGTCAGGAAGTAGTGGCGCATGAAGCGTTCCACCCCGTCCTGCTTGCCATGGCGCGTGTAGCCCATGCGCGCGCCGACGACCGGTTGCAGGTCGAAGGTCAGGCGTTCCTCGGCGCGTCCGGCGACGTAATGCAGATGGAAGCGGACGGTCCACAGGAACTCCCACGCGCGCCGTCCGTGGCGGGCTTCCTGTTGCGTCAGGATGCCGCCGAGATCGGCGAGTTCACCCATGGTCTGCGTGTCGAAGACGTAGCGCGCGATCCAGTACAGGGTTTGCAGGTCGCGCAGGCCGCCGCGGCCTTCCTTGACGTTGGGCTCCACCATGAACGGGCTGTCGCCATAGCGGCGGTGGCGCGCGGCGCGTTCGGCCTGCTTGGCGGCGATGTAGTCGGCGGCGCCCGCGTCCTTGCAGGCGGCGCGGAAGCTGCGGTGGAAGTCGCTGAACAGCCCCAGGTCGCCGGCCACGTGGCGCGCATCCAGAAGCGCGGTCCGGATCGTGGTGTCCTTGGCGCCCTCGGTCAGGCAATCCTCGATAGAGCGGGTAGCGTGCCCGACTTTCAGCCCCAGATCCCAGAGGAAATAGAGCATGTACTCGACGATCCGCAGCGTGTCGGGCGACGGGTCCTCGGCGGTCAGGAACAGCAGGTCGATATCGCTGAACGGCGCCAGCACGCCGCGGCCATAGCCGCCGGTCGCGGCGATCGCCAATTCCTCGGGTTCCCCCAGATCGGCGTCGTTGACCGCGTGGTCGTACAGCGACGACACCACGCCATCGACCAGCGCGCCCAGCAGCCGGGCGGCCTGCAGGCCGGTGAGCTGTTCCTGCTCGAACGCGTGCTGGACATAGGTCTGGATGCGGGCGAGGTGACGGCGGAACGCGGCCAGTGCGGCCTCACGCGATACGCCGCCCGGTTCGGCCGCGAGTTGCGCCATCGTATCCGTCAGGATCGACGCGGCGGCCTCGGGCGCACGGGGCAGGGGGATGGGGGTCAGCATTGCGGTAATGCTACTCGCTCGGATCGCCGACGGGAACAGCTAGAAGCGCCTTCAGGCGATACAAGGCCGCCAAGGCGTCGCGCGGGGACATGCTGTCGGGATCGAGTTCGGCCAAGGTTGCAGTCACAGGGTCGGGTTTTCGTTCGGGCGGTGGTTCTTCGGGCGGTTTCATCGCGGCCGCGAAAAGAGGCAGCGTGCCCAGCGGCGCGCCCGCGCCCTGGGGGCCGCCGTGCTTTTCGAGCGCCGTCAGCAGCGCGCCCGCCCGCCGGACCACCGGCGCCGGCACACCCGCGAGTTCGGCGACATGCACGCCCCAGGACCGTCCGGCCGATCCCTCGGCGACCTCGTGCAGGAAAACGACCGTGCCTTTCCATTCCTTCACCCGCATCGTGTGCGGCCGCAGCCGGGGCAGCCGGTCGGCCAGGCCCGCAAGCTCGTGGAAATGTGTGGCGAAAATAGTGCGGCAGCGGATGGCGGAGTGCAGGGCCTCCAGCACCGCCCAGGCGATCGCGAGGCCGTCCAGTGTTGCTGTGCCGCGGCCGATCTCATCGACCACGACCAGGGAGCGGGGGCCGGCCTGGTGCAGGATGGCGGCTGTTTCCGTCATTTCGACCATGAAGGTGGATCGGCCGCGGGCCAGGTCGTCGGCGGCGCCCACGCGGCTGAACAGGCGGTCGACGGCGCCGATATGGGCGGATTCGGCCGGCACCGGCAGGCCCGCCTGGGCGAGGATGACGATCAGGGCGTTCTGCCGGAGGAAGGTGGATTTGCCGGCCATGTTCGGTCCGGTCAGCAGCAGCACCCGGCGGTCGGCGGAGATGTCGCAATGGTTCGGCACGAAGGCGGCCTGGCCGGCGATGGCGCTTTCCACCACGGGATGGCGGCCGGCGCGGATCAGGAAATCGTCGCCCTCGGTCACGACGGGTCGGGTCCAGGTGCCGGATTCCGCGAGCCTCGCGGCGGATTGGGTGACATCGAGGAAGGCCAGCGCGTCGGCGCAGGCGGCCAAGGTGTCCGCCTCGGCCAGGGCGGACTGGGTCAGGTGGGTGAAGATCGCGCGTTCGCGTTCGGCGGCGCGCCCGCCGGCCTCGGTGATTTTCCTGTCGAGTTCGGACAGTTCCGCGAGCGTAAAGCGGGCGCCGTTGGCCATGCCCTGGCGGAGCGTCAGTTCGGGGAAGTCGCGCAGTTTCTCGACGGAGGCGGCGGGGGCCTCGATCACATAGCCCAGCTGCGCGTGGTGGCGGATCTTCAGCGACGCGACGCCGAAGCGCTGGGCGTAGTCGAGTTGCAGGCTGCTGACGACCCGGCGGCTGTCATCGCGCAACGCGCGGTGGGCGTCGAGTTCGCCATCGAAGCCGGCGCGGATCACGTTGCCGTCATCGAGGCGCGGCGGCACCGGATCGGCCAGCGCGTCGGCGAGTTGCCGTTCCAGGTCCGACCCGACCGGCAGGGCGGCGCGGGCGGCGGCCAGCGTCTGGGGCAAAGGGCTGTCCAGCGCCTGGGCCGCTCGGCTGGCTGTCCCCAGGCCGTCGCGCAGGGCGGCGAGGTCGCGGGGGCCGCCTCGGTTCAGCGACATGCGCCCCAGCGCGCGGGCGATGTCGGGGGTGGCGCGGAGGGCGGCGCGGAGGGCCGTGGTCGCCTCGGGGTTGGCCAGCATCCAGGACCAGGCGTCCTGGCGGTCGGCGATGGCGATGGGATCGGTCAACGGCGAGGCGAGCCATCCGGCCAGCATGCGGGCGCCAGCCGGGGTCAATGTGCGTTGCAGGGCGGAGATCAGCGTGTGCTGCGCGCCGCCGTCGCGGGAGCGATGGATTTCCAGGCTGGCCCTGGTGGCGGCATCCATCGCCAGCACCCCGTGCTCCCCCTGCGGTTCGGGGCGGGACAGGCGGGGCAGGGCGCCGGCCTGGGTCACGCGGACGTAGTCCAGCGCGAGGGCGGCGGCGATGGCTTCCCCATCCGTGAAGGTGCCGAAGGCGTCCAGGCTGACGGCGCCGAAGGCTTCGGCCAGGCGGCGGCGGGCGACGAGGGGCGGGGAGGGGATCTGCAACGGCGCGCGCCGGTCGGCCCAATCACCCAGGTTAAGCGTTTCGGGGGCGAGGATTTCGGCGGCCTCCAACCGGCCCAGCAACGCGGGGAGGTCGGCGAGGGGCTGGGCGGCGGTTTCGAACACACCGGTCGAGACATCCAGCCAGGCGGCGCCGACCTGGTCCCGGTCCTGCGCCAGGGCCAGCAGCAGGTTGGGGCGGCCGGCTTCGAGGAGGGTTTCCTCGGTGATCGTGCCCGGCGTCACCAGGCGGACGACGGCGCGCCGGATCGGGGTCTTGGTGCCGGCGGGGCGGGATTTCGGGTCCTCCATCTGCTCGACGATCGCAACCCGGAAGCCGCGGCGGATGAGGCGGAGGAGATAGGTCTCGGCGGCATGATGGGGCACGCCGCACATCGGGATCGGCATGCCGGCGTGCTCGCCGCGATGGGACAGAGCGATGTCGAGCGCGGCGGCGGCGGCCTCGGCGTCGGCGAAGAACAGTTCGTAGAAGTCGCCCATGCGGAAGAACAGCAGGGCGTCGGGATGGTCGGCCTTGGCGGCGAACCATTGCGTCATCGCGGGCGTGGCGCCCTTGGCGTCGGGAATGGCGGAGAGATCGGCGGGCATCGCGGCAGCATACAGGGCGTCGGAGATTTTGGCGCGGGGGGTGTTGCCGGATGCTCTTTCCCGGGGCGGGGATTTCGGCCAGGATGCTGGCAAAACCCAACGAGGATTTCGCACCATGGGCGTGACAGCCGACCTTTCCGCGTTCACCGCCGATCTGAAGATCGCCTCCCTGCCCAAGGAGGTCGTGACCCGCGCCCGATTCCTGGTGCTGGACCTGGTGGGCAACATCGTCCGCGCGCGCCATGACGCGGAGAGCACGCATGCCTTCCTGGCCACCGCCCGCGCGATGGGCATGGCGAATGGCGATATCGGCGTGTTCGGCGATCCCGCCCGCTATACCCCGGCTGGGGCGGCGTTCCTGAACGGGGCGCTGGCGCATTCGCTGGATTTCGATGACACGCATGCCGCCGGGTCGCTGCATCCGGGCGCGCCGGTCATTCCGGCCGCGCTCGCCGCTGGTGAGATGGTGGGCGCGTCGGGCGCAGACGTGCTGGCCGGCATCATCGCTGGGTATGAGGTGACCTGCCGCGTGGCGCTGGCCCTGCCCGCCGGGGAACATTACGACCGCGGCTTCCATCCGACCGCCACCTGCGGCGCCTTCGGGGCCGCCGCCGCCGCCGCCCGCGTGTTCGGTCTGGACGCCGCCGGGGTCGAGGGCGCGATGGGTGCCGTGCTGTCGCAATGCGCCGGCAGCCTGCAATTCCTGGTCAATGGCGCCTGGACGAAAAGGTCTCAGGTCGGCTGGGCCGCCTGCAACGGGCTGATGGCCGCGACGCTGGTGCGCGAGGGCTTCAAGGGCCCGACCGAGGCGCTGGAAGGCAAGCACGGCTTCATGCGCGCCTATGCCCCGAACCCGACGCCCGAGCGGGCGTTGCAGGACCTGGGCGTGGTCTGGGAACTGATGAACACGGCGGTGAAGCCGTACCCGTCCTGCCGCTACGGCCATGCCGGCATCGACGCGGCCCTGATGCTGCGCGCGGCCAACGACCTGCAACCCGGCGAGATCAGCGCCATCAAGCTCGGCCTGCCGAAGTCGGGCATGCTGCTGATCGGCGCTCCGGCCGAGAAGAAGGCCAATCCGCAGAACACCGTCGACGGGCAGTTCAGCGGGCCGTTCGTGATCTCGGCCGCGCTGGCGACCGGGGCAATGGGCTGGGACAGCTACCAGCAGCTCAACGACCCCACCATCCGCGGCATGCTCGGCAAGGTGACCTGCGAGTTCGACCCCGAGATCGAGGCCGAATTCCCCACCAACATGTCCGGCAAGCTGACGATCGAGGCGCGCGGGCAGACGTTCGTGCAGAAGGTGGTGGTGCCGAAGGGCGAACCCTCCAACTTCCTGACCGAGAACGAATTGCGCTCCAAGTTCCACGGTCTGGTGGACGCCGTGCTGGGGGAAGACCAGTCGGCGAAGCTGGCCGACGCGGTGTTGGGGATCAACACGTCGAATGATGTGTCGAGCATGGCGCGGAACTCGGTCCCGCGGGCGCCGGTGCGGCTGGCTGGGGAGTAAGGGGACGCTTGTGATTGGGCGGCTGGTCTTTTATCATTAAGGCATAATGATAGGAGGCTGGCATGCCCAGCGTCGTCACGATCAACCGCCCCGATGTGATCACTCTGATCGAGGAAGTCGCCGCGAAGATGACCGGCGGCAACAAGACCGAGGCGGTTGCCCTGGCCATGCGGAAACTGCTGGAGCAGGAGGAACGCACGGGCTCGCCGTTCAACTTCCGCCGTGGGTCGGTGGTGACCGACAAGGATTTTGACCTGGTGCATGCCTCGTCCGGCTGGGAAGATCACGATCCCGAATACGGTCTCTGACCCGGCCCGTGACGAACGACCTGCTGCTCGACACGCATATCCTGCTCTGGCTGGTGGAGAGCAATCCCCGGCTGCGCCCCTCGACCCGTGCCCTGATCGAGCGTCGGTGGCGCGCGGGCGGCACCATCCTGATCAGCGCCGTCAGCGGGTGGGAGATCGGGGCCTTGGTTCAGCGCCGGCGCGTCACACTCGATCTGCCGCCGGATGCCTGGTTCGACGATATCCTGAGCCTGGCTGGCTACATGGCCGCCCCGTTGCGCCATGACGTTGCCGCCCGCGCCTACATGCTCTCCGACCTGGCCCACGGCGACCCGGCCGACCGGATGCTGATCGCCACCGCCATCGACCTCGGCTGCCCCCTGATCACATACGACGAACGCATCATCGCGTTTGCCACATCGCACGGAAGCCGATACGGATTTACGGTCGAATCCTGAGGAAACACCGTCCCCATGCCAGTCTTCACGCCCGAGGCGCTGTACAACGTCACCCACCTCATCTCCCGCCGCATGGGCAGCGAGGAAGCCGAGGCGGCCGAGGTCGCCGATCACCTGGTGCGCGCCAACCTCGCCGGCCATGACAGCCACGGCGTCGGCATGCTGCCCACCTATGTCCGCATCCTGCATGAAAACCTGCTGGTGCCGAACCAGACGGCCGAGATCGTCGTTGATACCGGCGCCCTGTTGGTGATCGACGCCCGCCGCGGCTACGGCCAACGCATGGCGGCGAACGCGGTCCGCATGGGGATCGAACGGGCGAAGCAGGTCGGCGCCTGCGTCCTCGCGCTGCGCAACGCCGCGCATATCGGGCGCATCGGCACCTATGGCGAACTCGCCGCGGCGAATGGCTGTGTGTTCACGGCGTTCGTGAATGTCTCCGACCACCGCGACGCGCAGGCAACCTGGGGGGCGGCGGAACCGCGCCTTGGCACCAACCCGTTCTGCGCCGCGGTCCCGGGGGAAGACGGGCCGGCCGTGATGCTCGACATGGCGACGACGACCATCGCCGCGGGCAAGGCGCGCGTCGCCTATAACAAGGGCGTGCCGGTGGCCGAGGGCTGCCTGATCGACAGCAGCGGCAACCCGACCACCGACCCCACCGAGTTCATCCGCGACAAGACCGGCGCGCTCCGCTCCTTCGGGACGCACAAGGGCGGCGGGCTGGCGATCATGTGTGAGATCATGGCCACCGCCATTGCCGGCGGGCAGGGCGCGGCGCATTTCGCGCAGGCCAAGCACGGCGTCATGAACTCCATGCTGGCAACGATCATCGACACGTCGCAGTTGGGCGACCCGGCGAAGATCGCGGCCGATATCCAGGCAACCAAGGCGCATATCAAGTCCGCCCGTCCCGCGCCCGGCTTCGATGAGGTCCTGGTCCCCGGGGAGCCCGAGCGCCGCTACGCCGAACAGCGGCGCGCCAAGGGGATCGAGGTGGACACGCAAACCTGGACGGACATCCGCGCCGCCGCGCTTAGCCTGGGGATCACGGATGCCGAGTTCGACCGGGCTGTGGGTGCCAACGCGGCGTAATCACGCAGGAATCCCCCTCCCCCCTTGAGGGGGACGGTCGGGGTGGGGGGTAGAAACCCCCGGACAGTGCCGCGAAGCCCCTCACCCCAACCCTCTCCCCAGCGGGGAGAGGGGGACGCATAGACACCTCACCCCCCCAAACCCTCAAGCCCGCCCAGCCACCGGAAACACCATCCGCCGCTGGCGCATCATCATCACCACCATGAACCCGACCACCACCAGGTTCCCCACATTGAAAAGCACGCCCGAAACGAACGCCACGCTGTAGCTCCCATAGGCGTCATACAGCGCCCCCGCCCACCAGCTCCCCGCCGCCATCCCCGACATTCCCGCGAACAGCACGCAGGGAATCCGCCAGGACGCCTCGGACGACGGATACAAATCCCGGATCGCCACCGAGTAGGACGGGATGATCCCACTGAACCCCAGCCCATAGGCGGCCGAGATCGCGAACAACGCCGCCTCGTTCTGAGTCGTCATGAAGGCCGCGATCGTCACCATCTGGCAGACCGAGCCGATCAGAACCGTCCGCAGCCCGCCGAGCCGATCCGCCAGCGCGCCCCAGATCTGGCGGGAGATGAATGCACACCCCAGCAGCACCGACAGCATCGCCGCCCCATGCGTGGCGTTGATCCCGATATCCGAGCAGAACGCGACCAGGTGCGAAGACGGGATCGCCATCGGGATGCAGCAGGCAAAGGCGGCCAGGCAGATCAGTCCCTGCACGACATTCGGGTGCATCCCCAGCACGCTGCGCCGCTCCGCCACTGCCCCGGCGGCGCCAATGGGGGCAGGGACCTCTGGCACCGGCTTCAGGAACAGGATCGTCGGCAGGATCGTCACCAGCACGACCACGGCGAACACCTGCATCGTCGCCTGCCAGCCATACCCATCAATCCCGATCTGGAAGACCGACGGCCACAGCACGCCCGCCACATACTGCCCGGACGAGATCAACGCGATCGCCGTCCCCCGGCGCCGGTCGAACCAGCGGCTGACATAGATCAGCAGGGGCGCATAGACCGCGCCGTTCCCCAGGAACCCGATCATCACCCCGTGCCCGACATACAATGCCCAGGTGCTCCCCAGCGTCGACAGCAGCAGCCCGCAAGCGGTCATCACCGCGCCGAACGCCACCACCTTCCGCAGGCCGATCCGATCGGCCAGCCATCCCATCGCGATCCCGCCCGCGCCGGTTCCCACCCAGGCCAATGACCCGGCCAGCGCGACAACCGAGCGATCCGTCTGCATCTCGGCCGTGATCAATTTGAGCCCGACGACCACCGCCAAGGGCGACCCGAAGGCCACCGACAGGATCAGCACCGTGGTCATCGCCATGTGCCAGGACGTGCGGGTTTCGATGCTGGCGGGCTGGGTCGGGGATGGCGGCATCGGGCGGGCTGGTCTCCTCATGGTCCCCCGGGCGGTCCTTCCGACGGGCGGATGTTCCCCGTTGGCGGGTTTTCCTCGCCCCCGTGACGACCTATAACGCCTTACCCGTATGGACCCGCCGAAACGGACCGGCAAGCTGGAGTGGCGCATGAGCGAACCAACCGGCCCTTTGAAGGGCCTCCGCGTTTTCGATCTGACCCGCGTTCTGGCAGGGCCAACCTGCGTGCAGATGCTGGGCGACATGGGCGCCGACGTGATCAA
>DIUL01000208.1 GCA_002422345.1 Acetobacteraceae bacterium UBA6159
TTCGGTCAGCGATTCACCTTGCTGAGGCGCGGGGGAAAACGTGACATCGCTCATGTCACGGCCCCCATGATGTGATGGAGTTTCGAGAGCTGTTCCGGGGTCGGCGGCCTTTATGCGCTGAGCGGCCGACCGCGCGGCATCGGCATGCTCGGCGGTCAGGCTGCCGTAATCGAAGCGGTCGGCGCGGCAGTCGGGAGTGCGGTGCTCAACAGTCATCACACTGCCATCCCCGCGCTGGCGTTCCGATATCGCGCACGTGGCAGTCTCTCAAAGAGTCGCTGCGCCGAGGCCGAGGTGATCGTGGTCCGTCGGCCCGCCTTCACGCCCTGCAGTTCGCCGGCAGCGAGGCGCTCAAAGACGAACGTCCGTGTCCAACCGTAATGAGCCATGGTGGACTTGATGGACCGGGCAGCGGGCTGATCAAGTTCAATCCGTGCGATGTGGTCGGTACGAGGCGTGCCGCAGGTCGTGCGCATTCGGTTCCGTCCAGTTCAAGACGAAACGATACTTAGAGCCGAGAACCGGGCTTTTCCCGCACTGATTACTGACGTCAGTAGATCGTCCGTCAGTGTTTCCGTCAGTGTTCCGCTAACGGATCGACCTCCGAGGGTAATTCTCTGTGACTTGAGACCACGCCGCTCGCAGTTGCCGTTCCGAAGCACCTGTCTCTGCTCTGCAGTCAGCCTTGGCCACCTCGTATTTGGGCCTGCGACCGGAACCAGTTTGCCATTTCTCGAACATGGCCTCGAAAGACGCGATGACCTCCTCAATGGACGGCAGTCCGCGAGACACCGTCGGCTTCGGCGTTTCGTGAATCAAGCCTCGCAAGCGGACCACGCGCTTCCACTCGTCCGGCTGAAACACGCGCACGGCATAGTAGACCGAGGAATCGAAGAGATGGCGTGCTTCGCTGATCACGAAGTCCCACTCGAAGACTGAGATCACAGTTGGTTCAATCCGCGTGTAACGGGCAGCGGGCGACGCCTGCGAGACGCCTCCGAGCACTACTTCACCTCGCCGCGCCGCTGAAAGGGTTGGCTCCGTGATCCGGAATAAATGGGAGGCGCCAATCGGGTCGTGAGGTAAATGGACGCGTAGTTCGCGCTCCAAGGTCGGATCGATTTTCCTGCAAACCGCTTGGCTGAACGGAGTTCCGATCAGGCCATCTCCGGGCGTGCCTCGCCCCATGATCCGTTGCTTCTGGAGACAGTAGTTGTTCTGCAACACGAGCGTGTCGCCTTCCTGCTTCTGAAGCACGTGGACAAAATATTGTCCGTTGCGTGATGAAAGGAAGACCAAGATTCCTGCTTGGAACATCAAAACCTCCACGCTATCGCCTGTGAGCCCCGCGTCCTCGACCTACCGCTCTTCCTGATGAGCTGATCACTGCCTTGACGATGAAGACCACGCTCGGCAGCCACATCCTCTGATCATACAAACGATCTCTCGATACTGCTTTCTTTTTCGATTCAGTTCTACAGGTGATTGTTTTAGTTTGTCCTTTTGATCTGGCGATGCAAAATCGTAATCATGCTCTCCCAGCCGAATCGGCATCTCCCACCCCACCTGCAGGAACTCTGCACCCTCCTGGCCCGCGGCCTGCTGCGGCTGCGCAGCCGCATGGCGGAGGAAGCCGCCCGTCAAACCGACGACCCGGGAGACAATTCGCTACGCGATCCCGCCTCCCAGCGCGGTCATGCGAATCCGAAACCACGGAGACGCGCATGACCCGAAAGACCAAGGCCGGCACTCAGCCGACGCCGCCGATCCCCTCGATCCCACCGACGGATGTGTTGGGTCGATTGGCGGCACTGGCGACGATGACCACGGCCGACCTCAGACAGCAATGGCGCGACCTGTTCGGCACGGAGCCACCGCCGTATAACCAGAAATTCCTGCGCAATCGCCTAGCCTATCGCGTGCAGGAACTGGCCTATGGCGGCCTGAAGCCAGCAACCATCGCCCGCCTCGAAGCCCTGGGCGAGCAACTCGACGGCGGCAACCGCACCATCCGCCGCATCCGCGCGGACCGGAAGCCGATCGCCGGCACGACCCTTGTGCGGGAATACCAGGGCGTCGAACACCGCGTGACGGTGCGGGCCGACGACTACGAATACCAGGGCAGGGGGTTCCGCTCGCTGTCCGCCATCGCCCGCGCCATCACCGGCACGCGCTGGAACGGTCTGGTGTTCTTCGGCTTGAAGAGCCGGCAGGGGGCGGCATGACCCGCAAACCAACCACCACCGGGATGCCGGCATCGGTGCAGAAGCGGCGTTGCGCGATCTATACCAGGAAGTCGTCCGAGGAGGGGTTGGACATGGAGTTCAACAGCCTCGACGCCCAGCGGGAGGCCTGCGAGGCCTATATCGCCAGCCAGCGGGCTGAGGGCTGGGTCCTGGTGCGGGACCGCTACGACGACGGCGGCGTCTCCGGTGGCACCCTGGAAAGGCCCGCGCTGAAACGGCTGCTGGCCGACATCGAGGAAGGGCTGGTCGACGTCATCGTCGTCTACAAGATCGATCGGTTGTCACGTGCCCTGATGGACTTCGCCAAGCTGGTGGAGGTGTTCGATCGTAACAATGCGACCTTCGTCAGCATCACGCAGGCCTTCAACACCACGACCAGCATGGGGCGGCTGACGCTGAACATCCTGCTGTCCTTCGCCCAGTTTGAGCGGGAGGTGATCGGTGAGCGCATCCGCGACAAAGTCGCCGCCTCCCGCAAGCGGGGCATGTGGATGGGAGGCTGCCCCCCGGTCGGCTACGACGTCCGGGACCGCAAGCTGGTGGTGAACCCCACCGAGGCGGACCTGGTGCGTGCGGTGTTCACCGGCTTCGTCGAGACCCGCTCTGGCACCGTGCTGCTGCGCCGGTTGCAGGAGTCGGGGGCGACCACCAAGCGGGGCAAGCCGTTCACCAAGACCGACATCTACCGGTTGCTGAACAACCGGGTGTATCTCGGCGAGGCTGTGCACAAGGGGACAGCCTATCCCGGCGAGCATGCGGCGATCATCACCGCGGATCAGTGGGAGGCGGCGCATGCGGTGTTGCAGGTCAGCCCCCGGGTGCGGCGCAACCAGACGGTGAGCCAGACGCCTGCGCTGCTGCGGGGGTTAATCTTCGGCTCGGATGGCCGGGCGATGTCGCCGACCCATGCGCGGGGCAAGCGTGGTCAGATCTATAAGTATTACGTCAGCCAATCGGTGTTGAAGGGCAGCGCGGCGGATGGGCCGGAGGTCGCCCGGGTGCCGGCAGGGGAGATCGAGACCGCGGTGATCACGCAGGTGAGGGCCTTGGTGCGTCAGCCGGAGGTGATCGTCGGCACCTGGCAGGCCGCGCAGGCCGAAATGCCGGACCTCACGGAGCATGCGGTCAAGGAGGCGCTCGACCAGTTGGACCCGCTGTGGGAGGAACTGTTCCCGGTGGAGCAGGCGCGGATCATCCACCTGCTGGTGGACCGGGTCGAGATCGGCGCCAGCGGTGCGACGGTCCGGCTGCGGCTGGAGGGGCTGGCGAGCCTGGTGCGCGACCTCGGGGCCCGTGATCGCCAGGAGGCCGCATGACCGCGACCCCGCTTATGCTGACGGTGCATATCCCGCTGACGGTCCGTCGGCGTGGTGGGCGCAAGGTGGTGATTGCACCGGACGGAACGGAAGCCCCCGTTATTGCCGCCACCCGGATCGACAGCACGCTGGTCAAGGCGCTGGCCCGGGCGTTTCGGTGGCGGCGGATGCTGGAGAGCGGCGTGGTCTCCACGGTGGGCGAGATCGCGACGCGGGAGAAGATCAACAAATCCTACGTCAGCCGGATCGTGCGGCTTACTTTGCTGGCGCCGGCGATCGTGGAGGCAATCTTGGATGGGCGGCAGCCAGCCGCGGTCACGCTGTCGGTGTTGATGGAACCGTTTCCGGTGGAGTGGGGAGAGCAGAAGCAGTTTCTCGCGAACTGAGCGGCCGCTGCTCTCATCCCATGGTATCAGACGGTAGACGCTGGTGTCGCCGGATGAGAGATCGGCCTGGGCGCGGCCCCGACGTTTACGAGCCGCGACAGTACCGGGGCCCGTGTTTTCCTGGCAGAGCCAGATCACGACAAAACACCCCGCATCAGGACGCTCAATCCCTCACCGCGACCACTCGCCACAAAGCCCTGGCCTCCGGCGTGGCATGCAGATTCATCGCGATGCGTAACAACCTTTTGGACGCCGCCACATCCCCCAGAGACAAACGATATATCGCCGCGCCAACCAATGTGCGGCTTTCACGCTTGATCCGTTGCACTGACTGCAGCTCCGCCTTGCAGCGGCGGCACGTTTCGGCGCCGTTCAGCATGGCACGGCAAAGCGGGCAGCGTTCCATCGGTCACGTCTCCAGGTAGAATAGCAAGTCCTGAAGTTGCGAACGCGCTTCCTCGAGCGCGGCATCGTTATCGCCGCTTCTGGCGTCCCTGATAGTTTCGATCAGGTCGATAATCTCCGACCGATCCTCGGCCGACACCTCATCCAGCTTGTTGCTCGCCTTCGCCAACAACGCATCCAACGCGGAATCCGAAGCCGCGACGGAATCCGCGGGTGCTTGCTCGTCGAACAGCGCACCGATCCGCTCCCGCGCTTCATCCAACTGCCCCTTGTCATAGCGCGACAGTGCTTTGTCGATCGTAATGCGCCGTTCCAGACCCGTCGCCTTCTCGCGCGCCGAAACCTGCAGAATGCCGTCACGATCGAGGGCCAGATCGATGATGACCTGATTGCCAGACGGTGCCTTGCTGAGCCCGGTAACACGGAACTCACCGAGCTGGATATTCTCCATGGCGTCCGGGTTCTCGCCCTGAAAAATCTTCACATCAACCTCGGTCTGCGCATCCTTGACGGTGAAGAACACTTCGCTCCGCCGCACCGGGATCGGTGTGTTCCTGGGAATGATCGGGATGAAACAGTATGGATAAAGCTCGTCGTTCAACTCGCCAAGCGCGCTGGTGCCGAATGTGTAAGGCGTGACATCGACCAGCACCGCGGAGACCTCGGTGCCCGCCATCGCCGCTCCCTGGATAGCCGCGCCCAGGGCAACGCAGAGGTCGGGATCGACCTCCCCGCGCCGCTCCTTGCCGAACACCTCCACCAGACGGCGGCGTATCATCGGGGTTCGAGTGGCGCCGCCGACCAGAAGAATCTCATCCACCTGAGACGCCGTCAGGTTTGCCGATTCCAGCGCGATATGGATCGCACCCAGGGTTTCCTCGATGAACGGCGCGATCATCTCCTCGTAGTCGTGGCGGGCCAGTTCCAGGTCCAGGTTCACCGGCTTCCCATCTTGCTCCGTGAGGTATTCCTCCTGGATGCGGGCGAAGGGGTGATCCGATAACTGTTTCTTGGCCGTTTCCGCCGAACGCGTCACCCGTGCCATCGCCCGGGGCTGGTCGGCGATGTCCACCCCGTGTTTCAGCTTCAAATGGTCCAGCACATGCTCGACGATCTTGTGATCGAAATCGTCGCCACCGAGATGGTTGTTGCCATGGCTGGAGATGACCTCCACCACACCGCCTTCGATCCGCACGACCGATACGTCGAACGTGCCTCCGCCAAGGTCGTAGACCAGGATGCGTTTGCCCTGATGCTGTGCCGCTTCGTAAACGAGCGCCGCCGCGGTGGGTTCGTTGATAATCCGCACGACCTCCAGCCCGGCGATCTCTCCGGCCTCGCGGGTCGCCTGGCGCTGCGCGTCGGAGAAATACGCCGGTACGGTGATCACCGCCTTCTGGACGGGCCGGCCCAGGGCCTGGCGAGCGATCTCCTTGAGCCGCGACAGAATCATCGCGGAGATTTCCTGCGGCGTGTAGTCACGATCGCCCAGACGCACCTGGTCGTTGGTGCCCATGCGCCGCTTGATCGAACGGATGGTTCGCTCGGGATAGAGCAGGTACTGGTTGCGGGCTTCCTCGCCGACGAGCAATTCCCCGGTCTCCGACAGCGCGACGACGGAGGGCAGGATGATCCGGCCGCGCTCATCGGCAAGCACCTCCGGACGGCCGTTCCGGTATATGGCGATTTCCGAATTGGTCGTCCCGAGATCGATGCCGACGATTTCGTCTGTCATGGTGTATCTCCTGCGCGGGCGTCGGATTTACTAACGATCACCTCGGCGGTCCGCAGCACCTGATCGTCCCAGAGAAAGCCGGCACGGATCTCCTCGATCACGATGCCATCGGGGGCCGCACTGTCCGCGACGGTCGCGACGGCGCGTGCCTGCCTGGGATTAAATTTCTGGCCTTCGAGGCGCAAAGCCACGACATTCCGGTCAAGCAGCACCTGATCCAGGCGGCGCAAGGTCAGACGCAATCCCTCTTGCCAGGCTTCTTCGCCCCCGGCGTTTCGGTGGAAGACGCGGTCCAGCCAGCCGGTCCGTGGTATCCCCGCGAACTTCAGGGCCGCGAGGAGCCGGTCCCTGAGGTCAATGACGTCCAGCAGTATTGGCCGGATCGCGGCCTTGACCTGATCGCGCCCCTCCGCCCGCGCCCGTTCGAGTTCCTGGCGCACCGTGTCATGGCTCGTCTGGAGTGTCTCGAAGACACCGCGAAACTGGTCCAGCGCCTCTTTCACCAGGCGCGATTCCGTCCGTACCTCGGCGCGCAGCCCAGCCATCTCGACCAATAATGTGTAAAGATCGGTCTCCGTCGCCGGTTCATCCGGCTGCGACCCATCTGGCGCTGCGTTCAGCAAGGCGCTGAACTGGGCGAGCAGCGCCTGCTTGATACTATCGTCCACCTTGTTTCCCGCGGTCTTCGTGAGACAACTCTGGCATGGCCTTGGTGATCCCCTCGGCGAGCACCGCCGTGATGGTTTGTTTCGTGGCGCGCGGCGCGCGAGCGTCGGATGGCAGTCCATCGGTCGCCCCGGCCTGCAAGGCGGACATGTACAGCCGCGTCAGCGCGGTCGTGTTGGTTCGGAGCAGCTTCGTCTCCAACCGTTTCCGCTCATCGCCGACAGCTTCATACGCGGCGCGTAGTTCCTGGAACCGCTCGGGTGCTCGGTCGGGCGGAAATTCCCGGACCAACGCCAGGTACCGGCGCCGAATCTCGGCATCATCGGCATCCTCGGTCACGCCCAGAACGGTGAACGGGTCAAGCATCAGAACAGGCTCCTCTGCCTGGCGCCGCCCTGCCTGGACGGATTGTCGTTCATGACCTTGGCCACCATGGCCGCGGACAACTCACGCAACAGTGGTTCCGGCATCCCAGGTCCGAGTGGCGAAGACCTCAGCTCGCCGATCAATTCCGCCAACGCCTGCTCGCGGCCGAGCTCGTTGACCCGCTTGCGGAGATCCGCGGATACCGCCTTGGGCATGCCCTCCAGCATCATGCTAAATAAAGCCATGATTGCATCGTCATCCAGATCATCCGGCTCGTCGGCTGGCCCCCAGTGGCCTCGGCGCGGCGGCCCGTCAGCCCCGTCCATGAACCGCCCGATTCGGTTAACCATATGAAAATCTTCCCGCTTAACGGCCGCCTCGGCCAGCTCGTTAAGGTCATTTGTCTCGGACATGGACAGACGATCCGGGTCGCCCTCGGTGCGGGCGACGATGTTATGGAAGCGCCAGTCCGGATGCTCCGGATCCCGCTCTCGGGCAGCCTGAGCGTAATCTCGCAGCAAGTCGAAGACGTCAAACCGCGTAAGCATCTCCGCGATAGCCTGAAATTCGGCGGGCTTCCAGTCAATGGCTGCGCCTTGCCGGAGCCACGGCCGCATGGTCAGCAACAACGAGGCAACCGCTTTCTTGTTTTCACCGGCTTCCAACTGCCCAAGCGCGGAGACGATGGCCATCATGGCGTCCGGGGTGGGCGGCGTTTCACACGCGCGCTTCAGTTCCTCGCGTAGCCATTCAGTCTTGCCGCCAGCCCTCATCAGGTCGGCTTCGAGCCGGGCCCGGAACCAGCCCGCGACCCCACCACCCGCGCGTGCAACGGCCTCACGCAGCTTGGTCTCCGCCTGGTCGGCCGAACCGGCCTGTCGCTCCACCAGGGCATGGGCGATGCGAAGAGGTGCGCTCGGCGCATCGGCGCGTTCCCATTCAGCCGCCTCAGTCATGGCTTTCATGGCCAGATCGGGACGCTTCGCGCGCATCTGCTTGCGGGCATAGGAAATTTGGAGCTCGATCATTTGCCGGCGCACGCCAGAATTGATCGCGTTGATCTTCAGCAGCCTTCGCGCGAAGCCGCTGGCCTGTTTGTAGGCCTTGCGCGCTAGTGCCGAGTCCAACGCCTGCTGCAGAACGCTTGCATCATCGGGAAAGCTCTTGGTCGTCTCAGTGACAGCCTGATGCCAATCCTTCGCGGTCTCAGGGTCCTTCCGATACCGACCGATCAGGTCCAGCCGGCTGGGAAGATGCTCCGGGTCCGCGGCGCAGGCGCGTTTGAGATAGCAGATCACCGGGTCTTCGTAGAAATTCTCCGCTTCGATCTCGGGATGTTTGGTCGAGAGTTCGGCCAGATGGCGGTAGATGACGCCCTGAGCCAGCCTTGTCTCGCGATCCGTGCCGGCAAGGGCGATGGCCGCCGCCAACCAGGATTGTCCTGCCGCCTCCCAGTCGCCGCGGTCCTCTGCGGCAAGTGCGTGGATGCGTTCGCGCTCCGCTAGGGTCAGAAGATTAAAGCGATTTTCAAACTGGGACATGCGGGCGGGGAGGCGCGGCAGCAGGTTCAGGCAGGCACTTCTGACCTCAGTCAGAGGCAGGTCGGTCTGCTTCATCAGAAAATTAAACAGCCCTCCCGCACCGCTGCGCTCGGCCTCGGTCAGTCTTGTCAGGAACTGGGACGTAGACGGCGAAAGACCGGCCATCTCCGCGACGAAAGCCTGCTGCGCTTGGGTCAACTCACTCCAGGTGCCGGCGTCCAATGCGCCATCCCGAAGGACTGACGCGGCCACCGCCTGACGAAAGACGAAAAAGGGGGATTCGGGCGGGATGGTCTCCAGCAGTTGACGCGTGCGACCGGCATCCACTTTTGGGGTGACGAGAGTTTTTAGCAACAGGCGAAGCGGCCGGAAGGCGGACCGTAAGGAAATCCCATTCAGATGCCGGTCGATTTCCTCCGCGCTGGCGCCGTCGCACCAGGCCGCCAGGGCCGCACGGGCGGCCAGCGCGAGGTCCCGCCAGCGGATTTTCTCCGGCGACGCTGGCGACGACAGATCGGGGAGACGGGGAACCGCTACCAGCAGGGCGGCAGCGAGGACCTCAAGATCGGCTTGTTTGGGTGGATGGTTGAGAAAATACGCGGCGGCCTTTTGCTGCTGGCCATCACGGAGGAGGCAAGTGATATAGAGATCTAAATCCCACACCAAACCGACGAGGGGGATCGTGTTCTCAAGGACCATCGCAGCTTCCTTGCACATGTCCTTCGCCGCCAGGTCACGGGCGCGGCCGCGATAGGCATCGGCGAGGGCCTCCTTCCATGCCGGCCGTGCCTCAAGCCGGATCGCCTGCTTGAAGAGTTCGATCGCCTCCTTGAATCGCTCTCTGCGCAGCGCATCAGTGCCCTGATCCGCCAAGACGCCAGGCGGGGAGGCATGTCCGGGGCCGTGCCGATGGGGTCTTTTCATCGGTTGGTCCTTCGCCAGGAGTGGGAATGGTTGCTCATTATGGTGGTGCCGACACCGGCTGCTCGTACTCGGTTACGGCGAAGCGCCGGGTCACCTGGGTCATCGTCGCCACTGCGTCAAACCCATGCCCTGGGGCGTCTTGAGACCGACTCGCCTGGAGGTAGCCTAATGGAAATCACGGTCCTGAGCCAGTCGTGGGGGGCGAGAGCTGACCACCGTGCGGAGCAGATCAATGAGCCCGTAGGCGACAAGGTAGGACCACCACGAGCCAACGGGGTGCTTCGTTCGCCACCAAACAATGCTGGACCGTTTGAGCGTCTACCGTACCATGATCGCGCCGGCGTCGCTGGACAGGCACTCGGGACGGGCCGGAATGGCCAGTCTCGCGTTCAAACCGGCCGAGATGGTCTGTGGCGTCCCACCCCTGATGCGGCACAGTCCGACGGGCTGTGTCACTACGACCCATCGAATCAGCGAGCCAACTTCGGCAAAGGATAGGATTTTCCGCCCGCGGCACAATTTAGGGTGGGGTGATGAAAACGCTCTCAAGAGTCCTCTTGAACTGCAGCAAATGTGGTCGGCAAGGGAGCCTATCCATCGGTAGCTGGACCCCAGGCGGACAGGGTAATCCATTTGGACTGGTACCCCATTGTTCGGCGGCTGGAAGCGCCGGCCTGCGAATTCACCGCTTCGGCGGAGCGGCCGAACCTTGTGTGTGACGACGCTTTGCACCTCGTCGTGCCGACTGGCCTGGGTCCGTGCACAGGCTGCGGCCGGGCTTTTTGTCGCGCATGCCACCCTGACCGTTGCCCGAAATGCGGTGTTCAGGTGCCGGCGAGACCATGTTGGCAACCGAGGAGAGGGGGCTGATCGGGTAACCAACCCGTCCGTGGCTAGCCCGCCCGACAACGCACTCGACCGCCTACAAGCTCTCTTTCAGCTCCTTCGCCGCCCGGAACGCGATCTTCTTACTGGCCTTGATCTTAATTGCCTCGCCGCTCGCCGGGTTCCGCCCCATCCGAGCCGGCAACGACCGCACTTGCAGAATACCCAAGCCGGTTAGCCGGATCTTGTCGCCGTTCTTGAGGTGCTGAGTGGTCATCGTAACCAAATCGCCCAGCAGGGCTTCGGCATGCTTTTTTGGAACATCGTGCCTCTCGGCCAATCCAGCGGCGATCTGCTTGAGCGTGATGGTGGCCTGCGCCGCGGTCTTTTTCGCCGCTGCCTTCTTCGCTGCTGCCTTCTTCGGTGGGGGCGCGGCCTGTTTCGCGGGGACCGCTTTCTTGACCGCGGCGGCTGCTTGCTTGGAAGCGGGGGCGGCTCGCTTCGCTGCTGGCATGGTATTCTCCTTGGGGCGCTTCATGATCCTCCAAGCTGCCTACACCGCCCCGATTCGATCAATCACCAAGTCGCTATGACGCGCGCCCGTGGTTGCATATTCTACCTTCCCGGGACCCCGCCGAATCCGGTGCACGCCATGTCGCCCACCCCCGACCCATCACCCGCCCTACGCCGCA
>DIUL01000221.1 GCA_002422345.1 Acetobacteraceae bacterium UBA6159
GGGGAGGGCCGGGGTGGGGGGTATCGCGGCACGGGTCTGGGGGGTGGCTACCCCTCCCCCATCCCCTCCCTCAAGGGGAGGGGAGAATCAGCCTCCCCCTACGCCGCCGCCCGCGACAAATCCCCCGCGTCCGCAAGCCTCTCCACCCCCCAGGTCTTCGCGATCAATTCCACCGCCCGCGCCGCCCCGATCACCGGTTCGGCGAGATCACGGAACTTCACCTCCAGCTCCGCATCCGTCATCGGGCGGGAGGCGCTGCCGATCCCATGCTCGATCCGGCAGACACGTGTCGTGCCATCCGTCATGGTCAGTGTCACGACGGCCGCATCCGCGAGCAGGCTGGGGTCGAGCGTCGCCTCCACCTTGTCCTGGAACGCCATCAGCGCGGGGTCATGCACCGCCGTTGCCTCATCCATGTCCTGGATGCGGGCGGTGCCGCGGATGAAGGCCACCGCGGTCCAGTGGTGCAGGCTGACATGGGCCTGCATCTCATCCTTCGGGTTCCGGTTGTTGCACAGCGCCATCGCGCCGGGGGAAGCCTGGATCGCCACCCGCGCGATCTGGTCGGCCCGCACCCCCTGTTCCCGCCGCAATTGCAGGCAGGCGTCGATGATGGGGTGGATGACGATGCCGCAGGGATAGGGCTTGTAGGTGTTGCGGAGGATCTCGAACCGGGACCCCAGCCCGCCGGCCAGCGCGTCGGTGTCGGCTTCCTCGGCGAAGACGCTCAGGAAGCCATAGCGGCCCTCCAGCGCGGTGATGCCGGCGGTGAACCCGCCCTCGGCCAGCAGGGTGGCGCGCAGGCCGGTCTGGCCGGCATGGGCGGGCATCATCGGGGTCATCATCGTCCCGTGCATGGCGCGAATGCCCGAGGCATTGGCCAGCGCGATGCCCATGGCGCGCCGCGTCCGCAGATGGTCAAGCCCCAGCATCCGGGCGGTGGCGGCGGCGGCGCCGAAGCCGCCGGTGATGCCGGTGCCGGACCAGGCGATCGAGCCCTTGGCGGGCGGCACGCTGACCGACTTGGACAGCCGGCATTCCAGTTCGACGCCCAGGGCAAAGGCGGTCAGCAGGTCCTCTCCGCTGACCGGATGGCGTTCGGCCAGTGCGAGCACCGCCGCGGCGACGGGGCCGGCGGGGTGGACCACGGCCTCGGCGTGCGTGTCGTCGAAGCTGTAGACGCTGGACGCCAGGCAATTGATCAGCGCCGCGTGCAGGATGTCGGATTTGCGCCCGCGCCCGAACAAGGTGGCGTGGGGCGGCCCGGCGAACGGCGCGAGCGTCCGGTCGGCGCGGTCGGTGATGTCATGGCGGGCGCCGCCGACGGTGCAGCCGACGATATTGAACAAGGAACGCAGTGCCTCCCGCCGGACCGCGTCGGGCAGGTCGGCGGGGCTTGTGTTGATAACGTAGTCCGCCAATGTGGCTGTTATGTCATTTGTCACGACATGTGTCTCCCGATTCGTCATGTTTCCGGGGTTCAGAGCGATCGAGTCGCGCCGCCATCGATGTCGATGACCGATCCCTGGAGGAAATCGCCCTTGGCGGAGGCGATGAAGGCCGCCAGCGCGCCGATTTCCTCCGGCCGGCCGACCCGCTTGGTGCCGCCGGCGGACAGCAGGAACGCCAGCGCGCCCTCGCGGTCCACGTTACGTTCACGCATCACACGCTCGACATTGCGGGTGAAGCGATCGGTTTCGATCAGGCCGGGGTTGATGGCATTGACCCGCACGCCCTGCTGGATGCCGATATCGGCCATGGCCTTGGTGAAGTTCAGCAAAGCGACATTGACCGAGCCGCCGATGGTGAACTCGGCCGATCCGGCGCGAGCGCCGATGCCGCCAATATTGATGACCGAGCCCTGGACTTCGCGCAGATGCGGCCAGGCAGCGCGAGTCATGCGGACATAACCGTGGAATTTCAAGGCGAAACCGTCCTGCCAGTCTTCTTCTGTCAAGGTAAAGAAATCCGCTCGCTTGGTGGCGCCGGCGTTGTTCACAAGAATATCCAGCCGGCCGAAGGCGGCGATCGCGGCGGCCACCGCGCCGGCCGCGGCATCGGGTTCGCGCAAATCGGCGGCATGCACGGCGGTTCGGACGGATGCACTGTTTGTCAGGCCCGCGGCGACTTCTTGCAGTTTCGACATGTCCCGCGACACGAGGCAGACATGGACCCCTTCACGCGCGAGTTCGGTGGCGATCGCGGCACCGATGCCGCGGCTGGCCCCAGTCACCAACGCGACTTTTCCCGCCAACCCGAGTTCCATTTCTTCCTCCCTTGTCCTTGATGCGCGCATCATGACGACCACCTATCGAATCGGCAAATGCGGAAATCTTTCAACAGACATCTACTGTGAAGAAAAACCTTCTGGCATTGGCCTGGTGATTGGGGTAACGAGGCGCCTCGGGTTGAAAGGAACAAAACACTGTATGACTGAGGATGTATTGGGGCTCACGGCCCAGATTGTCAGCGCGCACGTCAAGAAGAACGCGGTGCCAGTCGAGGAACTGACCAGCCTGATCCGCGAAGTGCACAAGACACTGGCCGGGCTGAGCGAGCCGGCTTCGACCTCGTCCCCCGCGCATGGCTCCTCGCCGGCGGTGCAGGTGACGAAGTCGGTATTCCCGGACTACGTGATCTGCCTTGAGTGCGGAAAGAAAATGACCATGCTCAAGCGTCATTTGATGACCGAACACTCCATGTCGGTCGAGCAGTATCGCACCAAGTTCGGGCTGCCCGGGAACTACCCGATGGTCGCGCCCAACTATGCCACCACGCGCTCCAACCTGGCCAAGGAAATGGGCCTGGGCAAAAGCCGCACGGTCGCCGTGCGCAAGGCGGGCCGCAAGGCCGGCGGACGTCGCGCGAAGGGCTGAAACCTCCCCGAACCCTCCGCCACGGCCGGTATTGGGACCGGCCATGGCGGATGCGGCGGCTCAGCGCCCCTTGAAGGGCCGCGGCTTCCGCTTTTCCTTGAAGGCCAGGGCGGCCTCGTGGAAGTCTTCCGACAGATACAACTTCATCGGCGCCATCTGGAACGCGGCTTCCCGCGTATACTGCGCCAGGAAGAACCGCCGCGTCCGCACCGCGGCGCGCACCGACAAAGGCGGGTTCGACGCCACCTGGCGCGCCATCTCCATCGCCACGTCCATATGCGTGCCCTTGGGCGCCAGGCGGTTGATGACATTGGCCGCGTGCGCTTCCTCGGCGCTGAACCAGCGGCCGGTGAAGGTCACGTCGTCGCCGAAGGCCCCGGCATTACGGAAGTGAAACTGCGCCCAATGCTTGGCCGAACCGAGCCCGCGCGAGGTTTCCGTCAATTGCAGCCGCGTGCCTTCCTCCGCCACGGTCAGGTCGCAGTCCAGGATCATGCCGAGGCCAAGGCCCAGCACATAGCCATGCACGCAGGCGATGACGGGCTTGTAGTTCACCGACTGCGTCAGCAGATCGCCGGAATTGGCGCCATGCCCCTGCGGGCCGCCCAGACGCTCAAATTCCTCACGCGAGCGCAACTGCCGCTGGTGCACATCGGCCCCCGAACAGAAGGCCCGCCCGCGTCCGCACAGGATGGCGACCCATGCATCCGGGTCGGCATCGAACTTGCGGAAGGCGTCGATCAACTGTCGCACGACTTCGTCGCTGACGGCGTTCAACTTCTCGGGCCGGTTCATCGCGATGACCGCGATGTGGTCCTTGACTTCATAGTCGACATAAATGCGGTCGGCTTCCTCGGCCATCGCTTCCCCCTTTGGTTTTGGCGGCACCTGACATTCCTGGCGTCGGGGTGTACCGTAGGCACCCGAAACAGTCGCCGCAAGGCGGCGGACGGGAGGAGGAAACCCGATGCCCTTGCTCTGTGAGAAGCGCGGCCATGTCGCGATCCTGACGCTCAGCCGGCCCGAGGCACGCAACGCCTGGTGCCAGGAATACAACGAAGGCTTCGTCGACATCCTGCCGAAGCTGGAAGCCGACAAGGAGATCCGCTGCGTCGTGCTGACCGGCGATCCGGCCGGCAATGCCTTCAGCGCCGGCGCCGACCTGAAGAACCCCCGCACGCATTCCCATGATTCGATTGCCGATTTCCTGGAGGAGCTGCCATCGCGGCGACGCTCCAGCGCGATCGCCCTGGTGACCGACTTCGCCAAGCCGATGATCGCCGCGGTCAACGGCTATGCGATCGGGATCGGCTGCATCGTCAGCTATTGCTGCGACATGATCGTGGCCTCCGACGCGGCCGATTGGCGGCTGCCGCAGGCGGGCCTGGGCATCATGCCGGCGCAGGGCGGGTCCATCCGGCTCGCCCGCTGGGTCGGGCGGGGCAACGCCATGCGCGCCGCCTACGGCTTCCCGATCAAGGCGGAGGAAGCCTATCGGATCGGCCTCGCGCAATGGCTGGTGCCGGCGGCGGAGTTGATGGACCAGGCGATGGCGGTCGCGGACCACATCGCGTCCCTGCCGCCTCTGGCCACGCAGGTGACCAAGGAATCGCTCCGTTCGGGGCTGGAACAACCTTTGCCGGAAGCCGTCCTGGGCGACCTGTATCGTTTCGCGATGCTGGAACTGACCGAGGACAAGGCCGAAAGCCACCAGGCCTGGCGCGAACGCCGCCGGCCCAGCTTCAAGGGACGCTGACGCATGTCGATGCCGCTGGAGGGCCTGACGGTCCTGGATTTCGGGCAGATTTTTCAGGGTTCGTACGCCACGCTCCTTCTCGCGAAGGCCGGCGCCAACGTCATCAAGATCGAGCCGCCAGGGGGGGAACCGTTGCGCAAGCGGACTCCGCCGGGGGCGAAGACGACGCTCGCCTTCGCGATGCTGAATGCCAACAAGCGGGCGGTGACGCTGAACCTGAAGTCGCAGCGGGGGAAGGACCTGTTGTTCAAGATGGTCCAGCGCGCCGATATCCTGCTGGAGAATTTCGGCCCCGGTACGATGGACGGGATGGGCGTTGGCTGGTCTGTGCTTCATCCGATCAATCAGCGGCTGATCTATGCCTCGGGCACCGGCTATGGAATCAGCGGGCCGGATCACCAGAACCTGGCGATGGACCTGACCGTGCAGGCGGCGTCCGGCATCATGAGCGTGACCGGCTTCGCCGATGGCCCGCCGGTGCGCGCCGGCATCACGGTCGCCGACTTCATGGGCGGCATCCATGTCTATGCGGGCATCACGACAGCCTTGTACGAGCGGGAACGCAGCGGCATCGGCCGATTGGTCGAGGTTGCGATGCAGGAAGCGGTCTATTTCACCCTCGCCGCGCCCTTCGAGTCGCTGTACCGCACCGGCAAGGTGCCGCCGCGCACGGGCAATGAAACCGGCGGGGCGAACGCGCCCTATGGGCTGTTTCCGGTGAAGGATGGTTTCATTGCGATCCATACCGGGACCGAAGGCCATTGGCTGAACATCCTCGATGCCGCCGGCCGGCCAGAGCTGAAGTCCGAACCACGCTTCCGCACGATGCATGACCGCTCCGCCAACCTCGCCGAGGTCAACGCCATCGTCACCGCCTGGACCGAGACGCTGACCAAGGCGGAACTCGCCGAACAGGCCAGGAAGTTCCGCATCCCCTGTGCCCCGGTCCGCGATGTGGAGGAAGTGATGAACGACCGCCACATGCACAGCCGCGGGATGCTGGAATGGGTGGATCATCCGGACCTCGGCCGTGTCGTGCTGCCCACGACGCCGCTGCGGATTCATGGCACCGATATCGCGCCGACCAGGCCGAGTCCCCTGGTCGGACAGGACAATGATGGGGTCTACGGGGGGTGGCTGGGGCTGCCGCCGGATGAAATCGAGTCCCTGCGCAAGGATGGGGTAATCTGACGACATGACCGCGAAACTGAACTACCCGCTGGCCGGGTTCACGATCCTGGACCTGACGCAGTTCTACCAGGGCCCGTACGCGACGCTGATGCTGGCCAAGGCCGGCGCCAACGTCATCAAGATCGAGCCGCCGGGCGGGGAAAGCCTGCGCGCGATGCGCCCGCCGGGACACGAGAACCCCCTGCCCATCGTGATGCTGAATGCGAACAAGCGCAGCATCACGCTGAACCTCAAGACCGAGGAAGGGCGGGACCTGCTCAAGAAGATGGTGCTGAAGGCGGATGCGCTGGTCGAAAACTACGCGCCGGGCGTGATGGACCGCCTCGGCGTCGGGTTCGATGTGCTGCACAAGATCAATCCGAAGCTGGTCTATGCCTCGGCCAGCGGGTTCGGTCTTTCGGGGCCGGATCGGGACAATCTGGCGATGGACTTCACCATCCAGGCGGCCTCCGGCGTCATGAGCCTGACCGGATATCCCGATGGCCCGCCGACCCGCACCGGCGCGCCCTATGTTGATATCCTGGGCGGGGCGCATCTCTACGCCGCGCTGATGACCGGGTTGCTGGAACGCGAACGCACCGGCATCGGCCGCCTTGTTGAGGTCGCGATGGTGGAGGCTGTCTATACATGCCTCGCCACCGGGCTGGACCAGTATATGCGGGCGGGCAAGAAAATCCCAGGCCGCAGCGGCAACGCCTTCGCCAACTACAACCGCGCGCCCTACAACGTGTATCCCTGCGCGGACGGCTACGTCGCGATCATCCTGGTCACGGAAAACCAGTGGCAGAACCTGCTGCGCGCCATGGGCCGGGAAGACCTGAAGGACGATCCGCGTTTCATCAACAACACCGCCCGCGTCGAGCGGTTTAAGGAAACCGAGGACATCGTCCTGGGCTGGACCATGGCGCACACCCGCGCGGAAATCTTCGCGGCCACCAGCAAGTATCGCATCCCCTGCGCGCCGGTCCGCGATATCGAGGAAGTGATGAACGACCCCCACATGCACGAACGCGGCATGCTGGAAGTGCGCAATCATTACGATTACGGCGAAGTCATCCTGCCCAACAGCCCGCTGCGCTTCCACGGCGCCGACAAGGTGCCGACCACGGACAGCCCTCGGGTCGGGGAGCACAACGAAGCCGTCTACGACGAACTGCTGGGCCTGACGCCCGCCGACCTGAAACGCCTGCATGAAGCCGGAGCAATCTGACATGGCCGATCCCACGCCGATGACCAATGGTCGCGTCCTGCTGACGCTGGACGACAATGTTGCCTTGCTGACCCTGAACGATCCCGCCGTGCTGAACGCGTTCGGCGTCAAGCTGAAGGCGGATATCACCGAGGCGCTGGACCGCGTCGATGCCGCCGGCGCGCGCTGCCTGGTGATCACCGGCGCGGGGAACGCGTTCTGCTCGGGCGCCAACCTGACCGACAAGGACCGCAAGCCGCGCGACCGCATGGCCGAGGTGCGGGGCACCGCGAAGTCCGACCTGGAAATCTGGTACCACCCGACGTTCCAGCGGCTGCGGTCGATGGAAATCCCGATCATCACCGCGATCAACGGCATCGCCGCCGGCGCGGGCATGAGCCTGGCACTGTCCGGAGACATCAAGATCGCGGCGAAATCAGCGTCGTTCCTGCAAGCCTTCGCGCGGATCGGCCTGGTGCCGGACGCTGGATCCTCCTACATCCTGCCGCGGTTGATCGGGCAGGCGCGGGCGGTGGAATTGTCGCTGCTGGCGGAACGACTGCCGGCGGAAACCGCGCTGCAATGGGGCATGATCAACCGCCTGGTCGAAGACGCCGACCTGATGCCCACAACCATGGAGATGGCTCGGCGGATGGCGTCAGGGCCGAGGTCGCTGGGGCTGATCCGGAAGATGTACTGGGACAGCATGGAAAACAACTACGCCGAACAACTGGCCACCGAAGGCCGAATGCAGCTGATGGCGGGCCTGTCCGAAGACCACGCTGAAGGCGTCGCCGCGTTCCGCGAGAAGCGGGCGGCCGTGTTCAAGGGGAAGTAAGCGCTGGGGCTTTGCCCCAGACCCCACCAGGGGCTTTGCCCCTGGACCCCACCAAAGGCCTCGGCCTTTGGAAACCATTGGTTGGGGGGAATACTCGAGGGGCCGATCGTGACCGTGCGAGGTCCGTGTAGGCCCCTCGAGTATTCCCCCCAAGTACCGGTTCCAAGGGCTCAGCCCTTGGTGGGGGTCGAGGGGGCAAAGCCCCTCGCGGGGTTTGGGGCGGAGCCCCAATGCTTCACTCCACCCCGAACGGAAACGCCTGCCGCCGCAGCCAGTCGGCGGAGAAATCGATTTCCTCCGGCCAGGTTAGCCCCGCGCCGTCCGGCAGCGTGATCATATTGGCCACGAAGTAATCGCCATCCCGCAGCGGGCTGAACCATCCGCCGCGATCGAAGAACGGCAGGAAGTCGACCACCGCCGTGGCACCGTCCGCCCAGGTGATGGTCACGGTATGATCCGCATGGGCCTCGGCCCGGGTGATTTCGTAGAGTTGCCCTGTCACGCTGGGATTCGAACCTTCATCAACGATATGCCTCGGATCAGGTTGGAATAAGTCCGCGTCGGCTCCTCCACAAGTTCGATCATGGGGAATCGTTTCAGGATTTCCTCCCACAGGATCGTCACCTGCATTTCCGCCAGGCGGTTGCCGACGCAGCGATGGATGCCGAAGCCGAATGACAGATGCTGGCGGGGGCGGGCGCGGTCGATGATGAAGCGGTCGGCGTCCTCGATCGCCTCTTCATCGCGGTTGCCCGAGATGTACCACATCACCACCTTGTCGCCCTTGCGGATCGTCTTGCCACCGAGTTCAAAATCCGTCACCGCCGTCCGCCGCATATGGATGACCGGCGTCTGGTAGCGGATGATTTCCGGCACCATGCTGCTCACCAGCGCCGGGTTGTCTTGCAGCTTGCGATACTCATCCGGAAACCGGTTCAACCCCAGCAGCCCGCCGGAAATCGAGTTCCGTGTCGTATCGTTCCCCCCCACGATCAACAGGAGCAGGTTGCCCATGAACTCATGCGGTCGGGACGGCAGGTCGCGCGTGGCTTCCCCGTGGGCGAGCATCGAGATCAGGTCGGGCCGAGGCGGTTGTGCCGCGCGTTCCTTCCACATCCCCGCGAAGTAACTTAGAGCCTCCTGCAAAACGGCATCGCGCTTTTCCTCGGTGTCAATTTCGGTGCCGGCGCGCGTGTTCACGGTGGCAACGTTCGACCAATGGGTCAGCGTGCGCCGATCCTCGAACGGGAAGTCGAACAGGGTCGCCAGCATCTGCGTGGTCAGTTCGACCGATACGAGATCGACCCAATCAAACACCTCATTGCGTGGCAGATCATCGAGGATTCGGCACACCCGTTCCCGGATCGTGCCCGACAGCTTCGCCAGATTCCCCGGCGCAACAATCGGAGAAACCACCTTCCGCTGCTCATCATGCCTAGGCGGGTCCATCGAAATGAAGCTCGGCCGCCGGAAATCCATGGGGATGTCGCGGATGACGATGCCGCCCAGCATGGCGTCGGATGAAAACACCTGGTGATTGGTATCAACCGCCATGATGTCGCGGTACTTGGTAACGGACCAATATGATCCGTACATCCCGTCCCGCGTGTAGTGGACCGGGTCCTCGCGACGCAGCCGAGCGAAATAGGCGGGCCAGGTGTCGTCCTGATAGAGGCTGGGGTGGCTGACATCGATGGAATCGAGCGCCATCGTTTCGGCCGCTGATGCGTTCATGGTGATCCTCCCGCCGCGTTTCCGGACCGTGTTATTGACCCGGACCTTACGCCCGCCGGCGCCAACGGACCAAAGAAAACCGCGTCATCGCCACGTCAATAACGCCCGCTCCAGCGATCCGATCAGCGCCGCGACCGACAGGCCCAGGACCGAGAGCATGACGATCCCGGCCATCAGCGCATCGGTGTCGTAAAGATTGCCGGCCGCCAGCACAAAGGCGCCGATGCCGCGATCCGCGCCGATCATCTCGGCCGCCACCAGCAGGACGATGGCGATGGAGCTGGTGACCCGGAACCCGCTCAGGATCGCGGGCAGCGCGCCGGGCAGGATGATCGTGCGGATGATGGCGCCGGTGGAAAGGCCGAAGGACTGCCCCATTCGGATCAGGTTGCGCGGCACGTTGTCGACGCCGCCCATCGTCGCGATGACGGTGGGGAAGAAGGCACCCAGGGAGAGGGTGGCGAGCTTCGACCCCTCCCCGATGCCGAACCAGATGATGAACAGCGGGATCAGCGCGATCTTCGGGATCGGGAACAGCGCCGCCACGACCGCCATGATGGGGGAGCGGAAGGCCGACCAAAGCCCCGCGGCCAGCCCGACGCCGATGCCGCAGATGGTCCCGAGGCTCCACCCGATGCCCAGCCGCCACAGCGACGCGGACAGATGGTTCCAGAGTTCCCCGCTGATCGCCAAATGCCAAAGCGTCCGCCCGATCGTGATCGGGGCAGGCAGGAACAGCGTCGGGATGACACCGGCCGAGGCCCCCGCCTGCCAGGCGGCCACGACCGCCAGCAGGGTGATCGCCCCGGCCCAGCCCCGGTCGCGCGGCGCAAACCCGCCACCTCGGAACGGGACCGGCGTCATCGCGCGGCCATCTCCCGTTCGGCCTGCGCCGCGTCGTCGCGGATCAGGGACCAGAGCTGGTCCTCGACGGCCGCCAGCGCCGGGTCGGCCCGGTCCTGTTCGGGGTCGATGCGCAGGATCTCCCGCACCCGGCCTGGCCGGCGGGAGAGGACGACGATCGCGTGGCCGAGGCGGACGGCCTCGCTCAGGTTGTGGGTCACATAAACGGTCGTGGTCCCAGCGCGGGCGATCAGGTCGGCAAACTCATCCAGCAGCAAGGCGCGGGTCTGGGCATCAAGGGCCGACAACGGCTCATCCATCAGCAGGCAGGCGGGGCGGACGGCGAGGGCACGGGCGATACCAACCCTCTGCCGCATCCCGCCGGAGAGCTGCCGCGGCCAGGCCTCGGCGAAGTCGGACAGGCCGGTCAGCGCCAGAACCTCCCGCACCCGTTCGGCGCGCGGGCCGGCGGGCAGGTGAGCCTCAAGCGGCAGGGCAACATTGCCGGCAACGCTCCGCCACGGCAGCAACGCAAAATCCTGGAACACATAGGTCAGCGGGTTGAGGCAGTCGGCTGCGGGCGTCCCCGCTTGCAGGACCGAGCCGGTGGTGGGCGCGATCAACCCACCCATGATGCCCAACAGCGTGGATTTCCCACAGCCGGACGGCCCGATCAGCACGGTCACGCGCCCCGGCTCGATCTCCAGATCAATCCCATCCAGCACGTGCAACGCACCGAAGGCATGCCCCACCCCGCGCAGCGTCAGGCCGAGGCCGCCGGTCATCGTGTCGGCAGGAACCGCGTGTCCATCATCGTCATCGGATCAGCGTCGCCCTTGACCAACCCCTGTGCGCGGAACCAGCGCACCTGGTCGACGACGTCGGCAACGTCCAGCGCGCCGCCCGCGTCATAGTAGCCGACGCCCTGGAGGATCTTCCGCTTCGCCTCCGGATCGCCGGTGAAGACATAGGCGGTGATGGCCGGGATGGCGGCCTCGGTCTTCGCATCCACGATCGGCTTGCCTGAGGCGTCCAGGCGCAGGAATGCCTCCCGATAATCCGCCACGCCGCGCTGATAGGCCTGGGCGAAGCGGCGCAGGACGTCGGGGTTGCGCTCGATCATGCCGGTCGTCGTGAACAGGGCGGTGATCTGATAGGGCACGAGGTCTCCGGCCCAGCCGATGATGTGCGCCTGCCCGCCGGCCGCCAGCGGCTTGGCCTGGGACGCGATGGCGATCGTCGCATCCGCCTGACCCGAGGACACCGCGGCGACCATGTTGGAAATCTGCTGCACCGGCCGCAGGGTGACAGCCTTGATGTCGAACCCTTTTTTCTCGGCGATCCGGCCCAGCATGTAGTGGAATGACGACCCGTACTGGGTGATCGCGAAGCTGTGCCCGGGCAGCTTGTCGACCGAGGTCAGCCCGGCGGCGTAGGCCTTGGTCGAGGCGAGGATGGCCGATCCCTCGTAACCCTTTTCCTCATGCAAGGCGCCGCCGATGACCTTCAGCGTGCCTTTCTCCGCCAGGTTGAAGAACCCGCCGGTCAGGGCTGTCACGCCCACGTCGATATCGCCCGAAACGGCGGCGGCCGCGATCGGTTGAGCCGCCTGGAAGAAGGTGAAGGCCAGGTCGATGCCGGCGTCGCGGAAATACCCCCGCTCCTGCGCGATGTAGAACGGCGCGGGGGAGAGGGTTTTCAGCAGGCCGAGGCGCACGGCGTCGGCGGCCTGCGCCGGCAGCGCGGCGAACACCAGCGCCAGCAGCGGGATGATCTTGTGGATGGTCATGGAAGCCTCCCCATTCTTCCCTCGGTGGATGCGACCGGCGCGGGGGATCGTCAAGGTGGAGTCAGGGCGCTTGCCTCGGCGCAGGCCGGTTGGGTAGGATAGAACGTATGAGGAACACGTGCCTTCTCATCCCATGGCGGCAGGATTTTTCCGGGGATAGCACCCCATGCCCGGTGAGCCGCACCCTCCTTGCGAGGGAGGGCCGGGGCGGGGGTATCACGGCACCGACCCGAGGAACGCGACCCCTCCCCCCAACCCTCTCCGACAGGGGGAAAGGGGGCCGGACAGAATTTCCGTACGGTCCAACCCCATGTCCGGTGAGAAACCGGGAGCCAAACCCGTTTGTCAGGCCGCCCCGAACATGCCATTCGGACGCGGGGAATCCGGCTCCCCCCTGACCCCGAGGCATTCCGCGTTCCATGGCTCCCCCCCTTCTGCTGCTGCAAGACATTCATCTGACCTTCGGCACCTCGCCCTTGCTGGCCGGCGCCGGCCTTGGCGTGTCGCCGGGAGACCGCGTCTGCCTGGTCGGGCGGAACGGGTCCGGCAAGTCGACCTTGCTGAAGATCGCCGCGGGGTTCGTGCAGGCCGACCGCGGCACGCGCTTCGTCCATCCCGGCGCCACGGTCCGCTATCTGCCGCAGGAACCCGATCTCTCGGCCTATGCCACGACGCTGGATTATGTGGAGGCCGGGTTCGGCGCCGGCGCCGGTGATCGCCACCGCGCGCAGTACCTGCTGGAACAGCTCGGCCTGACCGGCACCGAGGAACCAGGGCGCCTCTCGGGCGGGGAAATCCGACGCGCGGCCCTGGCCCATGTGCTGGCGCCGGAGCCGGATATCCTGCTGCTCGATGAACCGACCAACCATCTGGACCTGCCCGGGATCGAGTGGCTGGAGCAGGAGCTGAACGGCCTCCGCTCCGGCATCGTGCTGATCAGCCATGACCGGCGGTTGCTGGAACGGATGTCGCGCACGACGGTCTGGCTGGATCGCGGGATATCGCGGGAACTCAGCCAGGGCTTCGCGCATTTCGAGGCCTGGCGCGACCAGGTGCTGGAGCAGGAGGAACTCGACCGCCACAAGCTGACCCGGCAGATCGCCCGCGAGGAAGACTGGCTGCGCTATGGCGTCACGGCCCGCCGCAAGCGGAATGTGCGCCGGCTGGCCCAGTTGCACGACCTGCGGAAGACCCGGAAGGAACAGCGGGGCGCGCAGGGCAATGTCCGCATGGCCGCGGCCGAGGCGGAGCTGTCGGGCCGGCTGGTCATCGTGGCCGAGAACGTGACGAAGGCTTTCGGTGATCGCGTGGTGATCCGCGATGTCTCGACCCGGGTGATGCGCGGGGACCGGATCGGCATTGTCGGGCCGAACGGGGCGGGCAAGACAACGCTGCTGAACCTGCTGACCGGCGTGCTGGACCCGGACGAGGGGACTGTGAAGATCGGCACGAACCTGGAGCAGGTGACCCTGGACCAGCGCCGCGACATGCTGGACCCGAACCAGACCCTGTCCCGGACCCTGGCCGAGGGCGGCGGCGACACCGTCCGTGTCGGCGGGCAGGTGCGCCATGTCGTGAGCTATATGAAGGACTTCCTGTTCGGGCCGGAGCAGGCGAATACCCCGGTTGGGGTGCTCTCGGGCGGGGAACGGGGCCGGCTGACGCTCGCCATGGCCTTCGCCCGGCCGTCCAACCTGATGGTGCTGGACGAACCGACGAACGACCTGGACCTGGAGACGCTGGAACTGCTGCAGGAGCAACTGGCCGAATACACGGGCACCGTCCTGCTGGTCAGCCATGACCGAGACTTCATCGACCGGGTGGTGACCGCGGTGATCGTGTCGGAGGGTGACGGGCGCTGGGTGGAGTACGCCGGCGGCTACTCGGACATGGTCGCTCAGCGTGGTCCGGTGCGGGCGGCGGCCCAGGCGGCGGCCAAGCCCAAGGGAGAGGCGCGGGTCAAGCCGGCGGCGACCAGCCGGCGGATGACCTACAAGGACAAGCACGCGCTCGAAACACTGCCGGCGCGGATGGCCGAGATCGAGGCGCGGATCGGCAAGCTGAACGCGGCCCTGGCCGATCCGGAGCTGTACCGGCGCGATCCGGCGAAATTCGCGGCCTCCGGCAAGGCTTTGGAAGCGGCCCAGGCGGAGATGGCGGAGGCCGAGGAACGCTGGCTGACGTTGGAAATGCTGCGGGAGGAACTGGAAGGGTAGGGGCCGTTCAGCCGGTCAGATGCGTGCCGCGATAGAGTTCGGGCAGCGCGCAGGTCAGGCCGGCGCCGTCCAGCGTCAGGGTGCCGTCGGCCTCAATGAGCAGAGGTTCCTCCGGCCAGCTTCCATCGGCCTGGCGGCGCAGCAGTTCGACCCGCATGCGGATGGAGTGGACCACGAGGATTTCCTGGACGCTGGGGATGGTCGTGTAGGCCCAGACATTGTCCCAGGTCGTTGGTTCGTTGCTGGGGGAGAGGATTTCGACGATCAGGACGGGGTTGGGAAGCACGACCTGATCAGGCGAGAACGCGGCGCAGGTCACAGCCAGGTCCGGCATGCGCAGGTTGATGGCCGAACGGACCCGCGGCTGCACGGCCGGTTCGGTCAGCGTCACGCAGGGACTGTTGCGCGCGCGCAGGGCGCCGGTCAGGAGGAAGGCAAGGTTGGCTTGAATGACCCCATGGCCGGTCCGAGCCAGAGCCGTCGCGAACGGTTCCCCGTCCATCAACTGCCACTTCTCGGGCGAACCATCATCGGCCCAGGCGAGGAATTCCTCGACGGTCATCCGGTCCCGCGGTGGCGCAGGCTGCTGCTCATGGCCGGTACCATGCGGCACCGGCCCAGCCAAACGCAAGCGATCCCTCGGTCTTCTAGCCCAGCTTGGCTTTCAGCCGACCCCAATCCTCAATCGCCGCCTCGTTGCCGGGGGTGAGCTGGATGGTGAACTGTGTGTACCCGGCATCCCGCAGCGCGGCGATCCGCTCCAGCAGGTCGGGTTCCGTGCCGGTGAAGGTGGTCTGGCGGATCAACTCCCCGGTCACGAAGCGGCGTTCGTTGTCCATCACCTTCATCAGGTGACCCCGATGGTTCTCCAGGTAGCGGGCGTCCGCCGGCTCAAAGGTCTTGGCGAACTCGACATAGGCGGCGACTGTCTCCGCCACCTCGGGCGGCACGGCGGAGGTATTGGGCAGGCCGGCCAAAGCCTCATCCGCCGCGCGATGCAGCAGGACCGCGGCGCGGGGCCCGCCCTGGGCCATGGCGCGGTCGGAGTCCAAAGCCTCCCCCGGTTGCAGCACGCAGCCGAGCGCGAAGGCGACGGCGGCGAGGTCGGCGGCGGGGCGGCCGGCGTCCGTCCAGGTCTTCCGCATCCCCGCCATCGCCGCGACGCCGCCCGCCACGTCGCCCACGAAGTTCAGCCACCCAGCGCCCAGCTTGGCCGTCAAACGCCGAGCACGGGGACCGTAGGCGGAGATATGCAGCCCGACCGGGTCCTTGAGGTTGATCAGGTTCAGTTCGGGATTGAGGAATTCGATCTTGTGCGTCCCGCCCTCGATCTCGAACGCCACGGTTTCCTGGCGCAGCAGGGCCATGACGACGCGGATATATTCCTCCATCTCGGCCAGCTTGATCGCGCCCAGGCCCATCGTGCGCCGGCCGGTGAACCCGGTGCCGACGCCGAAGTCGATCCGTCCCGGCGCCAGCGCGTTCAGGGAGGCGAAGCCGTTGGCCGTCACCGGCGCGATGCGGTTGGACGGGATCAGCACCCCGGTGCCCAGGCGGATGCGGGACGTCTTCACCGCGGCGGCGCCCATGGCGACGAACACGTCGGCGCACAGCATCTGGGTGTCGTAGAACCAGGCATGGGTGAAGCCGAGTTCCTCGGCCCGCGCGACAACCTTCCAGGCGTCGGAGGCGGTGGGCAAGGCGATGCCGAATTCCATGCTGAATACTCCCATGAGGCGAACGGCGCGTGGTTGGCACGGGACCGCCCCGGGTGGCAAGCTGGCGCAAACGCGGGAGGGGCAGATGCGGGATCAGGTGTTCACGTTCCAGGATTTCCAACTGGAAAGCGGGGCAGTGCTGCCCGAGGTCTCGATCGCGTATGTGACCCGAGGGACGCTCAATCCCGATGGGCGGAACGCGATCCTGGTCACGCATGGCTATACCAGCAGCCACCGTATGATCGTGCCGGGCGGGGCGTCGTCCGAAGGGGCCTGGAGCACGCTGGTCGGACCTGGCGCGCCGATCGACACGGACCGGTACTTCGTCGTCTGCTCCAACATGCTGGGGTCGAGCTACGGGTCGACCAACGCGGCCTCGATCGATCCGCGCACGGGCAAGCCCTATGGATCGCGGTTTCCGGTGATCTCGGTCGCCGATATCGTCACCGCGCAGCATCGGTTGCTGGAGCATCTGGGCGTGACCCATCTGCGCGCGGTGGTCGGACCGTCCTATGGCGGGTTCCAGGCGTTCCAGTGGGCGGTGACGTTCCCCGGCTTCATGGACGGGATCGTGCCGGTCGTGACGTCCCCTCTGCCGCCGGCGTCCGACCGGGTGGCCGGGCTGATGAAGTGGTTCGGACCCGATCCGAACTTCAACAACGGCGATTACTACGACAAGGGCGGGGTGCGGGAGACAGCGATCCGGCTGCGGATCGACACGCTGACACGCTACGGCCTGGCCGACAGCCTGGCGGCGCAGTTCCCCGATCCTGCGGCGCGGGACGCGGAGATGCGGCGGATCGCCGGGGCCTGGGCGGATGTGTTCGACGCGAATTCGCTGTTCATCCTCGGGCGGGCGATGGAGGGGTATGACATCACCCGCTCCTACACGCAGATCCGCTGTCCGGTGCTGTATGTCCTGTCGACGACGGACGCGCTGTTTCCGCCGACCCTTGCCCCCGGGGTGATCGCGGGGCTGCAAGGCGCGGGAGTGGACGCGGTCTATTTCGAACTGGTGAGTGACCATGGCCATCTGGCCTCCGGCGCGGATGCCGACAAATGGGCGCCGGCGCTGCGAGACTTCATCGTCCGTCTGGAGCGCGCATGAACACCATCCGGGCCGCGATCGACGCCCTGTATCGGGCCATGCTCGCGCATGACATCCCGGCGCTGGATGGGCTGCTGGACGATGATGTCATCTACGTCCACTCACCAGGCTTCGCGGAGACGAAACAGCAATTCCTCGATGGCGTGCGCGACGCCCTGTATGTCTATGAACGCGTCCGCCCGGTCGACGAACTCATTACCGAGACCGCCGACATGGCGATGGTCTATACAACCCTGGACTTCATGGGCGGCCCGAAAGGACAGGCCCATCCGCCGGTCACGCTGCTGACCACGCTGGTCTGGCGACGGTCGGGGCAGGGGTGGCGTCTGCTGCTGCGGCACGCCACCCGGGTGCCTTGATCGTGCCCCTGCTTGGGACCGACGGCCGGGGATGCTATCGGAGGCCACCCCTTTCCGATCATGGACCCAGATGAACCCGACCGACACCGATCTCGCCATCACAGGCCGCGTCTCCACCCGCGCCTTCCTGCCAACCCCGGTCCCGCGGGAGACGATCGAGCAGATCCTGGACATCGCCGCCCGCGCCCCCAGCGGCACCAACATGCAGCCCTGGCGTGGCCATGTGTTGGTCGGCGCCGAACGGGACCGGCTCTGCGCCGCCGTCCAGGCCCAGTTCGACAATGGCGGCAAGGGCCATGTGCGGGAGCGGAAATACTACCCCGATGAGTTCTTCGAGCCGTACCTGTCCCGCCGCCGCAAGGTCGGCTTCGGGCTCTATGGCATCCTCGGCATCGCCCGAGGCGACACCGCCGCCATGCAGGCCCAGCACCGCCGCAACTTCCAGTTCTTCGACGCGCCGGTGGGCCTGATCTTCACCATCGACCGGCGGCTGGAAACAGGCTCCTGGCTCGACTACGGCATGTTCCTCCAGAACATCATCATCGCCGCCCGCGCCCGCGGCATCGATAGCTGCGCCCAGGCCGCCTGGTCGCAGTACCACACGGTGATCCGAGAAGTCCTGGGCCTGCCACAAGACGACATCGTCGTCTGCGGCATGGCGCTCGGCTACGCCGACCCGGATGCGGCGGTGAACAAGTTCGAAACCGAACGAGTTCCCGCCAAGGAATTCATGACCTTCCGAGGCTACTGAAGGGTCCCCCTTCTTCTCCCCCTCCCCTTGAGGGAGGGGGTTGGGGGGAGGGGTAGCCCCAAACACCGACGCCGAAAATCGACCAGACCGGAGACCACAAATGGCCGACGCCCGTATCGACACCCAGCCCCAGGCCATCCGGCTGGCCGACTACCAACCGCCGGCCTTCCTGATCGACACCGTCGACCTGTCATTCAATCTGTCTGAGACCGCGACCAGCGTCGTGTCGCGGTTGACCGTGCGCCGCAACCCAGCCGGAGCCCCCGAAGCCTCCCTCCGCCTGAACGGCGAATCCGTGAAACTCGTCCGCATCGCCCTGAACGGTTACCCACTCGGCGCCGCCGGCTACCGGCTGAACCACGACGGCCTGACCGTATTCAGCCCCCCCGACGCCTTCACGCTGGAGATCGAAACCCTGATCTCCCCCGCCGCCAACACCGAACTCAGCGGCCTGTACACCTCCAACGGCAGCTATTTCACCCAATGCGAGGCCGAAGGCTTCCGCCGCATCACCTACTTCCTGGACCGCCCAGACGTGATGTCCCGCTACACCGTGACCATCACCGCCGACCGCGCCCAATGCCCGGTGATGCTGTCGAACGGCAACCCCGGCCCGGTGCGCGAACTCGACGGCGGCCTGCACACCGTCACCTGGACCGATCCGCACCCCAAGCCCTGCTATCTATTCGCGCTGGTCGCCGGCGACCTCGTCTCGGTCAAGGATCATTTCGTCACCCGCTCCGGCCGGCACGTCGACCTCGGCATCTATGTCCGCCGCGGGGATGAGGATCGGTGCGACCACGCCATGAAGTCCCTGATCACGTCCATGAAGTGGGACGAGGACGTGTTCGGCCTGGAATACGACCTGGACGTCTTCAACATCGCCGCCGTGTCAGACTTCAACATGGGCGCGATGGAGAACAAGGGCCTGAAC
>DIUL01000155.1:0-175 GCA_002422345.1 Acetobacteraceae bacterium UBA6159
GGCCATGCCGGTGGTGGACACGCCGTTGATCATCGTCAGCTTGTCGGAGAAGCCGACGAACTGCTGGATGACCACGGCCACGCCGACCGCGGACAGGATGCCGGTCACGATCAGGCCTTTATAGAGGGCCTTCATGATCCCGTTATCCGGGCCCAGCTTCACGAAGTAGGTGCCG
>DIUL01000155.1:312-7829 GCA_002422345.1 Acetobacteraceae bacterium UBA6159
GCGAAGATGGAGATCAGCGAGCCGCCGAAGCCCAGTGCCACAAGCGATTCCAGCACCTTGCGAAGCTGGTCGTCGGTGATCCCGGCGCCATAGGACGCGCGCAGCACGAAGTAGTAGATCGCCACGCCGAGGAGGCCGAGGCCGACCACGAGCATGCCGGTGATGGCGCCCGCCTTGAAGGCGACGTCAAGCCCGGCCGCCAGTCCCTGGCGCGACGCCTGGGCCGTGCGGACATTCGCGCGGACCGAGACGTTCATGCCGATATAGCCGGCCGCGGCCGACAGGACGGCGCCGATGACGAACCCGATCGCGGTGTGGACGCCAAGGACGATCCCCAGCACGATCAGGATGACGACGCCGACGATGGCGATGGTGGTGTATTGACGATTCAGATAGGCGCTCGCGCCTTCCTGAATGGCGGCGGCGATCTCTTGCATGCGGGCCGAACCGGCGTCCGCCGCAAGGACCTGCCGGCTCGTTATCAGGCCATAGATCAAGGCCAGCACGCCGCCGGCTATGATCAGGATGTGGGCCAGTTGCATCCGGGGTTATCCTCTTATCGGTATTCCTGGGTCTCCGCGCGCGTGCGCGCGTCTGCCCCCCTTTGGAGGGTGGTGATCGCGTATGCCAGATGCGGGAACCCGTGGCAAATCATGGCAAAGCGGTGTGGTTTGGACCGGTCGCGGGATGCTTTGCCTGTCTCTTGAGAGGAACAAGGGGCGGGAAGGGACATGACCCCGACCCGCCCCCATCTCACCCTCAGGCCATCGCGTCGCTGCGGACCAGGCCGCCGGGCAGCGCGCCGGTCGCCACGCCGTCGCGGTAGGTCACCTGACCCGCCTTGATCGTCGCGCGATAGCCGCGGGCCTTCTGCATCAGCCGCTTCCCGCCCGCCGGCAGGTCATGGACCATCACCGGACGCTCCAGCGCCAGGTTCGCGAAGTCGATCACGTTGATGTCGGCCTTCTTGCCGACCTCCAGCACACCGCGATCGGTCAGGCCGGCGAACCGGGCGGGTTCGCGCGTCTGGCGCCGCACCAGGTCGTGCAGTTCCATCTTGTCCGCCCCGCGGTCGCGGCCCCAGTAGCTGAACAGGAAGGTCGGGAACGACGCGTCGGAGATGAACGCCACATGTGCCCCGCCATCGGACAGGCCGGGCATGACGTGGTCGCGGCCATACATCTCCTTCACCGCTTCCAGGTCGTAGTTCGCGTAGTTGACCAGGCAGGCGAAGATGAAGCCGCGGCCCTCGTCCTCGATCAGGATGTCATAGGCGACTTCCTGCGGCGTCCGGCCTTCCCGCGCCGCGATCGCCGCCACCGAGTCTTCCCGCGCCGGGGTGTAGTTCAAGGGATCGGTGAAGCGGAACATGCGTTCGAAGCTGGTGCGGATCAGCAGGGACCAGGTGTTGAACTCGGCCGGGTCCTCGGTGACGATCGCGGCCCGGATCGCCGGATCGCGCATCCTGGCCACCCGTTCGGCCACCGGCAGATGGGCGATCGAGTGATAGGTGCGGGTCCCGGCAAACGGGTTCTGGCTGCCGGTCAGGCCCAGCAGCGCGCCGATCGGACGCGGCGGGACGACGCAGCGGACGGGCAACCCATCCTTGTGCGCTTCGGTCGAAAGCTCCAGCAGGTCCTTCCATGCCGTCGTCCGGTCATGGCGCTGGTTCAGGGAGAACACGAGCGGCCGGCCGCAGGCTTCCATCACCCGGCGCACCATGGCGAACTCGGTCGCCGGATCGGGGGTGTTCCAGTCCGACGTCATCTCGATGAAGCCCGCGCCCGCGTCCTTGAGGCCCAGCGCGATGCCCATCAGTTCGGCTTCCTGCGCGCGCACCGTGGGGGTGCAGTCGCCGGCCAGGGTCTTGTGGGAAATGGTGCGGGAGGTCGAGAAGCCGAAGGCGCCGGCGCGGACAGCCTCGGCCGTGATTTCGCGCATGCGCTGGATGTCTTCCTGGTTCGCGTCTTCCAGGTTCAGCGCGCGGTCGCCCATGACATAGACCCGCATCGGGGCGTGCGGCAGCAAAGCGCAGAAGTCGATGTCGTGCTTCTTGCGTTCCAGCGCGGTCAGATATTCGGCGAAGGTTTCCCAATCCCAGGTGAGGCCTTCATGCAGGCAGGGGCCGGGAATGTCCTCCACCCCTTCCATCAGGGCGATGACCGCTTCCTGGGTGTTCGGGCGGACGGGCGCGAAGCCGACGCCGCAATTGCCCATGACCACGGTGGTGACGCCGTGCCACGACGAGGGGGCAAGCTGGGTGTCCCACGCGGCCTGGCCGTCATAATGGGTGTGGATGTCGACGAAGCCGGGCGTCACGGCCAGGCCCTTGGCGTCGATTTCCTCGGCGCCCGATCCATCGACCTTGCCAACCGCGGCGATCCGGCCGTCCTTGACCGCGATGTCACCGGTGAAGGGCGCGCCGCCGTTGCCGTCCATCACTGTCCCGCCACGAATGACGAGATCATATTCTTTTGCCATCTGTCCTGGCTCCCACTTTTGTGGCGGGAGTGTCGGGCGTCGGGGCTCGGCTGGCAAGTCCGCGCCTTGTTTGGTTCTGGGTGGTCGGGTGGAAGACCTTGTTACAGCACCGGCCAATCCGCACCGTCATCCCCGGCCTTGTGCCGGGGACCAATCGCGGCAGGGTGCGGGTGATGGTCCCCGGCACAAGGCCGGGGATGACGGCTTTTAAGGGGACGGCCGACGGCGCCGTTTGCCCTTTATCCGTTACTTCGGGAACTTCCCCATCATCACCGAAACGTCTCGCGCCATGTCGAGGCCCTGTTCCATCGTCATGTTCGTCGCGCGGATGAAGGTGCGCTTGGTCTGCCACAGATACTCAGGCTGCCAGCTTGCGAGTTTCTCGGCCATCGCCATCGCCTCATCCATCAGCTTGTCGTCCGGCACCACCCGGTTGACCAGGCCGAGTTCATAGGCCCGCGCCGGCAGCATGTTGTCGCACATCGTCAGGAACTCAAACGCAACCTTGCGCCCCATCAGATGCACGGCCTGCGCGGTCACGGTCGTCGCGGTCAGGCCGGCCTTCAGCTCCGGATAGCCGAACCGCGCGCTTTCTGCGGCAACCGTCAGGTCGGACCCAAACGCGAGACCCGCGCCCGCGCCCAGCGCATAGCCATGCACAGCCGCGATGATCGGCTTTTCGCACCGGCCCAGCGCCTTCGTCAGCGTGATCCCGTGCTCCCCGTGCTTGATCAGGTTCGGCCGGTTCTCCGCCGTCAACGGCCTCGGCGTCGAAGTATCCGCCCCCGCACTGAACGCTCGGCCGTTCCCCCGCAGGATCACAACGGTGCAACTGTCGTCATGATGCGCGGCATTCAACGCCTGCGTCAGCGAAACGACCAGGTCGTGGTTGAGCGCGTTCAGCTTGGTCGGCCGGTTCAAGGTCAGCACGCGGATCGGGCCGCGGTCTTCCGTCAGCAATACGTCGTCCATGGAATGTTTCCTTTCCGTATTCAGTCAAGTTGCACGCCGGCGGCCTGCACAATCGGTCCCCATTTCGCCAGATCGGCCTTGAGGAACGTGCCAAGCGTCGCGGCGGTGGAATCGGTGGCGGGATCGACGCCGACATCGCGCATCCGCTGGGCGACAACCGGGTCCTTCAACGCCGTCGTCAGCGCGGCGTTCAGTTGCGCGATGATCGGGGCAGGCGTCTTCGCCGGGGCGAACAGGCCGAACCAGGCGGAGCACTCAAACCCCTCGAACCCTTCTTCCCGCATCGTCGGCAGATCGGGCAGGGACCGTGTGCGGGTCACCGATCCGGAGGCCAGCGGACGGATCGCCCCGGCCTCGATCTGCGGCAGGCTGGTGGGCGTGCCCTCGAACACCATCGGGATTTGGCCGGCGACCAGGTCGTTCATCATCTGCCCGCCGCCGCGATAGGGGACATGGGCGACATCCATGCCACCGACGCGGGTCTTCAAAGCCTCGTTGCACAAATGCCCCATGCTGCCGAGACCCGGAGAGCCATAGCTGAACTTGCCAGGGCTCGCCTTGATCAGCGCGATCAGTTCCTTGACGTTCTTCGCCGCGACTGACTTGTGGACCGACAGCAGCAGGGGAATGTCGCCGATCAGGCCGACCGGTTCGAAATCCTTCACCGGATCATAGCCGATCGTTTTGTACAGCGACGGATTGATCGAGTGGGTGGAAACCGTCGCCAGCCCCAGCGTGTAGCCATCGGGCGGTGACTTCGCCACGGCTTCACTGCCGAGCTTGCCGCCGGCGCCGGCGCGGTTGTCGACGATGACCTGCTGGCCGAGACTCTCGGTCATGCGCGCGCCGAGGATGCGGGCGACGATGTCGGACGGGCCGCCGACCGCGAAGGGCACGATCATGCGGATTGGTTTCGACGGAAACTTGTCCTGCGCCAGTGCGGGCATGGCGACGGCAACGCCCAGCAGGACCGCGAGAAAGCGTTTCATCATCACAGCGCTCCCCATCGCGTCTTGGGAATTTCAAACCCGGCGTCACGCTCGATGTGCTTCACGATCGTGGTCAGGTCGTCCTTCGCCGCGCCCCGGTGCATGGCGTGCTTGAAGACAAGACGCGCGGCCTCACACACCCACATCGGCACGCCGAGGTCCTCGCCCTGCGCCACGGCCAGGTCGATGTCCTTCATCAGGATGTGCATTTCGGCGCCGAAATTGAATTCCCGGTTCAGTACCGCCAGAGGGAACTTCGTTTCGGTGGCGCTGTTGCGGCCGCTGCCGGCGTTGATGGCGGAGACCATCACCTCGGGCGACAACCCGCCCTTGGCCCCCATCACGAAGGCCTCGGCCGTGGCGGCCAAAGCGACGGCGGACAGGATGTTGTTCGTCAGCTTCAGAACCTGCGCCGCGCCCGCCTTGTCGCCGGCCACGGTCACCGTCTTGCCCCATAGCGCGATCAGTGGCTTCACGGTCTCCACCGTCGCCGGATCGCCGGACACCATGACCGACAGCGTGCCCGCCCGCGCGCCCGGCGGCCCGCCCGAGATCGGGCAATCCACCACGGTCACACCGCGGGCGTTCATCGCCTGCTCAACCTCCTTTACGAACGGCACGCCGACGGTGCAGGTATTCACCAGCACTTTCATCGCCTTGCCGTGGATCAGCCCGTCATCGCCAAAGGCCACCGCGCGGAACGCGGCCAAGGTGGGCAGGGAGACAAAAACCGTCTCACACCGGTCCGCCAGATCACGAGGCGACGTGGCGCGACGCGCCTGGCGGTCCAGCAGCGGGCGCATGGCGGCTTCGTTGATGTCGTAGATCGTCAGCCCGTGCCCGCCATCCATCAGCTTGTTGGCCATGGGCTGGCCCATGTTCCCGACACCCAGGAATCCCGCTTCCATCTCTTTGTCTCCTCCGTCACGTCGGGTGGCTTCCTTGAAGTCACCGCGTTCATCCTATAGTGCGGTGGAGAGACGTCGAGACACAAGGAGGGAACGACCCATGGGACCCAGGCTGGTGGACTACCTGCTGTACGAAAAGGAAGAGTCCGGTATTTGCTGGATCAAGTTCAACCGCCCCGAGCGGATGAACGCCCTGGTCGGAACGGCCGAGGAAAACGGCACCGTCGCCAAGGTCGGCGAATACATGCGGGCCGCCGATGACGATCCCGATGTGCGGCTGATTGTATTGACGGGTGTCGGCTGCGGATTCTGCTCGGGCGCCAATCTCGGTTCGCGCACCGAAGACGCCGGCCAGAACTTCCCCGGCAACCGCAGCCCGCACGAAGGCCCGGACGGCGCGCGCCAGCATTTCTATCACGGCTTCACGCAGCTGCACCGTGACATCTCCCTGATCCGCAAGCCCACGATCGCGATGATCAACGGCCCCGCGGTCGGATCCGGCATGGATATGGCGCTGCATTGCGATGTTCGCATCGCCTGCGAAAAGACCCGGTTCGTTGCCTATCACAACGCCGGCCAGATCATCGAGAATGGCGGGTCATACTACCTGCCGAAGATGATCGGCCTGGGGCGCGCGCTCGAATTCGCCTATACCGGCAACCTCGATGCCGAGACCGCCTATCGCTGGGGCATGGTCAATCATCTGGTCCCGTCCGAGACCCTGGAACAGTTCACCCGCGACCTGTGCGGCCGGATGCTGGCCATCCCGCCGCTGGTCCAGTGGATCAGCAAGCGCGTGATGCGCGCCGCCCTGGACAGCACGCTGGAAACGACCATGGTGCTGACCTCCAACGCCGGCGGCATCCTGCATCAGTCCGAGGACGCAACGGAAGCGCGTCGGGCCTTCATCGAGAAGCGCAAGGGCCAGTTCAAGGGCCGGTAGCACCGGAATGGCGGGGCTCCGGCCCCGCCGTTCGAACCAAAGGGGGATGGAAATGGGTGACTACAAGGGCGAATACCTCGGCCTGATCCAACGCGCCGACGCCAATCTGAGGGCCTGGCTGGCCAAACGGCCGACCGAGGCCGCGCTGGAACCCGACCTGCCGATCATCGACCCGCATCACCACTTCTGGGACGCGGCGCATCGCGGCACGTATTTCCTGCCGGAACTGCTGCAGGACATCGGCGGCGGACACAACATCGTCTCCACCGTGTTCATCGAGTGCCAGGCGATGCACCGCAAAAGCGGCCCGCCCGAGATGGCGCCGGTCGGTGAGGTCGAGTTCGTCAACGGCATCGCCGCCATGAGCGCCTCCGGCACCTACGGCCCCTGCCGCGTCGCCGAGGGCATCGTCGGCTGGGCCGACCTCATGCTCGGCGCCCGCGTGCGGGAGACGCTGGAAGCCCAGATCGCCGCCGGCGGCGGACGCTTCAAGGGCATCCGCTATGGCGTGTCATGGGATGACGACCCGAGCATCAGCAAATACGCCTCCCGCGTCGTGCCGCTGCATCGCGCCCGCGACCCGAAGCTGCGCGAAGGCTTCGCGGAACTCGGCAAGCTGGGGCTGACGTTCGAATCCTGGCAGTATCATCCGCAACTGTCCGACGCGGTCGACCTGGCGCGCGCCTTCCCCGATACGACGATCATCCTCGATCACGTCGGCGGAGTCCTCGGTATCGGGTCCTACCGCGGCAAGCGCGCCGAAATCCTGGCGTCCTGGAAGAAGGACATCGCCGAACTGGCCAAGTGCCCGAACGTGAACGTCAAGCTGGGCGGCGTCGGCATGACGACCTTCGGTTTTGATTTCCACGAACGGGACATGCCGCCCTCGTCGAAGGAACTGGCCGACGCCTGGCGCCAGTACATCGAACCCTGCATCGAGGCGTTCGGCCCCAACCGCTGCATGTTCGAGAGCAACTTCCCACCCGACAAACAGTCCGGCGGCTACACCGAACTGTGGAACGCCTTCAAACACATCACCGCCGGCGCCTCTGCCGCGGAGAAGAAGGCGCTGTACAGCGGGACGGCGGCGCGGGTGTATAGCCTGACGGTGCCGTAAGGGTTGGGGCTTTGCCCCAAACCCCACTCGGGGGCGTTGCCCCCGAGACCCCCACCAAGGGCACAGCCCTTGGAACCACTCCGTTGGGGGGAAGACGGGAGGGGCTG
>DIUL01000063.1:0-475 GCA_002422345.1 Acetobacteraceae bacterium UBA6159
CGACAAGATCAAGCGCGGCGCCGGTGGCTCGGGCATGGTGTCCGACCCGGACCGGATCATTTCCATGAAGATGGCCAACGAGGCTTGATACAACCCTTGACCCGCGGCGCGGCTTGGCGTTCAAGGCGCCCTTGCCGCGCGCGACGCGACATGAGCCCGTAGCTCAGCTGGTAGAGNNGGTTCGAGTCCCAGCGGGCTCACCAAGCTTCCGATCAATTCTTGGCAGGGAGAGCAGCGATGTCCGTTCTGACTCAAGAACAGAAGGACGCGTTCTGGCGGGATGGATGCCTGGTCGTGCCATCGGCCGTGACGCCTGACCAGCTTTCCGCCCTGCGCGGAGAGATCACCGGCTGGGTTGAGCAAAGCCGAGCGCACAAGGTGCCGTTTGGACCGCCTTGCGTCGATGGGCGGCCTCGGTTTGATATGGGCACCGAGCATAGCGCCGAACGCCCCGCGCTGCGGCGGATCAACAACC
>DIUL01000063.1:514-3764 GCA_002422345.1 Acetobacteraceae bacterium UBA6159
CCTATACGCCGCACACCAACGACGATGTCGTGACGGCGCTGCTGTTCCTGGACGACATTGACGAGACGAATGGCGCTTTGACCGTCGTGCCGGGGTCGCACAAGGGACCGATGTTTTCTCTGTTCGATGGCGCGCGGTTTACGGGGGCCGTGGCGCCGGAGACCGAGAAGGATCTGCTGGCGCAGAGCATCCCCTGCTACGGGTCGGCGGGAAGCGTCTGTTTGATGCACACGAAGCTGGCGCATGGGTCTTCGGCGAATGCGGGGGATAAGCCGCGCGGGCTGTATATCTGTGTGTATTCCGCCGCTGATGCGGTGCCGATCGCGGCGAACCCGATGCCGAGCACGCATGAGGGTGAGATTGTGCGGGGCAAGCCGTCGCGGGTGGCTCGGCTGAGCGGCGGGACGGTGGAGTTGCCGCAGCAGCCGAAGTCGGCGTCGTTCTTCACGGTGCAGGGGCAGGCGTCGGCGCAAGCGGCGGAGTAGTCCGTGTCCCCCGGTCAACGCCCCCTCCCCCCTTGAGGGNNCCCCCTCAAGGGGGGAGGGGGAAGTAGGGGGGCATCCCCCACCGGGGAAAGCAGGCTCCGCGGTCACGCCAACCCGTAGAACGCCGCGCAGTTATCCCTGACGATCCTCTGCCGCAGCGCCGGGTCCATTCCGGCCGTCTGTTCCGTCAGAACATCCTGGCTCCACGGCCACGTCGAATCGCTGTGTGGGAAGTCGTTCGCCCACATCAACTGGTGCGGCGCCATCATGTGCGCCAGCTGGAACGCCACGTGGTCGTCCTGGAACGTCAGGCGGATGTTTTCCTTGAAGTAGTCGGACGGCAGCATCTCCAGCTCCTGGCCCTTCAGCCAGTGGCGGTGCCGCTTGTAGGCATGGTCCATCCGATACATGAAATGCGGCCCCCAGCCGGCGTCAGCCTCCACGCAGGCGACCTTCAGCTTGGGGTGGCGCATGAACACGCCGCTCATGATCATCATCGCGATGATGTCCTGGCAGCCGCGGATGATCGTCAGGAAGCTGCTGACCTTAGGCCCGCGCGGCCGGTTCGCCGCATCGGAGCTGGAGGTCAGGATGTGGAACGACAGAGGCAGGTTCAGCGCCACCGCCGCTTCCCAGAACGGGTCGTAGGCCGGGTCATCATAATCTGACTCGCCGGGATTGCCCGGCATCATCACACCCCGGAACCCCATCGCCTTGATGCGTTCCAGGTCGGCGATCCCGTCCTTGATGGTGCGGATCGCGGTCTGCCCCAACCCGATCAACCGGTCGGGCGACTGGGAGACATAGCCCTCCAGCCAGCGGTTATACGCCTCCAGGCACGCATGCTTGTAGTCGAGGTCCTTGTGGTTACACAGGACCATGCCGACGCTCGGGTAGATCACTTCCGCGCCCACGCCGTCGCGGTCCTGGTCGCCCATCCGCGCCTTGGGGTCCCAGCCGCCGCGGTGCAGATCCTCGAACCGCGCGCCGTCCTTGCGGAGCAGGGTGGGATCGATTCCGGCCGCCGAGATCAGGCTGAGGGGAATGGTCTGCTTCATCCCCTCGATCACATAGATATCGCCCAGCCGGTCATCGCGCACGATCGACGGCGCGCGGTCGCGGAACTTCGGGTCGATATGGGCGGTGTAGCAGTCCGGCGGCTCCGTGATATGCGAGTCGGCGGAAATCGGGAGAGCGGTCATGGGCGGTTCCATTTCTCTTGGCGGCCCGTCTTCATGACGGGCCTGTTCCCTCCCGACGATCCTACCGGCCGGTATCAATCGCGTGCAAGCGCGCGGGCCAGGGGGGAGATCGTGGGCAGGCGGTCGATCTCCCACGTCTGTCGGATGATCGTTTCGATCACGCCGCTGAACCCGCCGTGGCGGCAGGAATCCCGCAGCTTGTCCTCGATCTCCCGGTCCGTCAGCGGGTTCTGCTCGCTGCCCTTGGGGTGATGCACGGTCGCCTCGAAGGTCTGGCCATCCGTGGTGCGGACGACGGCGGTCGCGGCACCGCGCGGGCTGGCGCTGTCAAGCCGGGCCTTGACGCGGGATCGCAGGGCGGTAACGGCCGGATCGTGGGTGATTTCATCGGAAAACTCATGCAGGCCGGCGGCGCCGAACAGGAATGACACGGCCGCGCAATGGTGGATGCTGACGCGGGCATCGCGTTCGTTGCGGACGATCCGATCGCCCCGATCCAGCAGCAGTTGATCGCCCGAGACAGTGACCTCGGCGATCCGGTCCGGGGTCAGGCCGTGCGCGCGGCGCAGGTCCAGGCAGGCGTCGATGACGGCGTGCATGACAATGCCGCAGGGGTAGGGCTTGTAGGTGTTCTTCGCGATCTCCCACCGCTGGCCCAGGCCTTCCGTCATCTCCTCAATCTGGGGTGTGTCTCCCATGCCGCGCGCCCAGCCGAGCGGACCCTCGATGGCGGCGGGGGCGGCCGTGTAGCCCTGTTCGGCGAGCAGGGCGGCGAAGATGCCGTTCCGGGCGGCGTTGCCCACGCTGACGTTCTTGGCCGCACTTGGCAGGTTTTCCACGCTGCCGGCGGACTGGCTCGCGGCGATGCCCAGCGCGTGCCAGGTCCGTTCGGCGTCCAGGCCCAGCAGGCGGGACGCGGCCGCCGCGGAGCCGAAGACGCCGCAGGTCGACGTGATGTGCCAGCCGCGGGCGTAATGACCGGGGGACACGGCGTTGCCGATGCGGCACTCGACCTCGGCGCCGAGAAGGAAGGCGCGCAGGACGGCGGCCCCGGTCAGGCCACGCTGTTCGGCCAGCGCGAGCACCGCCGGCGCCACCGGAGCGGTCGGATGGATGACGGTCCGCAGATGGGTGTCGTCGTAATCCAGCAGATTGCCGCTGACGGCGTTGATGAAGGCGGCACCCAGGACGTCCAGGCGTTCGTTGCGCCCGATCACCGTAACCCGGTCGGCGCCGCTGAACGGGACCAGCACCCGCATGGCCATGTCGATCGGCGGCGAGGCGGCAACCCCCAGCGCGCAGCCCAGGAAGTTCAGCAGCGACCGCCGACCCTCATGCAAAAGGGACTCCGGCAGGTCGTCCGTGGAGGCGACGAAAGCGCCCAGGCGCTGCCCGACATGATCCTGTGACATCCGTGTTTCCTCCCACCTGATTCCGGGGTCAGGGTCGCATATCCCGTCACGCGACGCACCCGGGGGCGGGTTCGTCGCGCGGGCGGATCGGCCATCCCGCCTGGAGGGATGGTTCGTTCCGGGTTCAGTCCACTACTGTCCGGTTGACGGC